>JANNKD010000007.1:0-23094 GCA_031396115.1 Gammaproteobacteria bacterium
CACGTCCGCCAGGTGCGACAACACGTCGTAGAGCGAGAACGCAGTGTGCTCGAGGGTGAGCTTGCCGGCCTCGATCTTCGACACGTCGAGGATGTCGTTGACGATGCCGAGCAGCGCCTGCGCGCTCGACTTGATCTTGTCAAGGTAGTCCTTGGTGCGCGGCGGCGCCTCGCCGCGCGTGGCCAGGTACGACAGGCCGATGATGGCGTTCAGCGGCGTGCGGATCTCGTGGCTCATGTTGGCGAGGAACTCGCCCTTGGTGCGGCTCGCCGATTCGGCTTGCTCCTTGGCCTCGGCCAGCTGCTGCTCGAGCGCCTTGCGATCGGTGATGTCGTTGACGTAGCTGATCACCGAGGTGCCGCCGTCGGGCGCCGCCTTGATGCTGGCCTCGTGCAGGTTCCAGCGGATCTCGCCGCTGGGCAGCCGCACGCGGTAGGTCACCGCGAACGACTGGCGCGTCTTGACCGCCTCCAGCATCGCGCGGACCACGATCGTGCGATCTTCCGGAAGAATGAATGACACCTGGTTCTGGAAGTCCATCCAGTACTGGTTGTCGATGCCGTAGCGTGCGCTGAGCGCCCCCGAGACGAAGCGCACCGACGGCTTGAAGCCGCGCGCGATGTGCGTGTGCAGGATGAACCCCGGAATCGTGTCGGTAACCAGGCGCAGCTGCTGCTCGGCCGCGCCCAACTGGTCCTCGAGGTGCTTGCGCTCGGTGATGTCGCTCACGTATGAGGTCACCACGATGCCGCGCGGCTGGAGCCGCGAGAACGTCTCGTTGAGGTTCCAGCGGATCTCGCCGCTGGGGATGCGCACGCGGTAGGCGATCTGCAGCGGCTGCAGGTGCTTGATGGCATCCCAGATGGCGCTCTCGGCGGCCTCGCGGTCCTCGGGGATGATCAGGTCCCACAGCTTCAGGAAGTCCCGCGCGTACACTTCGCGGTCGAGGCCGTAACCGGCCAGCATGCGCCCGGTGATGAACTCCACCTTGAGGTTGACGTTCTCGTCCACCACCACCTGCATCACTGTGCCCGGCACCGAATCGGTGAAATCACGCACCCGGCCCTCGGCTGCCTCGGAGGCTTCCTTGGCCGCGGCCAGCTGCCCCTCGAGCAGCATGCGCTCGGTGATGTCGGTGATGTAGCTCGTGATCAGCGTCGAGCCGTCGGCGTCGCGATGCAGGCTCGCCTCGTTCGAGTTCCAGCGGATCTCGCCGCTCGGCAGGCGGATGCGATAGTTCGCCTGCCACGGCTCCAGCGATTTCATCGACGTGGCGATGACCCCGCGGAACTTCTCCAGGTCTTCCGGCAGGATGAATTCGAACAGGTTGTGCGTGCGCGCCCACTCGATGTCGAAGCCGTAGCGCTGGGGCATCTGTCCCGACATGAAACGGATCTCGTTGGTGCCGTCGGGCGTGATCCGCGTGTGCACTACCAGCCCCGGGATCGTGTCGGTGACCAGGCGCAGTTGCTGCTCGGCGGAGGCGACGCGCCCCTCGCTCTGCGTGCGGTAGTCGATCTCGAGCCGCAGCCGGCGCAGCCACCAGGCCACCAGCAGGGCGATCGCGAGCAGCCCCAGCGCCGCCGCCACCGACCAGCGTGCCACCTGGCGCGGGTCGAGTCCCCGCTCGAGCTCGATCGAGAACCAGCGGTCGTTGATCGCCGCGCGCTCCTCCTTGGTGATGGCGGCCAGGCCCTTGTTCAGGATCGACGCCAGCTCGGGCCAGTCCTGGCGCACCGCCATCTGCACCACGCGCTCCTCGTTGTCGACCGTGGTCGCGACCTTGAGGTTGGTCAGGCCCATGGTGCGGATGGCGAAGTGGAGCACCGCGATGTTGCCGATCGTGGCATCGGCCTGGCCGGCGCTGACGGCCTGCAACGCGGCCTCGGTGGTATCCACCAGCATCACGTCGAGCTGCGGATAGCGTGCGCGTAGCAGGTCGGTTTCGTTGTAATTCTTCACCAGCGCAAAGCGCCGTTCGGACAGCGCCGCGACGTCGGGCACGAACGGGACGTTGTCGCGCACCACCACCACCGAGCGGAACACGAAGTACGGCTCGGTGAACGCGAACAGCGGGTCGCGCTCCGGGCTGCGGCCGGCTTGCAGCAGCACGTCGGCATGGCCGGTGCGCACGGCCTCGAAGGCCTCGACCCAGGTCTGGCCCGGCACGTACTCCAGCGTCAGGCCGAGCTTGCGCTGGGCCAGCGCCATGACGTCGGCGGCCACGCCGGCGGGCATGCCGCGCTGGTCATCGAAGTCGATCGGAGCGAAGCTCGGGTTGTTGGCCACCCGGATGACGGGATGGGCCTGCAACCAGGCCTGCTCCGTGGGCGTCAGCTTCACCGCCGGCGGCGCCGGAACGGGCGCTTGAGCCGCGGCGAACGCAAGCGGAAGGCACGCCAGGAAAAAGCCCAGCAAAACCGCGCGCGTGCCCCCCGGCGGCCGCTCCATGTTGACTAGGCTAACCCTGTAGGAGCACCAACGCCTAGCGCTATACTCTCGGCCGCTCTCGGATCCCACCAAAACACGAAAAGCGCGGAGATTTTCCATGGCGGACAGCTTCAAGGCCAAGACCTCCCTCAAAGTCGGATCAAGGACTTACAGCTATTTCGCGCTCAAGGCACTGGAGCCGAAATACAAGCTGGCCCGCCTGCCCTATTCGATCAAGGTCCTGCTCGAAAACCTGCTGCGCACCGAGGACGGCGAGAACACCACCCGCGCCGACATCGAGGCGCTGGCCGGAGCCGACTTCAAAAAGCTGCCGGCCAAGGACATCAACTTCACGCCGGCCCGCGTGATCCTGCAGGATTTCACCGGCGTGCCCTGCGTGGTCGACCTCGCCGCGATGCGCGATGCGATCAAGACGCTCGGCGGCAAGGCGGCCAAGGTCAACCCGCTGTGTCCGGTGGAGCTGGTCATCGACCACTCCGTGATGATCGACCACTACGGCAGCAAGGAGGCGCTCGACCTCAACGCCAGGATCGAGTTCCAGCGCAACGAGGAGCGCTACACCTTCCTGCGCTGGGGCCAGGAAGCGCTGAAGAATTTCAAGGCGGTGCCGCCCGACACCGGCATCGTCCACCAGGTCAACCTCGAGTACCTGGCGCGCGTCGTGTTCGAGAAGGACGGCGTGCTGTATCCCGATTCCTGCTTCGGCACCGACTCGCACACGACGATGGTCAACGGCATCGGCGTGCTCGGCTGGGGCGTCGGCGGCATCGAGGCCGAGGCCGCCATGCTCGGCCAGCCCTCCTCCATGCTGATCCCCGAAGTCATCGGTGTGCGCCTGACCGGAAAGCTCGCCGAGGGTGCGACCGCGACCGACCTCGTGCTGACCGTCACCGAGACACTGCGCAAGCGCGGCGTGGTCGAGAAATTCGTCGAGTTCTTCGGCCCCGGCGTTGGCAACCTGTCCGCTGCCGACCGCAACACCATCGCCAACATGGCGCCGGAATACGGCGCCACCTGCGGCATCTTCCCGATCGACGAGGAGACGCTGACCTACCTGCGCCTCACCGGCCGCAGTGAGGACCAGATCGCCGTGGTCAAGGCCTACGCCCAGGCCCAGGGCATGTGGTGGAGCGCCGACGCACCCGAGGCCGAGTACACCGACGTGCTGACGCTGGAACTCGGCTCGATCAAGCCCTCCCTGGCCGGACCCAAGCGCCCGCAGGACCGCGTGCTGCTGCCGGACGTGAAGGCCAACTTCCGCAAGGCCTTCGAGGCCGAGCAGAAAATGCGCCCGACGGCCGGACCCGCCAAGGTCAAGGACGGCGCCAACAGTTTCGAGCTGAAGGACGGCGCGGTGGAGATTGCCGCCATCACCTCGTGCACCAACACCTCCAACCCGTCCGTGCTGATTGGCGCGGGCCTGCTCGCCCGCAAGGCACGCGCGCTCGGACTGCGCTCGCAGCCCTGGGTCAAGACTTCGCTGGCGCCGGGCTCGCTGGCCGTGACCGAGTACCTGAAAAAGGCCGGGCTGATCGAGGACCTCGAACACCTCGGCTTCCACGTTGTCGCCTATGGCTGCACCACCTGCATCGGCAATTCCGGGCCGCTCAACGAGCCGATCGGCAAGGCGATCCAGGACAACAAGCTGTCCGTATCGGCGGTGCTGTCCGGCAACCGCAACTTCGAGGGGCGCGTGCACCAGGACGTGCGCATGAACTACCTCGCCTCGCCGCCGCTGGTCGTGGCGTTCGCCATCGCAGGAACCACCGACATCGACCTCACCCAGGAGCCGATCGGCAAGGGCAAGGACGGCAAGAACGTCTTCCTCAAGGACATCTGGCCGAGCAACGGCGAGATCCAGGCCGTGGTGGCCAGGGCCGTCACGCCGGAGTTGTTCAAGAAGAGCTACGCCGACGTGCTCAAGGGCGATGCGCGCTGGCAGGGCATCAAGGTGACCCAGTCGGAGACCTATACCTGGGATCCGAAGAGCACCTACGTGCAGAACCCGCCCTACTTCACCGGCATCACCAAGAAGCCGCCGGGCATTCCCACGATCAAGGGCGCGCGTTGCCTGGCGTTGCTCGGCGATTCCATCACCACCGACCACATCTCGCCCGCCGGCGACATCAAGAAGGATGGCCCGGCCGGCAAGTACCTGATGGAGCACGGCGTGCAGCGCGCCGACTTCAACAGTTTCGGCAGCCGCCGCGGCAACCACGAAATCATGATGCGAGGGACCTTCGCCAACACGCGCATCAGGAACGTGATGACTCCCGGCGTGGAGGGCGGCGTCTCGCGCCATTTCAACGGCCAGGCCGGCCCGGTCGAGCCGATCTACGACGTCGCCATGAAGTACCAGAAGGATGGCGTGCCGCTGGTCGTGCTGGGCGGCAAGGAGTACGGCACCGGCAGCTCGCGCGACTGGGCGGCCAAGGGCACCATCCTGCTCGGCGTGAAGGCGGTCATCACCGAGAGCTTCGAGCGCATCCACCGCGCCAACCTGGTCGGCATGGGCGTGCTGCCGCTGAACTTCACCGACGGCGCGACCGCGCAGTCCCTGGGGCTGGACGGCACCGAGGTGTTCGACATCGACGGACTGAACAAGGGCGCGAGCGAGGTGACCGTGCACGCGAAGAAAGGCGGCAAGGCCACCACGTTCAAGGCGCGGGTGCGCATCAACACGCCCAAGGAGTGGGAGTATTACGAGAATGGCGGCGTGCTGCACTACATGCTGCGACAGATGGCGCGCTGAGAGAGCAACAGGAACTGGACATTTCGAAGAAAGGAGAAGCCGTGAACAAGCTGATGAAGATGGCAGTAGCAGGGTGTGCGCTGATGGCGGCCTCGTCCGCCTCGGCCACGGTGCCGGACGACTATTTCTTCCTGGAGGGCTTCGTGGTCAGCCACGACGAACGCATTCCGGACCAGAAGACCACCTACGGCGGGCGCCTGGGTGTCGGCGGAGTCTTCCACCGCAACATGGGCACGACCACCGGCCTCGAGGTCGGCCTGTTCCACAACCCGATGAAGACCACGGGCAGCTCGGGCGACCGGCAGGGAGGCGTCATGCTCGACCTGATGCAGTCCTATTCGCTGGGCGGCTGGAGCCCGTACGTCTTCGCCGGCCTCGGCATCGTCGGCGAGCGCGTCGGCTCGGCATCGGGCATCTTTCCGGCGCTCGAGGCCGGCGGCGGCGTGCTGTTCAGTGCCGGCGACTTCAACATGCGCACCAGCCTGTCGGTGATGAGCGTGCGCAACGACGAGGTGGACCCGGGAGTCGACGCGTTCACGGACTTTCGCCTGAACTTGGGCCTGATGTTCCCGTTCGGCAGCGCGCCGGCGGCCGCGGCCGCACCCGCGCCAGTGGCGCGCGCCATGGACTCGGACGGCGACGGCCTGGCCGACGACAAGGACGCCTGCCCGTCAACGCCGGCCTCGACCGTCAATGGCTGCCCCGCGGCGGCCCCGATGGTGCAGACCGACTCCGACGGTGACGGCGTGTACGACGCGCAGGACGAGTGCTCGGGCACCCTTACCGGCCTGAAGGTCGATGCCAGGGGCTGCGCGGTCGAGACCGAAACGCAGAGCGTCGTGCTCAAGGGCGTGACCTTCCTGCCCGGCTCGGCGACCCTGACGCCGGACGCCAAGGGCGTGCTCGACACCGCGGCCGCGGCATTGAGCGGCCAGAAGAGCCTGAACGTCGAGCTCGGCGGCTACACCGACGCCCAAGGCAAGGACGCGGCCAACCAGGCGCTGTCGCAGCGCCGCGCCGACTCCGTGCGCCAGTACCTGATGGACAAGGGCATCGAGGGCGACCGCCTGACCGCCGTGGGCTACGGCGAAGCGCAGCCGATCGCGGACAACAACACGCCCGCCGGCCGCGCCGAGAACCGGCGTGTCGAGTTCAAGATCGTGAAGTAAGGAAGGCTGAAACGAAACGGCCCGCCCAGCGCGGGCCGTTTTTTTTTGGCGCTCAGCCCGCAGCCGGCCCCAGCGTGGCGTCCGCGGCGGCGATCATGTCCCCGCCGCTGCGGTCGTACGCCTGCCGCCACGCGTGGTAGATGTCCATGCTGCCGTATTTCCACGGATGGAAGCCCGGCAGGAAATACACCAGGTAGTGGCGCATCAGCCGGGGATACAGGCCACCCCACCCGTACAGCCACCACAGGCCCTTGAACCAGGCGCGGAAGCCGCCCTTATCGTCCGTGTTCAGCATGTGGCGCGTGATCAGCAGCACGTGCAGCGAAAACAGCACCGACGTATGCAGCATCGACAGCACGCGCGTCCAGTAGCCCCCTTTGGCGACTTTCTCGAACACGTCGTAGGCCACGGCCTTGTGCTCGATCTCCTCGACGGCGTGCCAGGCGAACATCGCGCGCACGCGCGGGTCGGCGTCCTTGAGCAGCCCGCTGGCGAAGAAACCGTGCGCCATCATCGCGGTCATGTGCTCGGCGCCGGCGGTCTTGCCGAGGTTGAAGGCCGGGCTGAAGTCGCGCTTGAAACCCTCGATCTTGTCGCGCGCGAACTCGAGGATCTTGTCCACCGCGATGCCCTGCGCGCGCAACCGGTCGTTGAACTGCGTGTGCACCATGCCGTGCTGGCCTTCCTGGTACGTGAACGCCTTCACCTGCGCAGCCAGCACGGGATCGGTGACCTGGTCGCGGTAACGGCGCACGCTGTCGATGAAGTAGCGCTCGCCGTCGGGGAACGTCATCGACATGGCCTCGAAGAAGCGCGTCCGGAACGGGTCGCCGCCGAGCCAGTAGCGCGGGATTTCGGCGTCGAACAGCTGCGGGCCCAGGCGCGGGACGATGGCGTCGGCGGTGTGCATGCTCCAATTGTCCCGCAACCCGCGCGCCGAAGGAACGCCCTGGTCATCCGCCTGACCGGCGCTCGCCGCGTGATGCCGCCGGAGTGACACAATCGCCGCATGAAAGAGCGCGCCGATTCCGAGAAAATCAGCCCCACCGCATTCGCCACCGGCTACTTGTGGTATCGCCACGGCCTGTCGCACCCCGGGCTGGTCGCGCCCGAGGGCAGGAAGCTCGACCGGCGCTTCGGGGTCCTGATGCGCCTGATCAAACTGGTCACCGGCACCTCGATCGAAGCGATGATGCTGGCCCGGCACAAGGGCATCGACGCGCTGTTGGCGCGCCACATCGAGGCGGGCACGGTCACCCAGGTCATCGAACTGGCCGCCGGCTTGTCCGCGCGCGGCTGGCGCTTCGCCCGCAAATACGGCGACCGCCTCACCTACATCGAGACCGACCTGCCCCGCATGGCCGAGATGAAGCGCGCCATGCTCGAGCGGGCCGGCCTGGCGTCGCCGCGCCACCGCGTCGTGCCGGTCGACGTGCTGCTGGATCGCGGCCGCAGTTCGCTGCACGAGGTTTCACGGTCGCTCGATTCCGCTGGCGGCCTCGCCATCGTCACCGAGGGACTGATGAGCTACCTCGACCCCCGCACGGCCGCAGGCGTCTGGCGCCGCATCGCCCGTACGCTGCGCACATTCAGCGCCGGCGTCTATCTCTCCGACAGCTACGTGCGCAGCGACCGCTTCGGCATCGGGGGCGCGCTGTTCCGCGGGGTGCTCCAGCGCTTCGTGCGCGGGCGCTTGCACGCCCACTTCGAAACGCCGGAGCAGGCCCTGCTGCAACTCAGGAGCACGGGCTTCAGCCGCGTGACGCTGCACCATCCGCGCGACATCGCCGAGACCCGCGAGCTCGGCAAGGTTCGCGGCGGCGACCGCGTGCGGGTCCTCGAAGCGCTGGTCTGAGGGGCGGCTGCGGGCGTAAGCTGCCGCACAATCATTAAAAGGTTCCATCCGCATGCGCACCTTGACGCTTCTGGTGATGTCCTCGCTGCTGCTCGCCACGCCCGGCGGGGCAGCCTGGTCCGCCGCTGAGCCCGAGCCGCCGTCCGCCGAGCTGCGCATCGATTCGAGCACGTCGGGCATCGCCGCCACCAGCTGGCTCGCCCGCTACGCGACGGAAGCGTGCGAGAACGGCGAGCGCCTGGCGAGCTTCAACTTCGTCAAGCGCGGCGAAAAGAAAGTGAAGGTGCCGATTGGACAGCGCGTCTACCTGCTCGCCGCGGCATATGTCGAGCCGCCGGTCGGCGCCGACAACGTCGGCAAGACCTCCTGCCGCGGCATGGCCAGCTTCGTACCCGAGGACGGCAAGGTCTACGAGGTCAAGCACGACCTGAAGGCGCGCAACTGCCCGCTGCTGATCACCGATGCCTCCGGTGCCCAGGTGACGACGTTCCAGAAACACAAGGTCGCGGGCCCGTGCAAGAAGGCCGGCTGATGGCCGGGGTTCCCATGCACAAGAGCAGGCTCGCGGGCTTCATCATCGACTGCAAGACCGAGGACCTTCCGCGCGCCGCGAAATTCTGGGGCGCCGCGCTGGGCATGGAGCTGCACGGCCTTGCCGGCGAGGAAGGCGACAATTACGTGCGCCTGATGGATGCCGATCGCGGGCTGCACATCGAAGTGCAGAAGGTCAAACACGACAGCCGCGTGCACCTCGACATCGAGGCGGACGACGTGGAGGCCGAGGCCGCGCGGCTGGAGAAGCTCGGCGCGAAGCGGGTGCAGAAGATCAACAGCTGGTGGGTGATGGAGGCGCCGACCGGCCAGCGCTTCTGCATCGTTCGCGCGAAGGCGCCGGACTTCCCGGCCAAGGCCCGTCAGTGGTGACCGCGCGAAATCCCGATTACCTGTAACGTGCCGCCAGCGCCCCGAGCGCTCCATCACGACCGAGAGAGAATCCATGTCCGTCATTGATTTCCTGCAGAAGCTGATCGGCGCCTTCGATGCGCAGGCCGCGGCCGGCGCCAACTGCGTGCTGCAGTTCAATACCTCGAAGCCCGCCTACGTCACCATCGCCAATAACACCGCCACGCTGGCCGAGGGCAACGCTTCGAACGCCGATGTGACGCTGAACATGGCCGACGACGACCTCATCGCCCTGCTCAAGGGCGAACTGAATGGCATGCAGGCCTTCATGACCGGCAAGCTGCAGCTCGAGGGCGACCTGATGCTCGCGCAGCGCATCAGCACGTTCTTCGATCCGTCCAAGCTTGGCTGACCCCTCGGCGCCGCATCGGCGCCCCTGACAAGACGAACCCTCGATGTCCGGATTACTTGACACGACTATCAGTGTCTAGTTATTCTTACATCGTGTCCTCTATACCGGACATCCCTGGAGGGGCAAGTCATGGATATGTCGTTTCACGAGAAAAGCCTGTGGCTGATGTTCGGCAGCGTCGCGGTGGTCTCTGGCCTTTATGCCGTGGCCGTGCTGCCGGCGGACGCGGTCAACGTGATGCCGCACCAGATGGCGGCCTTTGGGCTGGCCGTGGCCGCACTGGTCGTCCTGCAGGTGGTCGGGCACGTCGTCATCGCGATCCGGGACCGGCATGCGGAAACGGACGAGCGGGACCGGCTCATAGAACTGAAAGGAACGCGCAACGGGGCCTACGTGCTGGCCACGGCAGTATTCCTCGCGCTGTGCGCTGCCCTGATGACTCAAGGCAACTTCGTGTTCACGCACGTGCTGCTGGGCGGTTGGGTCCTGGCGCAGCTGGTGGAGACAGGGTCGCAGGTGTTCCTCCACCGCCGCGGGTCGTGACGCCGTGGGCAAGGACGGCGGGCGCATCACGAACGACATCCGCGCGCTGCGCTTCCAACGCGGGGAGATGACACAGCAAGAACTCGCGGACCGCGTCGGCGTCACGCGCCAGACGGTGAACGCCATCGAGGGCAACAAGTACTCGCCATCGCTGGAGGTCGCCTTCAGGATCGCGCGGACGCTCGGGGTCCCGCTGGAGATGGCATTCAAGTATGGGAAGTAATCGCGATTCGATTCAATGAAAATCCCGCGATGGCGCGCGCAGGCCGCCGAGCCAGCCGCTGCAGTCGCGGATGTCGCGGGCGATGACGTGAATCACGCCCTGCTCGCTCTGTAGCTCGCCCTCGACCAGCATCAGGCTCGCGCCGAGCACGGCCTCGAGCTGCCGCTCCATCACCTTGGGCCAGATGATCAGGTTGGCGGTGCCGGTCTCGTCCTCGAGCGTGGCGAACACCACGCCCGAGGCGGTCGCGGGCCGCTGGCGGTGCGTGACGAGGCCGGCCACCTTCACGCGCTGGCCGCTCGGCACCGCGCGCAGCTGCGACGCCGCCAGGATGTGCTGGCGCGCCAGGCGCCCGCGCAGCAGCGCCAGCGGATGCTGCCCGAGCGTCAGGCCCAGCGCGCGATAGTCCGCGACGATCTCCTGCCCTTCGCCCGGCGCCGGCAGTTCCACCGGCTTCTCGCTCGCAGCAGCGCCGGCCAGCAGCCCCGTCAGCGGCTGCACGCCGTTGGCGGCCCAGCGCGCGCCATGGCGATGTCCGGCAAGCCCGCGCAAGGCGCCCGAGTCGGCCAGCGCATTGAGCGCGCGGCGCGTGAGCTTTGCGCGATGCGCGAGTTCGTTGAGATCCGCGAAGGTGGCACCCGCTTTGCGCAGGTCGACAATGCGTTGTGCTTCGGGTTCGGGGAGCTTCGCAACCATCCTCAGGCCGAGTCGCACAACCGGGCCCCTCACCCTGTCCCTCTCCCCGCTCTGCGGGGAGAGGGGACTCTTTTCAAGAGTGCAGTCCCAATCACTGAACAGCACATCGGCCGGCAGCAGCGTCACGCCGGCGCGCCGCGCCTCGTTGACCAGTTGCGCCGGCGCGTAGAAGCCCATCGGCTGGGCGTTGAGCAATCCGGCCAGGAAAGCGGCCGGCTGGTGGCACTTGAGCCAGCACGAGACGTAGGTCAGCAGCGCGAAGCTGGCGGCGTGCGACTCGGGGAATCCGTACGAGCCGAAACCCAGTATCTGCCGGTAGATGCGGTCGGCGAAGTCCCGCGGATAGCCGCGCTCGGCCATGCCCTGCATCAGGCGGTCGTGGAAATGCTCGAGCCCGCCGTGGCGCTTCCACGCGGCCATCGAGCGGCGCACCTGGTCGGCCTCGCCCGGCGAGAACCCCGCCGCGACGATGGCGATCTGCATGACCTGCTCCTGAAACAGCGGCACGCCGAGCGTGCGCTCGAGCACCTTCTTCAGCGCCTCGCTCGGGTACTCGGCCGCCTCCAGCCCCTGCCGGCGCCGCAGGTACGGATGCACCATGCCGCCCTGGATCGGGCCGGGCCTGATGATGGCAACTTCGATGACGAGGTCGTAGAAGTTGCGTGGCTTGAGGCGCGGCAGCATGGCCATCTGCGCGCGGCTCTCGATCTGGAACACGCCCGTCGTCTCGCCGCGGCCGATCATGTCGTAGGTCGCCGGGTCTTCCGCAGGGACGTCGGCCATGGCCATCGGCGCGCCGCGAAACTCGCCGATGAGGCCGAGCGTGCGGCGGATCGCCGACAGCATGCCGAGCGCGAGGCAATCCACCTTCAGCAGGCCGAGCGATTCGAGGTCGTCCTTGTCCCACTGGATCACGGTGCGCCCGGCCATCGCCGCGTTCTCGACCGGCACCAGCTCGGACAGCGGGTGGTCCGAGATGACGAAGCCGCCGACGTGCTGGGATAAATGCCGCGGGAAACCGACCAGCGCGTTGACCAGTTCGATCAGGCGTTGTACTTGTCCGGGGCCCTCAAGAGGGGACTTTCTTTCGATGCGTTCGCCTAGCGCCTCCGGCGCGTCCCACCACGCCACCGACTTGGCCAGCGTGTCCACCTGCTCGAGCGAGAAGCCCAGCGCCTTGCCGACGTCGCGGATCGCGCTGCGCGGGCGGTAGCAGATCACCGTCGCCGCCAGCGCCGCGCGATGGCGGCCGTACTTGGCATAGAGGTACTGGATGACCTCCTCGCGCCGCTCGTGCTCGAAATCCACGTCGATGTCGGGCGGCTCGTTGCGCTCGGCGCTGATGAAGCGCTCGAACAGCAGGTTCATGCGCGCCGGGTCCACCTCGGTCACGCCCAGGCAGTAGCAGACCGCGGAGTTGGCAGCCGAACCGCGGCCCTGGCACAGGATGTCGCGCGAGCGCGCGTAAGCCACGATGTCCTGCACGGTCAGGAAGAAATGCTCGTAGCGCAGCGTGGCGATCAGCCCGAGCTCTTTCTCGATCAGCGCGCGCACCTCGGGCTTCACCCCGCCCGGCCAGCGCCGGGCCATGCCCTGCTCGGTCAGCACCCGCAGCCAGCTCGACGCGGTGTGCCCCGGCGGCACCAGCTCGTGCGGATACTCGTAGCGCAGCTGGTCGAGCCGGAAGCGGCAGCGCTCGGCGAGCTGCGCGCTGGCGCCGAGCAGCGCCGGCGGATAGATCCGGCGCAGCACCTCGAGCGGACGCAGGTGACGCTCGCCGTTGGGGAACAAGCGGTAACCGGCCTCTTTCAGCGTGCAGCCGTGGCGCACCGCCGTCAGCGTGTCCTGCAGCATGCGCCGGCTGCGCGCATGCATGTGCACGTCGCCGGCGGCGACCAACGGCAGGCCGCTGCGGTGCGACAGCGCATGCAGCTGCTCCAGGCGCTGCGCGTCGGCGCCGTCGCGGTGCAGCTCGACAGCGATATGTGCGCGCTCGCCGAAGCAGTCCTTGACCCAGCCGGCCTCGGCCTCGGCGGGGTTTGCGCCCGGAATCCACAACAACTGGCAACCCCGCGCGCCAGCGGAGAAATCGTCGCGCTCGAGCCGGTAGGCGCCCTTGCCGGCACGCCGGCGCCCGAGCGTGATCAGCCGGCAGATCCCGCTGTAGCCATCGTGGTCCTCGGCCAGCAGCACCAGCCGCGGTCCATCCCCCAGCACGAACTCCGAGCCGGTGATCAGCGGCAGCTTCACGTCCTGCGCCGCTTCCCAGGCGCGCACGATGCCGGCCAGCGAGCATTCGTCGGTGAGCGCCAGTGCCGTGTAGCCGAGCTTTTGCGCCTGCCGCACCAGTTCGTGCGGATGCGAAGCGCCGCGCAGGAAGGAGAAATTGGAAAGGCAGTGCAGTTCCGCGTAATTCACGACCACAGGCCCTGCAGGAACCAGCTGCCGCTGCCGCGCTCGCGGTACACCCACAGCCGCGCGGCGCCCGATTGCGCGACGTAGTAATCGCGCGTGGCGTCGAGGCCGTCCCACCAGCCGCCTTCGATGCGCTCCGGCCCCGACACGCACTGGGGCATGGCGGCCAGGGGTCGCGGCTCGGGGAGCAGCCATAGAGGGCGGCGCGGGTCGGTCGCGACGTCGGCACCCGCCCTGTCGCGCCTAAGAGGCGCTCCTACAACAACGCCCGGTACGGAGCACCAGGATTTTTCAGGGCGGTAATCGGCGGCGAGGCCGAGGCTGCGCACGGTCTCCGGGCCGAGCCGCGCGCGCAGGCGGTCGAGCAGCGCGCCCCACTCCTCGTCCTCGCTGCCACGCGGGTTGAGGAAATCGAGCTGGCGCACGCGCGGCGAGAGGAAGCGGTCGGCGGCCAGTGTCATGGCGCGCACCGGCGCCGGCAGCTCGACGCGCTCGAAGCGCTCGCGCAACAACACCTGGAAGTGCGCGGCGTCGCGGCTGGCGGAGCCCATGCCGATCGCCAGCACGCTCGGCGGCGCCTGCTCGTGCTCGAGCTCGAGGCGGAACTCCTGCGCGCCGGTGTCGCGCGCGACGAGGTATTCCTGGAATTCGACCAGCAGCCGGCGCGCCGGGAACAGCAGCGTTTCGATGGACTCGATCTCGCCGTCGAACTCGAACCGCCGCCGGTAACGCTGCGGCAGGCGGTACCAGCGGCGCGGATCGGCCAGCCGGCCGGTGAGCCGGCCGCAATAGTCGGTCACCGCATAGCCGAAGCGCATCGCCATGGCATCGAGTGGCAGCTCGAGCACTTGCCCGATGCGGACCAGCCCGCTGCCCTCGAGTGCAGCCAGCACGTCCTCCGGCAGCGCCAGCAGCGCGGCCGGTGCGCTGTTCAGTGCCGCCAGCAACTCTGCGGGCGTCTGGCTGGGCGACAGCTGCGCATCGGCGGCGATGCTGGCGCCCTCGAGCGTGGGCGCGACGCCGATCGCATGGCTGTAGCCCAGGCGCGCGAGGCTCGCGCGGAGCTGCACCAGCAGCGGCTCGAGCCCCTTGAACAACCGCAGGCTGGTGCCGATCTCGAGCCAGATCGTGTGGTGGCCCGGCGCGGGGGCGCGCGGCTGCGCGGTCAGCGTGCCGCTGAACTGGTAGGCCGCCGCGCAAAGCGCTTTCAGCGCTTCGCGCAACGCGCGAGGGTTATTTTCAGTCGCCGAGGGAGACAGAACCTCCAGCGGCAGGCGCGGCAGCCGGATTGCGAGCCAGAGCGGGTGCATGCAGCCTCATGCCCGCTCCGTCGCGGTTCGTAGCCTGGTGATGCCGGCGTGGCCGCCACGGCTCTTGAGCACCTCGAGCTCCAGGCTCGCCGTCCCCGCCGGTTGCACCCGGACGCGCAGTGCTGCGGGCGAGAACGTGCGCGCCTCGCGTAACGGCCGGTAGACGATCATCGCGGCGCCGCTGGTCTCGGCCGCCAGCTGCAGGCGGCGCAGCTCGCGGTCGTGCGCGCGCTGCGGCCAGGCCACCACCAGGCCGACGGCCGTGCAGCGCAAGGTCTGCTCGGCGGCCCACAGCGTGTTGCGCGCCGATTGCGGCGACAGCAGCACGAGCTTGTCGAGCTTCACCCCGCGCTCGGACAGCGCCTGCGAATACGGCAGGTGCGGCGGCGCGACGAGCACGACGCGCTTGCCCGCACCGGTCAGCCGCACGATCAGCGGCAGCAGCAGGCTGAACTCGCCGATGCCCTCGACCGGGCAATACAGCTCGGTCAGCGCGCCGGCGGGCCAGCCGCCACCCGGCAGCATGCGGTCGAGCTCCGGCCAGCCGGTGGCCTCGGTCCTGATCCCGCCAAAACCGGCATCGGCACCGGAGCCAAGCCAGACGCTCGGCTGGTTGCGCACCAACTCGGCAACGGCGGCGCGCACGGCACTCACGAGGACGTCCCCGGACGCAGCAGACCCGCGTACACGCCTTCGATCGCGAGCTCCTGCTCGCGCAGGTCCACGCGGATCGGCGCGTAGGCGGGGTTCTCCGGCTTGAGCAGCACGATGGAACCGCGCTGCTCGAAGCGCTTGACCGTGATCTCGTCGTCAATCCTGGCGACGACGATCTGCCCGGGGTGGGCGGTGGGGGTCTGGTGCACCGCGAGCAGATCGCCGTCGAGAATTCCCGCATCGCGCATCGAGTCGCCGCGCACCTTGAGCAGGTAATCGGCGCGCGGACGGAACAGGCGCGGATCCACGCGCCGGTAGTCGTCGTAGTTGCGGTCGGTCATGACCGGTGTGCCGGCGGCGACGCGGCCGACCAGCGGCAGCAACGCGAGCTTTGCGGACGACAGCCCGAGCAGGAACTGCTCGGTCGGCGCCGGACCGCGCGCCCCGCGCTCCAGCAACCCGGCCTCGATCAGCCGCTCGACGAACTTGAAGCCCGAACTCTTGGAGCCGAAGCCCAGCAGGCGGCCGAGCTCGGCATAACTGGGGAGGGTTTCGTGCTCGGCGTAGAAACGCCGCAGGCGCTCGAGGTGGCGGGAGTCATTATTGGAGGCCATGTCCCATCATGGCGAACGAACGTTCGCCATGTCAACCTTGGGCCCTTTACCTCAGTAATAGTCGGCCAGGGTCAGCGTGACGGTCGTGCCGTCCGACTTGGTGACCTCCGTCCTGGTCCCCGCTGCGCCCCGCGCCCAATTGGCCAGTGCGCCATTGAAGAAGGCGGGATCCACCGCAGTCCGGTTGATGGCCGTCAGCTTGTCTCCTTTCTTGAGTCCGGCGCGGTCGGCCGGGCTTCCCGGCGAAACGTGCAACACGTTGAAGTGATCGCCTTCGAGCAGGGTGAACAGACCGCCTCGGTCCTTGGGAAACTCGGCAGCCCTGCCATTGCGCTGCAGCCAGATACGATCGTGGCCCAGGTCGAGCGTCAGCTTGAAGGGCCGGAACATCTGGATACCGACGTTGGCCCCGCCCTGGTAAGGGCCGCCCGGCACGCTGCCGAGATCGGCCGGAACGGCGTCAAAGGCGAAACCACCCACCTCAACCCTGGGCAAGGTGACGCGCCTGGCCTCGTGCAATCCGCCAACTCCGCCCGCCATGCCGATCGCGTAGGGCAGCGAGGCGAACAGTGAATGCTGGACGTGGTACTCCTGCGAGATGCTCAGGGCCCCGCCATTGCCCAGGTCGAACGCCGCGTCGACCGGGGGCAGGCCGGCGATTGAGACCGGCATGAAGTGCAGCGTCCCTTCGCGCTTCAGCTTGATTTCAGCCGCGCCCGCGGGAGCGGTGACATTTTGAGACGGCGACAGCGTCAGCTCGCCGCGATCGAAGTCCAGCCCGATCACGCTGTGCACGAACAACTCGCGGCCCAGCACCACTGGCATCGGCCGACCGATCGCCTTCGCAACCTGCGACAGGTCAATCGCGACCACCGTGGTGCCGGAAAACTTGAGGTTGCCCGCTTCGATCGTGACGTCCTGGAACAGCTCGGCGTCCTGGCTGCCACCCGTGCCCCGGGCCGTGATCTTCCGGCCACCGGTCAACCCGATCTTCCGGGCGAAGGCTCGATCCAGCGTCGTCACGCCGGCTCCGCTGTCGAGGATCATGTCCGTTTCAGTCCCGTTGATGCGGCCCGAGAGGACGATGCGATTGTCGCGGTAGAGTTCGAACGGGATGACCGCCGGGCGCTCGGCGACGGCTGTGACCGCCGGCGTCGCAATCCGGGCGCACGCGGAAAGCAGGAACATTGCCGCGAAGGCGGCAGCGGCGGAGACCAGAACTCGCATATGGACTTTCATCCTGTTTACCCTTTAAATATCCTGTTAACGACATTAAATTATCGTGCTACAATAATTAAGTCAAGATGAACAAGCCTTCGATTGCCCGCTCCGCCCGGCGCCTACGACTGACTGTGCTGGTCAGCATCGCCCTGATCGTCGCGATCTACCTGCTCGGCCAGTTCGGCCCGCAGCTCGGGCCCATTCGCGTCGAGTCCCACGAGGAAGCGGGCAACGCGCTCGCGCTGCTCTTGTTGGTGGTCGCGCTGGCCCGGCTTGCGCAAATGCTCGGCGCGGTCGCGGACGGGCCCCTGTTCGGGTCGCGCGTGACCCAGGCCTTCCGCGGTTTCGCCCTCTGGCTGTTCCTCGCGACGCTGGTCGACGTCCTCGCCGCGCCGGCGATCGTCCTTGCGCGGACCCTCGCTGCCGGAGGCGGGACCGCCGCCTTGCGGTTCGAGCTTCACGGCCTATTGATGCTGGCCGGAACGCTGTTCCTGTTCCTGGTGGCCCGCCTGCTCGAGCACGCGCGGACCATCGAAGCCGAGCTGGAAGAAATCGTCTGATGGCGATCATCGTCCGCCTCGACGTCGTGCTGGCTCTGCGAAAAGTGAAGTCGAAGGATCTCGCTACCGCCATCGGCATCACCGAGGCCAACCTGTCACTGCTCAAGTCTGGCAAGGTCAAAGGCATCCGCTTCGCGACACTCGAAGCGATTTGCCGCGAGCTCAACTGCCAGCCCGGAGACCTGCTCGAGCATCAGCCCGATTAGGCGAGCGCTTTTTCCCGCCTACGCCTGCACCTGCGGAAACGCCCGGCTGATCGCCCCCAGCACGCGCGCCAGCCTGATCACGCCCGTCGGCGAGACCGACTTGCCGGTGTTGAGGAACGCCACCGAGATGTTGCGCGACGGATCGGCCCAGCACAGCACCGCGATGAAGCCCAGGTGGCCGAAGGCCTGCCGGCACCGGGGCCCGTACAGGCCGAAGGGGTTCTCGCCGAGCATGAAGCCGGCCGAGTAGCGCAGCGGGATGCGCAGCATGCCGTCCACCTGCATCGAGCCGACCGGGCGCCTGGCCTCGGCCACAGTCTCGGCGTTGAACACGCGCGTGCCGTTCCATTTGCCGCGGTCGAGCAGCATCTGGAACACGCGGCAGGCGTCGTCGGCCGTCGCGTAGATATTGCCGGCCGGCACGATGCCGGACAGGTACGCATCGCTGTTCGAGGATTCTGCCGCCAGCTCGAACGACACGCCGAGGATGCGCTTGGCAAATGTGTTGATCGGCCAGAACACTTTCGGGCCGGTAAAGACATTCGGCGGCGCCTGCGCGCGCAATTCCGGCGCCAGCCCATAGGTCATGTGCGTGCAACCCAGCGGCTGGGCGATCCATTCGCGCAGCAGCTCCGGCAGCTCACGGCCGCTGACGCGGCGCACGACCTCGCCGAGGATGAATCCGGCGGTCAGCGCGTGGTAGGCCTGCTTCTGGAACCGGGCATCGGCCGGCTTGGCCGCGCACAGCATGTCGATGATCGCGTCCCAGTCCCGCAGCAACTCGGGATCCGGCTCGCTGACCGGCAGCAACGGGATGCCGGCGCGATGCGCAAGCAACTGGCGGACCGTCACGCGCTCCTTGCCGTGCGCAGCGAACTTCGGGACGTGCTCGGCGACGTGGTCCTCGAGGTACATCCTGCCCTGCTCGACCAGCTTGTGGACCAGCAGCGCGCTGATCGCCTTGGACGCCGAGAACAGGCTGATCGGCGCGTCGGGCGGGAGCTTGATCGCAGGCCCGCTGTCGCCCGGCAGGTTGCCGCTGACGCAGCCGATGGCGCGCTTGAGTACGACCTTGCCCTGGTGGCGGATCACCAGCGTCATCGCCGGCTGCAGGCCGGTGCGGTACAGGTCCTCGACGGCGTGCCACACGCCGGCGACGCGGTCAGGGTCGAGCCCCAGGCTGGCCGGGGCGCACTCCGCGCTGTGGTCAATGGATACGACGTCGTCGAGGTTGGCGGGGACCGCGACGCGCCGTCCGGCGGCGAGGATCATCAGGGCAGCAGCAGCTTCCCGGTGCGGACGCGCTGCGGATGATCGCCGACCGGCACGCTGGCGATCTCCTTGCCTTGGTCGAACGAGATCACCGAGACGCGGTCCTGCTCGCTGACCGAGACGTAGCAATGACGGCCGTCGGCGCTCTCGGTGGCCCAGTACGGCTTGGAGCCGAGCGGCTCCTCGGACAACTGGATGATGATCGGCTCGAAAGTCGCGCGATCCACGATCGCGGCGTAGCCGGACATGGTCGCGGCGACGCACAGCTTGGTGCCTTCGTGGTTGATGGCGAGGCCGTGGTGCGCCGAGTTGAGCTGGTACTTCCAGTAGGAGCGCTTGCGGATCTCCTCCGGCACCGGCAGTTCGGCCACGCGCGTGATCTTCTCCTGCGTCAGGTCGTACTCGAAGAAGCCGTGGAAGAACGAGATCTGCAGGTACACGAACTTCTCGTCCGGCGTGACGGCCATCGGCCGCACCGCCTTGTCCACCCAGGGCCGGCCGAACTCCTTGAGCTTCTCGCCCATGTCGATGCGCTCGAGCACTTCGTAGGTCTGCGCGTCCACGACCTGGAACCAGCGGTCGCCCTTGATCCAGTCGAGCCAACTCGCCGTGGTCGGCACGTAAACCTTGCCGATGCTGGCGTGGTAAATGCGCTTGCCGTCCTTGGAGTAGTTGCTCTCGTGCGGCTGGTCGCCCGAGGCGAATTCGCCGACCACCTTGCCGGTGGCCGTGTCGATGGCCTGGACCTTGCGCGCAGTCGACGCCGACACCAGGAAAATCCTGCCGTCCGGGGAGATGGCCGCGTGGTCGGAGCGCATGCCTTCGACCGGCGTGCGCCACGCGATCTTCTCCGTGGCGACGTCGATCGCCACCACGTCCGAGAAGCTCGGCCGCGAGGCGTAGATGTAGCGGCCGTCCTTCGAGGGAAACAGGTCGTCCACCAGCTGGTCGTTGCCCTCGCCGATGCGCCACTGGATCAGCTTGTAGGTCAGGTAGCGCCGCAGGCCGGCGTCCTTGATCTCCTGGATGCGCTCCTCGCGGTCCGGCGCAATGTCGATGCGCTTGAGGATCTGGAAGCTGTGCGGGTCGAAGATTTCGGCCGTGCCCTGCCAGTTGCTGCCGACCAGCACGACGTCGCGCAGGGTGGCCGGCGCCTGCGCGGGCCCCTGCGCCACAGCACCCGCCGGAGTCAGCAACCCCGCCACCAGCGCCACTGCCGCCGCCTTGATTCTCAGCACGAGCACCCTTCCCAAGCCGTGGAAATGAGACCGGAATTGTACGCGCTCACCCCGCCGCGGGCCGCGTCTCCGTGGGCGGGCGCACAGAGCGTGGCGACACATCCGGGCTATATGTTGGAAATCCCCCGTACCACGGAAGAGAACCTAATGAAAACACTGAACCGATCGATGAGCGTCGCCCTGTTGGGCCTGTCGCTGGCGATTCCACTGACGGCGTGCAACTCCAGCGCCCAGCCCAAAGCCACCGCCGACCAGCCCTACTCCACCGTCAACCAGCCCTACTCCAGCGCCTCTTCCACCTGCTACGACTGCGGAACGATTACCAACGTCGAGCAGATGACAGCCAAAGGTGAAGGCAGCGGCCTGGGCATGGTGCTTGGCGCGGTCGCCGGGGCCGTGGTCGGCAACAAGGTCGGTGACGGCAACAAGATCGGCACGGTGGCCGGCGCGGTCGGCGGTGGTTACGCCGGCAACGAGATCGAGAAACGCGTCAAGGGAACGAAGTACTTCGAGGTGACGGTCGCCATGGACAACAACGGCGGCACGCGCACGTTCGACATCCAGTCGACCAACGGCCTGACGAACGGCTCCCGCGTCAAGGTTGTCGGCAGCAACCTGCAGATCCTCGGCTGAACCCACTCGCACTACTAAGGAGAACACCATGAAAACCCTGACCCAATCAATGAGCGTCGCCCTGCTGGGCATGTCGCTGGCGATACCGCTGACGGCGTGCGACACCCGGGCCGAGCCCGTAGTCGCCACCACCCGCGCGGCGCCGCAGGCGCAGGCGCAGCCGGCGCAGCCGGCCAAATGCTACGACTGCGGCACGATCACCAACGTCGAGCAGATGACCGCCAAGGGCGAAGGCAGCGGCTTGGGCATCGTGCTTGGCGCGGTGGCAGGCGGGGTGGCCGGTCACCAGGTCGGTGACGGCCGCGGCCAGGATGCCGCCACCGTGGGCGGCGCGATTGTTGGCGGCATCGCCGGCAACGAGATCGAGAAACGGGTCAGGGGAACAAAGTACTTCCAGGTGACGGTCACCCTGGACAACGGCGGCGCCACGCGCACGGTCGACGTCGCCTCGATGAACGGGCTGGCGAACGGTTCCCGCGTCAAGATCGTCGGCAACAACCTGCAGACTCTCTCCTAAAAACCGACCCTGCCCCGGCCTCGATTCGAGGCTTGGGGTGGGAAATCGGCCGTTTCTGGGAGGGGTTCTCCCGTAAAAATCAAGTCCCGCCCCTCCCCAAAACCGCCCGCGACCGGTGTAAGCTTCGCCCTCCAAAAGTTGCACCCGGTCGTTTCCCACCCCTCAGGAGAGTATTCGCATGGCGAAGAAGAGCAGCAAGAAGACCACCAAGAAGGCGTCCGCGAAACCGCGTGGCGGAATCGCGATGGCCGTGACGCCGAGCGCCGCGCTCGCCGCGGTCGTCGGTGCCGCCCAGCTCACGCGCGCCGAGCTGACCAAGAAGATCTGGGCCTACATCAAGCGCAACAACCTGCAGGACAGCAAGAACCGCCGCAACATCAACGCTGACGACAAGCTCAGGCCCGTGTTCGGCGGCAAGGGCACCGTCAACATGTTCGAGATGACGAAGCTGGTCAACAAGCACGTCAAGTAAGCTGCACTCGGATTTCTGAGAAGGCCGTGGATCGCAAGATCCGCGGCCTTTTTGTTTGCGGCTGCTATCCTTCCGGCCCATGGATCGCTACGACGTCGTTGTGATCGGCACCGGGCCCGCCGGCGAAGGGGCCGCGATGATGGCCGCCAAGAGCCACAAGCGCGTGGCGGTGGTCGAGCGCCACTTCGAGGTCGGCGGCGGCTGCACGCACTGGGGCACCATCCCGAGCAAGGCGCTGCGCCACCAGGTCAAGGTGCTGCACGACCTGCGCACCAACCCGCAGTTGCGCGAATACCGCCGCAACCTGAACCTCACCTTCCCCCAGCTGCTGCACGCGACCGACGGCGTCATCGCCAAGCAGGTCGCCCAGCGCCGGCGCTACTACGAGCGCAACAAGATCGCCGTGCTCGAGGGCGAGGCGCGCTTCCTCGACCCGCACCAGCTCGAGATCCGCCGCACCGGCGCCACGCCGGTGAAGGTCAAGGCCGACCACATCGTGATCGCGGCCGGGTCGCGCCCGTACCACCCGCCGGGAATGGACTTCGCCCATCCGCGCATCCGCGACAGCGACAGCATCCTGAAGTACCCGGAGACGCCGTTCGTGGTGACGGTCTACGGCGCCGGCGTGATCGGCTGCGAGTACGCCTCGATCTTCCTGAACCTCGGCTGCAAGGTCACGCTGGTCAACACGCAGGACCGCCTGCTGTCGTTCCTCGACGACGAAATCACCGAGGCGCTCTCGTACCACATGCGCGAGCAGGGCTGCATCATCCGCCACAACGAGACCTTCGACGGCGTCGAGGCGCGCGAGCGCGACGTCGTGCTGAACCTCAAGTCCAGCCGCAAGATCAAGTCCGACGTGCTGCTGTGGTGCAACGGCCGCACCGGCAACAGCGACATGCTGGCACTGGAGAACGCCGGGCTCGAGGCCACTTCGCGCGGCCAAATCAAGGTCAATGGTGAGTTCCAGACCGCCGT
>JANNKD010000035.1:0-6333 GCA_031396115.1 Gammaproteobacteria bacterium
CGGGTCAAGTAGTGTCATCCCGAGGAGCGCAGCGACGAGGGATCTTGCTGTAACGGCAAGATTCCTCGCTACGCTCGGAATGACACACCTTCCCTTCGGAATGACACACCTTCCCCCCGTCGCCGGCATCGACGAGCCGAACTGCATCGGCTGCGCGCTGTGCCTGAAGGTCTGCCCGACCGACGCCATTCTCGGCGCCAACAAGTTCCTGCACACGGTCATCGCCGCCGACTGCACCGGCTGCGAGAAGTGCATCCCGGTCTGCCCGACCGACTGCATCTCGATGCAGCCGCGCCGCGACGAGTCCGCCGCCCCGCGTGCGCTGGCCGCGCGCTGGAAAGCGCGCGTGACGGCGCGCAAGGCGCGCCTGGCCGCCGAGAGCGCGCGCGAAGCCGAGCAGCGCCTGGCGCAGCGCGCCGCGTTGCGCCGGCCGCGCGCATGAACGCCGCGCAGCGGCGCGAACTCTACGCGCGGCTCAAGGCCGCCAACCCGGCGCCGACCACCGAACTGGCGTACCAGACCCCGTTCGAGCTGCTGGTCTCGGTGGTGCTGTCGGCGCAAGCCACCGACGTCAGCGTCAACAAGGCCACGGCAAAGCTCTTCCCCGTCGCCAACACGCCGCAGGCCCTCGTGAAGCTGGGCGTGACGGGCCTCAAGCGCTACATCAAGACCATCGGCCTGTTCAACACCAAGGCGAAGAACCTCGTCGGCCTGTCGCGCGCGCTGATGGCGCAGCACGGCGGCGAAGTGCCGCGCTCGCGCGAGGCGCTCGAGGCACTGCCCGGCGTCGGCCGCAAGACCGCCAACGTCGTGCTGAACACCGCCTTCGGCGAGCCGACCATCGCCGTCGACACGCACATCTTCCGCGTCGCCAACCGCACCGGCCTCGCCCCGGGCAAGAACGTGCGCGCGGTGGAGGACGGTTTGCTCAAGCGCACGCCCGTGGAATTCCGCAAGGACGCGCACCACTGGCTGATCCTGCACGGCCGCTACGTCTGCAAGGCGCGCCTGCCGGAATGCCCGCGCTGCGTGATCCGTGATTTGTGCGAGTATCGCCCCAAGACCCAGGCCCCACGCTCACCATGAACGACGCCACCTCCGAGCTCGAACTGTTCCGCGACAACGTCAAGCGTTTCCTCAAGGACAAGGTCGAGCCGCATTACGAAACATGGGAAAAGGCCGGCATCACGCCGCGCCAACTGTGGCGCGACATGGGCGAGGCGGGGCTGCTGTGCGTGGACGCCCCCAGCGAGTACGGCGGCATCGGCGCGCCGTTCGAGTTTTCCTGCGTGGTGCTCGAGGAGGTCGGCCGCCTGGGCATGGGCGCGCTCGCGGCCAACCTTGCGGTGCACTCGGACATCGTCACGCCGTACCTCGCGCACCTCGGGACCGAGGAGCAGAAGAAGAAGTACATCCCGAAGCTGGTTACCGGCGAGTGCGTCGGCGCCATCGCCATGACCGAGCCCGGCGCGGGGTCCGACTTGCAGGGCATCAAGACCACGGCGGTCGCCGACGGCGGCGACTTCGTCATCAACGGCAGCAAGACCTTCATCACCAACGGCCAGCATGGCGACGTGATCGTCACGTTCACCAAGACCGACCCCAAGGCCGGCGCCAAGGGCACCACCCTGTTCCTGGTGGACGCCACGGCCAAGGGGTTCACGCGCGGGCGCAACCTCGACAAGATCGGGCAGCACTGCGGCGACACCAGCGAGCTGTTCTACACCGACGTGCGGGTGCCCGCCTCCGCCATCCTCGGCCGCCAGGGCAACGGCTTCGGGCACCTCGTGGATGAGCTGCCGCGCGAGCGCCTGACGCTGGCGCTATCGGCCATCGGCGCCTGCGACGGCATGCTGGCCATGACGGTGGACTACGTGCGCAACCGCAAGGCCTTCGGCCAGGCGGTCGGCGCGTTCCAGCACACGCGCTTCAAGCTCGCCGAGATGAAGACCGAGCTGGAAGTGCACCGCGCGTTCGTCAAGCACTGCGCGCAGCTGTACGCGCAGAAGAAGCTCGACGTGCCGACCGCGGCGATGGTCAAGCTGGCCACCACCGAGATGCAGTTCCGCATCGCCGACAACTGCCTGCAGCTGTTCGGCGGCTACGGCTACATGACCGAGTACCCGATTTCGCGCCACTTCGCCGACGCGCGCGTGCAGCGCATCTACGGCGGCACCTCGGAAATCATGAAGGAAGTCATCGCGCGAGCGGTGGTCGGCCGGTAAAAACCAAAAAGGGGACGCACGCATTAAATAAAATACGTGCGTCCCCTTTTTCAGAATTTCAGCTCCACGCGGCACAGCTCGGCCGGCAGTTTCGAGTCGTCCGGGTCGGTCAGCAGCCAGCCGCCGCCGGCCGCGTCCAGCGCGATGCCCTCGACCTTGCGCTTGCTGGGCGAGCCATCCGCCTCGTTCAGCACGTCCCAGCGCGCCTTCCCCGCCGCGATCAGGCCCACGCCCGCGCCGTGGATGGCGCCGTCGGCGATGCCGTCGGCCGTGTCCTCGGCCACCGCCAGATAGGCGACGTGCTTGCCGAGCGCGACGGCGTCGGTGAAGGCCAGGAACGTGCCGTGCAGCACACCCAGGTCGTAATTGACCACGTCGAGCAGGCGCGGTGCGGCGCCTTCCAGCACGTCGAGCGGCACGTCCACCGTGTAGTTGGCCTTGAGGCTGCGGCCCGGCCCGCGCTGGAACAGCCGCAGCCGGTCCGCCAGCGGCACCGCGCCCTCGATATTGGCGGTCACGCCGAGCTCGCGGCCGATCGCGCCGTACAGCGGCAGCGCGTTGAGCAGCACGACCTCGCCCGACTGCGCATCGACGCGCGCGATGACGCAGCGGTTCGTCCGCGAGCCGGAGCCCATCACCCAGATGCGCCCGGCGTGCGCGAACGCGGCCTCGAAGTCGGGTTTCTCGCGCTTGTCGAGCGCTCCGCCCGGGCCGCGCAGCACCAGCGGCTGCGTCTTGCGCGTCGCCGGATCGATCCACGCCGCGGCGAAGGCGTCGTCCTGGATCGCGAGCAGGCGGTCACCGATGCGCAGCAGCGCCGAGCCGGCGCGCACGCCGGGCAGCGGCCACGAGGCGGTGATGCGGGCGCCGATGCGTTCTTCACGGGAGGCAACGACGGTCAGCGTGGTCGGTGTAGCCATCGCGCCTAAGAGGCGCTCCTACTCTAGTTCGCCGAAGCCGCTGTGAACGCGGCGCACGGTCCAGCCCGCGGCCTGCAGGTCGGCGACGATCTGGTTGCCGTGCGCCTCGTCCTGCGCCTCGACCAGCATCTCGAGCGTGGCGCCCTTGGCCAGGCCGCTCGACAGGCGCTCGTGGTGCACCTGCAGGATGTTGCCGCCGCTCTCGCCCACGCGGCCGGCCACGCGGGCCAGCACGCCGGGCGAGTCCTCGATGTCCACGGACAGGCCGATCAGCCGCTGCTCGTGCACCAACTGGCGCATCAGCACGGAGGCCAGCATGCGCGGATCGATGTTGCCCCCGGTGACGACCAGCCCGACCTTGCGGCCGGCGTACTTGGCCGGGTCGGCCAGCAGCGCGGCCAGTGCCGCGGCGCCGGCGCCCTCGACCACGACCTTCTCGACGTTGACCAGCAGCCCGATGGCGCGCTCGATCTGGGAGTCCTCGACACGCACCAGCTCGGCGGCGTGGTCGCGGATCACCGGCAGCGTCAGCTTGCCGATGTACTTCACCGCGATGCCCTCGGCGATGGTCGAGCCGCCCTTGACCAGTGACGGGTCGCCCTTGAGGGCGGCGTACGCCGAGCAGTAGCCGGTGGTCTCGACGCCAATCATGCGAACCTGCGGATTCAGCGCATGCGCCGCGACGGCGCAACCCGAGAACAGCCCGCCGCCGCCGATCGGGATCACCAGCGTATCGAGCTCCGGCACCGCTTCCATGATCTCGAGGCCGCAGGTGCCCGCGCCCGCCATCACCACCGGATCGTCGTACGGATGCACCAGGGTCAGGCCCTTGCCGCGCAGGTTGGCCTCGAGCCAGTCCTGCGAATCGGCCAGGGTGTTGCCCTGCAGGATCACCTCGGCCCCCAGCTCGCGCGTGCTGCGCACCTTCGAGAACGGCGTGGTCTTGGGCATCACGATCGTGCTCTTGATGCCGAGCTGGGTGGCGCGGTAGGCCACCGCCTGCGCATGGTTGCCCGCCGACATCGCGCAGACCCCGCCCTTCTTCTCCGCCGCGGTCAGCCGCAGCAGCTTGTTGGCGGCGCCGCGGTCCTTGAACGAGGCGGTGAACTGCAAGTTCTCGAACTTGAGCCACACGTCGGCCCCGGTGATCTTGGACAGCACCCGCGAGTGCAGGCACGGCGTGCGCACCACCTGCCCCTCGATGGTGCGGGCAGCCTCGCGGATGTCGTCCAGCGTCGGCGCTGTCACCGTTTGCGCTCCTTCGGCTTGCGCTCGGCGCCGTCCTTGCTTCGGGCGTGCTCCTTGAGCCACTGCGCGTCGTCGCGGTCGCGCTCGGCACGCTCCCGCGCCAGCCGCGCCTCATTGGCGCGCGCCAAGTCCTGCTCGGCGCGCGTGGGCGGGGCCGTGATGATGGGCTCGGGCAGGGTCATGGGGCTGGCGCCAGGGGCGCAGGGCCGGTCGGTGAAAGTGATTTTCCCACCCTCCTCGCACTTGTAAACCGGCTTGGCGCCGGCGGATACCGACCAAATCAAGGCAGCGACAGCCATCGCGGTCTTCATGTTCTTCTCCCTGTTCTTATTGTTCTGGGGCCCGCGGCCCGTATAATGCGCCCCCCCAATTCCCCCGGCAAATTCAATGCAGTACGTCTACACGATGATCAAGTGCGGCAAGATCGTGCCGCCCAAGAAAGAGATCCTGGGCGACATCTCGCTGTCGTTCTTCCCGGGCGCCAAGATCGGCGTGCTGGGCTACAACGGCGCCGGCAAGTCGACGTTGCTGCGCATCATGGCCGGCATCGACAAGGACTTCATCGGCGAGGCGCGGCCGCAGCCGGGGCTCAAGATGGGCTACCTGTCGCAGGAGCCGCAGCTCAATCCCGACAAGGACGTGCGCGGCAACGTCGAGGAAGCCCTCGGCGAGGTGCTCGGCCTCAAGGCCGAGCTCGACAAGGTCTACGCGGCCTACGCCGAGGACGGCGCGGACTTCGACAAGCTCGCCGCGAAGCAGGCGCAGCTCGAGGCGCAGATCGCCGCCGCCGGCGCCGACAACATCGACCTGATTCTCGACAAGGCCGCCGAGGCGCTGAACCTGCCGCCGTGGGACGCCAAGGTCAGCACGCTCTCCGGCGGCGAGAAGCGCCGCGTGGCGCTGTGCCGCCTGCTGCTGAGCAAGCCCGACATGCTGCTGCTAGACGAGCCGACCAACCATCTCGACGCTGAATCCGTGGCCTGGCTGGAGAAGTACCTCAACGACTTCCCCGGCACCATCATTGCCGTTACGCACGACCGCTACTTCCTCGACAACGTCGCCGGCTGGATCCTCGAGCTCGACCGCGGCCACGGCATCCCGTGGCAAGGCAATTACTCGAACTGGCTCGAGCAGAAGGAAAAGCGCCTCGAGCAGGAAGAAAAGCACATCGACGCGCACATGAAGGCGATGAAGGAAGAGCTCGAGTGGGTGCGCAAGAACCCCAAGGGCCGCCAGGCCAAGAGCAAGGCGCGCGTGCAGGCCTTCGAGGAGCTGGCGTCGACCGAGTTCCAGAAGCGCGCCGAGACCCAGGAAATCTACATCCCGCCGGGCCCGCGCCTGGGCGGCATCGTCATCGAGGTCAAGGATGTCAGCAAGGCCTACGGCGACAACCTCCTGTACAAGAACCTGAACTTCACTGTTCCGCGCGGCGCCGTGGTCGGCATCATCGGCTCAAACGGCATGGGCAAGACCACGCTGTTCCGCATGCTGCTCGGCCAGGAGAAGCCCACCAGCGGCGAGATCAAGATCGGCGAGACCGTGAAGTTCGCTCACGTGGACCAGTCGCGCGACTCGCTCAGCGGCGACAACACGGTGTTCAAGGAGATCGGCGGCGGCCACGACCTGATCAAAGTCGGCGGCTACGAGATGCCCACCCGCGCCTATCTCGGTCGCTTCAACTTCAAGGGCGAAGGCCAGCAGAAGCGGGTCAAGGAGCTGTCCGGAGGCGAGCGCAACCGCCTGCACCTGGCCAAGGTCCTGATGTCCGGCGGCAACGTGGTGCTGCTCGACGAGCCGACCAACGACCTCGACGTCGAGACGCTGCGCGCGCTGGAAGAGGCGGTGCTGGCCTTCCCGGGCTGCGTGATGGTGATCTCGCACGACCGCTGGTTCCTCGACCGCGTCGCCACGCACATCCTCGCCTTCGAGGACTCAGGCGA
>JANNKD010000103.1:0-1780 GCA_031396115.1 Gammaproteobacteria bacterium
CCAGGTCACAGTGGTCGATGGCGACTCACTCGAGATGCGCCGGACCCGGATTCGCCTTTATGGCATTGACGCGGTCGAGGGCGACCAGTGGTGCCACAGGGAGAAGGGCGAGCGCTGGCCCTGCGGACGGCGTGCGGCAAACGCGCTGCAAGACTTCATCGCGCGACAACCGGTCACCTGCCAGGATCGCGGCAAGGACAGTTACGGCAGGACCCTTGCCACCTGCTCCGTTGCCTCCGGCAGCATCAACGACTGGCTCGTGCGCCAGGGTTGGGCGGTGGCGTACCGGCGCTACTCGACGGACTACGTTGCAGCCGAGGCTGAAGCAAAGAGTGCCAAGCGAAACATCTGGTCAGGCACGTTCACCAATCCAGCACGCTACCGCCGGGAGAAGCGGAATTAGTCGTCACATTTACGGTTTGTAGCGTTTTGCTACAATCCAGGCATGGCCACCCTTCCCAGCCCCATGCGCCTGGACCCCGAGCTGACCCGCTCGGCGGAGCCCGTGGCCGAGAAGATGAGCCGCAGCGTGCCCGAGCAGATCGCCCACTGGGCGCGCATCGGCCGCGAGCTCGAGCGCAGCCCGGACGTCTCCGTGGCGCAGGTACGCAGGGTGCTCGACGGCGCCGCCGAGTACGACGCGCTGCCGGCCCGCGAGCAGGCCCTCGCCCGCACGGCCTGGCTCGAGCGCATGCAGGCGCTGGGCGCCGCGCTGGGCCTGGAGCAGGAGTTCAGCGTATCGGGATATCGCTACGCCGAACTGAATGACCGCGGCGCGGTGACCGTACACGAGCCCAAGGCGCAGTACCGCAAGCGCGCGGCCAAGCGCGCCGCCCGCCGCTAGCCAGGCCGTGCCGGTCCTGCACGTAGTGGCCGGGCCCAACGGCTCGGGCAAGACCACGTTCTGCGCGCGCATCCTCATTCCGGCCACTCGCCTGCCCTTCATCAACGCGGACGAGATCGCTCGCGCGCGCTGGCCTGGGCGCGAGGAAGAGCATGGCCACGACGCTGCCAAGGCGGCCGAGCAGGAGCGCAGCCGGCGCATGGAGCAGTGCACTTCTTTCATCGCCGAGACGGTGTTCTCGCACCCGTCCAAGGTGGATCTGATCACCCGGGCGGCGAACGCCGGTTATCTCGTCACGGTCCACATCGTGCTCGTGCCCGAGGAACTGGCGGTCGCGCGCGTGAAGCTGCGCGCCGAACAGGGCGGCCATACCGTGCCGATCGCCAAAGTGCGGGCGCGCTACCGGCGCCTGTGGCCGCTGCTGCGCCAAGCAGCACTGCAGGCCGACGAGGCCGTGGTCTACGACAACAGCCGCACGGGCACACCGTTCCGGGTCGTGGCGCGCTATCGCAACGGCCAGGCAGAGGAGGTGGCGCAATGGCCGGGGTGGTCGCCAATCCAGTGGTGACGTTTACAATCCACCTATGAAAACCCTCCCCGCTGTACTGACCACCGCCCTCCTCGCCGCCGCCCTCCTCACCGCCTGCGCCGCGCCCGGCCCGAAGCTGGAATCCATCATCACCGGCGCGCACCGCACGCCCGCCTACGTCGAGCGCGACAAATACCGCCATCCGAAAGCGACGCTGGAGTTCTTCGGGCTCAAGCCCGACCAGACCGTGGTCGAGGTGTGGCCCGGCCGCGGCTGGTATACCGAGATCCTCGCGCCGTACCTGCGCGAGCGCGGGCAGTACTACGCGGCCGGCTTCACGCTCGCGGCCGAGGACACGCCGCAATACATGAAGAGCATCAACGCGGACTTCGCCAAGAAGGTGGCGG
>JANNKD010000128.1:0-6696 GCA_031396115.1 Gammaproteobacteria bacterium
GGCGGTAGCCGAGTTGTTCGATGGCGTCGAGGACGCGCCTCTGCGTCGCCGGGCTGATAGACCCGTTCGCCTTCTGATTGATCACGAACGACACCGCGGTCGCAGAGACGGCGGTTTGGGGTTGCGAAAAAGGGGACGCACACAATTAAAAAAGGTGTGCGTCCCCTTTTCTTTAGCCGGGGTCAGGGCCCCGCGACGCGGTAGACCAGCACGTCGAGCACCGCCAGCAGCCGGGCGAAGATTTCGCGCGGCGGGTGGCGGAACCCCGGACCCGGGATCCCTTCGATCGGCGCCTGGTAGGCCACGGCGCGCACGCCCACCTTGCGGGCCAGGAACAGTGCCCGGTAGGCGTGGTACTTCTGGGTCACGACGGTCACGCTGGTCAAGTTGAAGACCAACCTGGAGCGCGTGACGGACTCGTAGGTGCTGTCGCCGGCGAAGTCCAGCACCATCGCCTCGGACGGCACGCCCAGCTCCAGCAGCGCCTCGCGCATTTTCTTGGGCTCGTTGTAGCGCGAGTCCGGGTTGGCGCCCGACAGGATCAGGCGCTTGACCTTGCCAAGCCGGTAGAGGTCGGCAGCCGCCTGCATGCGCCCGCGGAACTGCGGGTTCGGCTTGCCACTGCTGATGAACGGGCTGCAGCCGAGCACCAGCCCGACCTCGTTGTCGGGCAGCAGCGAGGTGTCCTTGTACAGCAACGAGTCGGTGCTGTTGATGACCCAGCGGTTCGCCAGCAGGACGGCCAGCACGAAAGCCAGGGCGCCCCAGCCGGCGGCGCGGCGCAAGCGCCGCTTCAGGCGCGGATTCACGGTTGCCGGCCCGCCGTCACTGCAGCAGGCCCCAGATCATGTACGCGAACAGGGCGGCCTGGACCAGCAGAAAGTTGGCGCGGATGAACACCAGCCAGTGATTGACGCCGATGAGGTGCACGGCGCTTTGCGCCAGGCGCGCATAGAGCACGAACGCGGCGACGGGGTCCACCACCGGGGTCTTGCCCAGCGCCACGGCCGCCAGCACGATCGCCGCGAATATCGGCAGGTTCTCGAGGCAGTTCAGGTGGGCGTGCTTCGCGCGCGTGATGAACGCCGGGTCGTCGGTCTTGTCGTCGCGGCCCCAGGAGTTGGCCGGCTTCTTCATCGCCAGCACCAGCGCGACGCGGTAGCCGACGTAGACGAACATGAGGACCAGGGTCCAGGCAGTGAACAGCAGCAGCGCGGTCAACCCCGTCATGACAGCCCCTTTTTGTGATGGCTTGGCCGCATTGTAACGGCAGCCGCGTCAGTGGCTGCGGCCGAGCCGGCGCATGCCCCGATCGAGCCCTTCCAGCGTCAGCGGGAACATACGGTCCTTGCCCAGCAGTTCCTGCGTGACCTGGATGGACGGCGTGTAGTCCCAATGCTGCTCCGCCTCCGGATTGAGCCAGACGGCGTGGGCGTAGGTGTCGGTCAGGCGCTTGAACCACACCGCGCCGGCCTCCTCGTTCCAGTGCTCGACGCTGCCGCCGGGCTGCATGATCTCGTACGGGCTCATGGTCGAGTCGCCGACGAAGATGACCTTGTAATCCGGCGGATAGCGGTGCATCACGTCGAACAATGGAATGCGCTCGCTGTGGCGCCGCCGGTTGTCCTTCCACACGCTCTCGTACACAAAATTATGGAAGTAAAAATACTCCAGATGCTTGAATTCGGTCTTGCAGGCCGAGAAGATTTCCTCACACACTTTCACGTGTGGGTCCATGCTGCCGCCGACGTCGAGGAACAACAGCACCTTCACCGCATTGTGGCGCTCGGGCACCATCTTGATGTCGAGCCAGCCGGCGTTGCGCGCGGTCGAGTTGATGGTGTCGTCGAGGTCGAGGATGTCCGCCGCGCCCTCGCGCGCGAACTTGCGCAGCCGGCGCAGCGCCAGCTTGATGTTGCGGATGCCGAGCTCGATCTTGTCGTCGAGGTTGGCGTACTCGCGCTGTTCCCAGACCTTCACCGCGCGCTTCTGGCCACCCTCGCCGCCGATGCGCACGCCCTCGGGGTTGTAGCCGGCGTTGCCGAACGGCGAGGTGCCCCCGGTGCCGATCCACTTGCTGCCACCCTGGTGGCGCTTCTTCTGCTCCTCGAGCCGCTGCTTGAGCGTCTCCATCAGCTTGTCCCAGCCGCCGAGGGCCTCGATCTTCCTGCGGTCCTCCTCGGACAGGTTCAGCTCGGTCATCTTGCGCAGCCACTCCAGCGGGATCTCGCCGTGCATCTCCGCCATGACGTTCTCGACGCCCTTGAAGTAGGCGGCGAAGGCGCGGTCGAAGCGGTCGAACTGGGTTTCGTCCTTCACCAGCGTGGCGCGCGACAGGTAATAGAAGTCGTCCATCGAGAAGATCGCGACGTGCTTCGACAGCGCCTCGAGCAGCGTCAGCAGCTCCGACAGCGAGACCTTGAGTCCGGCGTCGCGCAGGGCGAGGAAGAACGTGAACAACATGTCGCATTCTGAGGGCGTCGGGCGGCGTTTCACAATGCCCGCCGGGTGCCCGCAGACGGTAAACTGCCGCCCGTGAAAGCCCTCGCCCCCCTCGTGCTGCTGGCCGCGCTCGGCGGCTGCGCATCGCAGCCCCCCGCGCTGCCGCCGGAGGCGGGGAAACCGCGCGTCGCCCTCGTGCTGGGCGGCGGTGCGGTTCGCGGATTTGCGCACATCGGCGTGATCAAACTGCTCGACATCATGGACATCCGGCCAGACTTGATCGTCGGCACCAGCGCCGGCAGCGTGGCCGGTGTGCTGTACGCCTCGGGCATCGACGGCTTCCAGCTGCAGGAAATGGCCTGGGAGCTCGACCAGAGCATGGTCACGGACTGGTCGGTGTTCGGGAAGGGATTGATCCGCGGCCAGGCGCTGGAGGACTACATCAATCGGGCCGTGGAGGGCCGGACTCTCGAGCGCCTCAAGCGTCCCTTCGCCTGCGTGGCGACCCGGCTCTCGAGCGGCGAGGCCGTGCTGTTCCGGACCGGCAACCCGGGCCGCGCCGTGCGCGCCTCCTCTTCCGTGCCCGGCGTGTTCGAGCCAGTGCCGATCGACGGCGAGGAGTACGTCGACGGCGGCCTGGTCAGTCCGGTGCCGATCCGTTTCGCGCGCGAACTGGGCGCCGATTTCGTGATCGCGGTCGACGTCGCCAGCCCCCCGCTCCGCGAGTCTCACAACAGCAGGATCGACGTGATGCTGAAGAGCTACACCATCATGGGCCAGACCATCCGCGCCGCCGAGTTGCCGCTGGCCGACGTCGTGATCACGCCACAACTCGACAAGGTCAACTCGTCGGATTTCGCCGCCAAGAACCAGGCCATCATTGCCGGCGAGCGCGCCGCGCTCGCTGCGATGCCCGAAATCCGCGCAAAGCTCGCAGCGTGGACGCCGCCCCCCAAGAGCCCGTGACCTTCTGATGCGGGAGCGCCTCGCCGAAGCCGAGCAGTACCTCGCGAATGCGGACCCGGTGCTGCGAGCGCTGATCGGGCGCCACGGACCGTGCACGCTCGGACTGAACCGGCGTGATCCGTTTCACGTGCTGTGCACGTCGATCATCAGCCAGCAGCTATCGACCAAGGCGGCAGACACCATCCAGGGCCGCCTCGAGAAGCGGGTCAAGGCCAACCCGCACCTCGAGCCCGGGCACTTCGCGCGTGTGCGCCACGCCAGCCTGCGCCGCTGCGGGTTGTCGAACGCCAAGGCCAGGTGGATGGTCGAGATCGCGCGCCGCGTGCGCGCCGGCGAGTTCTCGTTCCAGCAGCTCGATACGCTCGACGACGAGGCGGCGATCGAGATGCTCGACGCCCTGCCCGGCATCGGCCGCTGGTCCGCGGAGATGTACCTGATGTTCGCGCTCGGCCGCCTCGACATCTTCGCCATGGACGACCTCGGCCTGCGCCGCTCGGTCAACCGGCTCTATGCCAGGGGGCGTAAGCTGGGCGACCGGCGCACCCTGGCAATCACCAGGGCCTGGGCGCCATACCGGTCGGTCGCCAGCTGGTACCTGTGGCGCCTCGGGGACGAGGAACCTGGAAACTGGGCTTAGGGAGACTCACATGCGCAGAGCACGCGGACTGTTCGTGGCGATCGTGGCAGTGCTGCCGGCGGCCACGCTGGCGGCCGACACCACCATGAAACCCGGTCTGTACGACTACACGGTCAAGATGGAGATGCCGGGCATGCCGTTCGCGATGCCGCCGCAGAACATGCAGAGCTGCCTCAAGCAGGAAGACGTGGACAAGGGCAAGCAGTACCAGAGCCAGCGCGACCAGGATTGCGAGGTCAAGAACCTGAAGCAGTCGGCCGGCAAGGCCAGCTTCGACATGACCTGCAAGGACGGCACCACCGCCCACGCCGAGTACACGTTCAGCGGCACCTCGATGAGCGGCAAGACCGTCATGAACCGCCAGGGCCAGGCGATGACGATGAACATGAGCGCCAAGCGCGTCGGCGACTGCAAGTGACGCGCGCGTAGCGCGAGGCGTTATTGCGCCCGGCGCGCCATGAACGCGAGCCGCTCGAACAGGTGCACGTCCTGCTCGTTCTTCAGCAGCGCGCCGTAGAGCGGCGGCAGTGACTTCTTGGCCGAGGATTCGCGCAGCACCTCCGGCGCGATGTCCTCGGCCAGCAGCAGCTTGAGCCAGTCCAGCAGCTCGGAGGTCGAGGGCTTCTTCTTCAGTCCCGGCAGCTCGCGCAGGCCGAAAAACACCTCCATCGCCTCCTTCAGCAACATCTTCTTCAGCCCCGGGTAGTGCACGTCCACGATCTTCTGCATCGTGTCCTTGTCCGGGAAGCGGATGTAGTGGAAGAAGCAGCGGCGCAGGAAGGCGTCCGGCAGTTCCTTCTCGTTATTCGAGGTGATGATGATCGCGGGGCGGTGCCGGGTCTTGACCGTCTCGTGCGTCTCGTAGACGTAGAACTCCATGCGATCGAGCTCACGCAGCAGGTCGTTGGGGAACTCGATGTCGGCCTTGTCGATCTCGTCGATCAGCAGCACCGGCGGCGTCTCGCAGTCGAAGCACTCCCACAGCTTGCCCTTGACGATGTAGTTCCTGATGTCCTTGACGCGCGCATCGCCGAGCTGGCTGTCGCGCAGGCGCGACACGGCGTCGTATTCGTACAGGCCCTGCTGCGCCTTGGTGGTGGACTTGATGTGCCACTCGAAATACGGCCGCTTGAGCGCGTTGGCGATCTCGATGGCCAGCTGGGTCTTGCCGGTGCCCGGCTCGCCCTTGACCAGCAGCGGGCGCTGCAGCGTGACGGCGGCGTTGACCGCCATCATCAGGTCGTCGGTGGCGACGTAACTCTCGGTGCCTTCGAAGCGCGCAGTCATCGGGATCAGTCTAAAGCACGGCCGGCAGGTTCGGGAGTTCGTTGCCCGCGTCCGGCGGGCCAGACGGATTCCGCGCGAGGACGGCGGCCACCGCCTCGATGCCGGCGGGCGCCCCTTCCCGGAAGCGGCCCTCGCGGAAGTGGCCTTCCATGACCCGGCAGCAGTGCTCCCACTCGTCCTGCGCTACGCGGCCCGCCCCGACGCCGCGGTCGGCGACGATCTCGACGTCGCGGTCCGCCAGCAGCACGTAGATCAGCACGCCGTTGTTGTCGCGCGTGTCCCACACGCCCAGCTCGCCGAATTTCTGGACCGCGCGCTGGCGCGGACTCAGGCCGCGCCACAGGTCCGGGAACGGCAACGAGTCCTCGACGGCGAAGCGGATCTCACCGCCGTGCCGGGCCTCGGCCCCGCGCACGGCCTGCTCGATGGCGGCCAGCGCCTCGGGCGGGAAATGCCGGTGCACGGCGCGCGTGCCGGTGTTGAGGTGCCGCCAGATGCGGCCGAAGTCCCTGGCCATCACCACCTCCCCGACGCGCCACCGCCACCGAAGCCGCCGCCGCCCCCGCGGAAACCGCCGCCGCCGAAGCCGCCCCCGCCCAGTCGGCCCAGCGACGAGCCGCCGCCACCGAAGCCGCCGCGGCCGCGGCCGAGCTGCGTGACGAGCGAAGCGACGAACAGGATCAAGCCGGCGACCGCCCCCGCCGCGACAAAACCGAGGACGAACCACACGATCAGCCCGAAGATCCCGCCCGCGAGCAGCGACGAGGGGCCCTCGCCAATGGCCCGCCCGACAAGCTGGCTGAGCACCAGTACGAAGAAGCCGATGGTGAAGAGCGTGTGCAGCCCGTCGCCCGAGAAGCCCGGCGGCGCACGCTTGGGCTCCGGCAACGGCTCGCCGTCGACCACGTGAATCAGCTGGTCCACGCCCGCGCTGATGCCGCCGAAGAAATCGTCGTCACGGAAACGTGGCGTGATGGTCTCCTCGATGATGCGCCTGGCGATGGCGTCGGGCACCGCGCCCTCGAGGCCGTAGCCAACCTCGATGCGCAGCGCGCGATCGTCCTTGGCGACGAGCAGCAGGATGCCGTCGTCCACGCCCTTGCGGCCGAGCTTCCATTGCTCCGCGACGCGGATGCTGTACTGCTCGATGGCCTCCGGTTGCGTGGTTGGCACGACCAGCACGGCGATCTGGCTGCCCTTGCGCTGCTCGAAAGCCGCGAGGCGCTGCTCGAGGCCGGCGCTTTGCTCCGGCGTGAGCGTTGCGGTCTGGTCGGTGACACGCGCAGTCAGCGGCGGGACGGCAACCTCTGCGCCGGACGCCACAGACCAGAAGAGTGCGATCGCGAAAAATACTGACTGAGCCG
>JANNKD010000178.1:0-7795 GCA_031396115.1 Gammaproteobacteria bacterium
TGTGATAGTTGCGAGCCGCATCACAAAGCTCGCGCTGCAGCTCCAGCACTTGCGCCTGGCCGGCGGAGAGTTCGAGGAACGAATAGCGGCCGAGGCGGTAGCCGGTTTCGAGCAAGGTCAGGTTTTCCTCGGCTCGCGGCAGCGCCCGTTCGCGCAGCACGCTGACTTCGGTGCGCGAATGCAACAGCTCCTGGTAGACCTCGAACAGGGTGGCGTACAACTCCAGCTTCCGCGCCTCCGTCGTCTTGACCAGACCTTCGGCGGCAGCTTCCGCCTCCCGGCGTGCCGGCGCAGCGCGCGATCCGGCAAACAGCGGGGCCGACAGCGTCAGGACCAGCGCCTGGTCTTCGGTCTGCTCCAGCCTGCGGACCCCGCCGGACAAACTCAGGTCGGCGCGGCCCGAGGCTGCGGCAACCGTGGCGCGCGCGGCCTGCAGGCGCGCTTCGGTGGCGAGCGCGGCGATGTCCGGGTTGCGGTCCAGGTGCCCTGCCAGGGCGGCCAGCTCCTGCGGCACCGGCAAGTCATAGAGGTTCGCATCCACGCGCTCGAAGTCCGGCTGGCGCTGACCCCACAGTGCCGCGAGTGCCACGCGAGCGGTGGCCAGTTCATGCTCCGCGTCTTCACGCTCCAGCTCGGTCCTGGCGAGTGCCAGTTGCGCTCGATTGCGATCGACTCCCGATGCAGCGCCGACCCTGGCCCGTTCCTCGACAAACGCCGCCGATCGCTCGGCCACCGCCACGGCGCGCGTAGCGATTCCGAGCCGTTCCTCGCCAGCCGCAACGTCGAGGAAGCGGCGCGCGGTTTTTGCCAGAAGGTCCAGCCGTACCGTCTCGCCGCGATTCTCTGCCAGCTGCACCTCGACGTCGCCGGCCTGACGGCGCAGCCCGCGCTTGCCGCCGAGCTCGACGACGCCCGACAAGCGCAAGGTCGTTTCCAGTGCGTCCGCGCCGCCCGCGGCGCCGGATCCCGCGAAATTTTCCAACTCGACGCCAGCGGTCAGCGGAGGCGCCAGGCTGTGAAGATCGCGACGGGCTTCGGCAGAGCGGACCAGTTGGGTCTGCGCCGCCAGCGACGGATTGGCATCCAGCACACGCTGAATTGCGTCCTGCAGGCGCAGGCTCCGCTCGCCTTCGGCGTGGGCGGTGAAGAGGGGGACTGCCGCGATGACGGCAAGCCCCCATCGGGGGAATGAACGCACGGGACCTCTCCTTGCAGCTGACGGGGGTCGCTGGAGCGACCGCGATGGCCGCTTTCACGGCCAAGTAGGCGTCAGGCTGCGGGAGGTCGAAGAGGGTGCGAAGAGAAAGGCTCGGCCACCAGCCCGCTGGGTTCTCCAATCGCGAACGCAGCGAGGCCGATGGCGATGCCCGGCATTGCCGACGGTAGCGCCAGGGTGTGCCCCAGCACGTCGAAGTCGTGTATATGCAGGTTGTCGGGAGGCACGGTGCTTCCCTCGTCCGCGTGCTGCTCGTGGTGGGCCGATTCGAGAATAGGTGCCTGCACATCGCCATCCGCTGCGTGTGCGTGGATCACCAGATTCGGCAGGCCCGCGGCAAGCAGGCCCGTCTCCACGGCCAGGGCGATGGCGCAATTCAGACGAAGAGGGCGGCGGAGCTGTGCGAGCATGGCCGCGCATCATGCCGGAATGAGGCACTCAACTCAACGAAGGCGATTTGTACAGGTACAGCGCGCGAAAGCACGGCTTTCCGAGCTGATTGGACAGGTCGTGTCCTTACACCCGGCGGGGCCGACCCATGGCCAAGCTGGTCCCCGTCGATGCGCCCGCACGGCGGCATCTGGCTGTTATCGTCTGGGCAGGAGGGACGATGACGACGCTCGCGTCGCTGCACATCGGGCCAACGCATACCACGCTTACGATTGGGCCGCGGCAGGTTTCGCTTGCTCTCGGCACGACTGGGCTGGCGCGTGCTCATTTCAGACGCTGGCCCCCAACGCCCCTTGAAATGGAGAACGCAATCAACGATGTCGAGGACCAGCTCGCCGCCGCAAAGGGCGACGTCTCCGAGCAATTGCAATTGGAGACGGCAGACGCCGGCATCGGGACCATTGCCGTCAGCGCCGGCATTCAAGGAGAGCCCCCTTTTTCGCTCGACCGCGATGACGTCGAGCGAGCCTTCAATCGGCTGGTGGACATTGCAGAAGGCGCGCCCGCGACAGCACCGGCGCCGGCGCCGCTGGAATGGGCCGCCACGCTCGTGATCCTGCGCGAGATGATGCATCACTGGTCCATCGCTTCAGTGCAGGTACGCCGCTGAGCGAACCCGTTGCTCTAGTTCGGCCACGGCGGCGACCGGAAGCGCTCGGCCAGGAAATCCACCATCGCGCGCACGCGCGGCAGCAGGTAGCGCCGCGTCGGATAGACCGCGTAGACACCCAGCTCGACCGCGTGAAACTCCGGCATCAGCTCGACCAGCGTTTTGCGGTGCAGGTCCTCGCCGACGAGGAATGATGGCTGCAGGATGATGCCGTGGCCGGCGAGCGCCGCCGCGCGGCAGCTGTCGCCGTTGTTGGTGTGCATCCACGGCCGGACACGCACGCTGACGTCACCCTCGGCTCCTGCGAATTGCCATTCGTCGCCGCTCGACCAGTACGAGTAGGCCAGCGTGACGTGCTCTGCGAGTTCGCGCGGCTGGCGCGGCTTGCCGTGCTTGCGCAGGTACGACGGCGCCGCGCACAGCACCATCCGCGTGCTCGCGAGCCGACGTGAGACGAGCGTCGAATCCGGCAGGCGTGCAATGCGGATTGCGAGGTCGTAGCCTTCGTCCACCAGATCAACCACGCGATCGCCAAGCGTCACGTCCAGCGTCGCTCCCGGATGCCGCGCCCGGAATTCCGGCCACAGCGGCGCGAGGTGCAGGATCCCGAAGCTCAGCGGCGCGGTGATGCGCAGCAAGCCGGTCACCTCGCGGGCGCGCGTCATGACATCGGCTTCGGCGGTCTCGAGGTCCGCGAGCACCGTGCGCGCATGCTCGTGGAAGCGCTGTCCCTCTTCCGTCAGCGACAGCCGCCGCGTGGTGCGGTTGAGCAAGCGCACCCCGAGGCGCTTCTCCAGGTCGCCCACTTGCCGAGAGATGGCGGCCTTGGACAGGTCCAGCGCGTCAGCCGCCTTCACGAAGGCCCCGCCGCGGACTACCTCGACAAAGGCCCTTAGCTCGGCGAATCGATCCATTGTTCCGTTTATCGTGACTATATGTTGCAGGATAGGCCGTTTATCTATCCACGTGCAACCAATATCGTAGCTCCACACCTACTTCCTCTTCGGAGCAACGTCATGAAAGTCACCGTCATCGGCACCGGCAACATGGGCAGCGCGTTCGTGAAGCAACTCGCCAAAGCCGGTCACCAGATCCGGATTACCGGCCGCGACCTCGCCAAAGCGCAGGCCCTGGCCTCCAGTCTTTCCAATGCCACCGCTGCGCCGCCCGCCAAGGCGCTCGGCGATAGCGAAGCGGTCATCGTCGCGACGGGCTATGCGGACGCCGTCCCCGCGCTGCGCGCACTGGGCGATCTGCGCGGCAAGGTCGTCATCGACATCACCAACCCGCTCACCGCCGACTACATGGGCCTGACGCTCGGCCATTCCACCTCCGCGGCCGAGGAGATCGCCAAGGCGCTCCCCGGGGCCGAAGTCGTGAAGGCGTTCAACACGCTGTTCGCACCGGTGCTCGGCGAAGGCGCCGACCTCGGCGGCCAGAAAGTGCCGGTGTTCGTCGCGAGCGACAGCGCGCGCGCGAAGGACGCCACGCGCCAGCTCGCGCAGAGCCTCGGTTTCGCCGTGATCGACGCCGGCGGCCTGAAGAACGCGCGTTACCTGGAGCCGCTGGCCGGCCTGAACGTCTTCCTCGGTTATGGCGCCGGGCTCGGGACGTCCATCGCCCCGACCTGGCTGCGCAAGTCGTAACCGGGAACGGAGCCCGTCATGAACCGCTGCCGGCAAGACTCAAGAACCTGCTTCACCCACCTCCAACAGGAGAACAACCGATGAAACGCATCTCACGTAACCCCATTCTCGTCTCCATCGCCGCCGCGATCTTCGTCGCCAGTGCGCAGGCCGCGCCGCCCGCCGCTGACAATTGGCCCGGCACCAAGGCCGGACAGGCCGCCTCCAAGGGCAAGGGCATGCCGTCGGAGCTCGAAAGGAACCTGGCCAACTTCGACGACCTCGATTTCCGCGTGTACACCGGCCAGAAGTGGGAAGACCTGCACAAGTCGCACTCGGCAGACGTGATCGTCCATTGGCCCGATGGGCACACCACGAAGGGCATCAAGAAGCACATCGAAGACTTGAAGTACATGTTCACGTTCGCTCCTGACAACCGGATCCTGGAGCATCCGGCCCGCTTCGGAACGCAGGATGGTCAGTGGACCGCCGTGTCGGGTTGGCTGGAAGGCACGTTCACGAAGCCCATGGCTCTCGCCGACGGCAAGGTCATCCAGCCCACCGGCAAGGCCTATCGCATTCCGATGGCCACGATCGGCCACTGGAACAAGGACGGGGTCATGTTCGAGGAGTTCCTGTTCTGGGACAACGGCGAGTTCATGAAGCAGATCGGGCTCGGCAACTGAAACGCCAAAGGTCCGTGAGGCGTTGCCCCCGGGTGACCGGGGGCAACGCGTGTCGCCTCATTCACTGAGGGCTTTGCGACTCACGTTCTTTTCCTGGGCCGCGGCGCGCCTCGGCAACTTCCAGCCGGGCCGCACAAAATGGCAGGTGTAGCCGCCGGGGTTGTTCAGCAGGTAATCCTGGTGCTCCGGTTCGGCCTCCCAGAACTCGCTCTCGGGAACGACCTCCGTGGCGACCTTGCCCGGCCACAGGCCCGAAGCATCGACGTCGAGGATCGTGTCGTGGGCGATCCGCTTCTGTTCGTCGCTGGTGTAGAAGATCGCGGATCGATAGCTCGTTCCAACATCATTGCCCTGGCGATTGCGCGTGCTGGGGTCGTGAATCTGGAAGAAGAACTCGAGAAGCTGTCGAAAGCTGATGCGCGCGGGATCAAAGGCGATCTCGATGGCCTCCGCATGCCCGGGGTGATCGCGATAGGTCGCATGGCGGTTGCTGCCCCCGGTGTAGCCCACGCGAGTCGAGAGAACACCCTCGTAACTGCGGATGAGATCCTGCATGCCCCAGAAGCAGCCGCCAGCCAGCACTGCGCGCTCTTCCTTCATCGCCCATCCTCCACCGAATCCAGGCAGGCAGCGTAGCCTCCGGCCGTCGTGTTGTCGCGTTGCCGGCGCGCGGTCAATGCCCGAGGCTGGCCGGGGACAGGTTGATCTCCCGCCCGGGACGCGCGAGCCCGAATCCCTGGACGGCGTCGACACCGATTCTCTGCAGGATGCGCAGCGACGTCGCATCTTCAACGCCCTCGGCAATGGTCTTGCGTCCCAGTCCCCTGACCATCTCGTGGATGGAGCGGATCAGGCTGCGATCGTCCGGCCGCTTGGCCAGGTGCTTGACGAACAACTGGTCGATCTTGACGTATGCGAACGGCAGCTCGCGCAGATATTCAAACGAGGTGAAGCCGATGCCGAAATCATCCAGCATCATCTGGATACCCTGACGCTTGAACTTCAGCATCAATTGCACGGCAGACTCCAGGGTATTGATCGCCTGGGTCTCGACCAGTTCCAGCATCAGCCGGCCGGGCTCCAGCCCGCGCAGGCTGATGGCGTCATCGATCATCTGCGTCAGGTACGGCTCCTGCAGCGCGGGCGCAGACATGTTGACGGACAGGTTGTGGCGGATGCCGCGCGCCTGCAGGTCCAGCAGGGTGCCGATGGCCTTCGCGAATACCACGCGGTCGATCTGACGCATCTGACCCGAGCGTTCTGCCGCGCGCAGGAACGCGCTGGGCGGAATAATGGTCCCATCGCGCCCGATCATGCGCACCAGCACCTCGCTATGGGAGGTCTCCAGTGTTTTGGCGTCGAAGATCGGCTGGTAAAAAATCGTTATCCGATCTGACTTAAGAGCAGCATCAATCTCGTTGACCCAGTGGCGGTAGTCTTCCTGCTCACGCTCACGCAACGCTTCCAGTGTCAGCCAGTTCACTGCGCTGTCCAGCGTCGCGGCCAGCTTCAGCAGGGTATCGAGCTGATCGTTGATGTTCTCACGCCAGGCTGACTCGTCGAGCTCGATGCCCTGCAGCAACAGCTCAACTTCCACCGACTTGCCGCCGACATCCAGCAGGACGGGGCGTTGCACCTCGGCAAAGTCGGGGAGGTGCGCCTCCACCGCTTCGCGTGTGGAGTGCACCAGAACCGCGAACTGGAATCGGTCCAGCAGCGCCGCTTCGGAACTGGGATAGGGCTGCGTAATGGTTCGCAGCTGATCTGCAATCTGCTGCTGCACTTCCGCGCGCCCGGCTTCGTTCAGCATGTCATGCAGTGCCGACTCGTGCTTCGGGCGCACGAGGAGCAGGCAACGGACGCCCGGCGACGAGGCCACACTCTGCTCGATGGATCGGCGATTGAGCAACTTCGTCGCTTCATCATGCGAGCGCAGCCAGGTCAGGCGTCGCTCCGCCTCACGCAGGTAGGTCACATCGGTGCCCACCGCCAGCACGCGTCGCTGCGAATCTTCGGGTATCGGCGCCAGGCGCCACTCCACCAGGTGCCGGCTGCCCTCGGAGTCCTTGAATTCAAACTCCAGGGGCGAGGTAGGCCCGCCCTCCGCCGCCGCCTGCATGAGGCTGACGAAACCGGCCTTGGGCTCGGGCTCGAGAAAATCCAGGATATCGCGGCCGACCAGTGACGCACGCGTGACTTTCAGCAGCGTGGAAGCCATCGCGTTGGCCGATATGATTATTCCGGCGCCTTCGAGCAGCACGATGCAGGCGGGCGTCGTGTCGAGCAGCAACTGCATGTGGTCACGCTCGCGGCGCAGATCCGCGGCCTGCTGGGTCAAGTCCGACTGCAACCCCTGCAGTCGTCCGGTGATGTCCTCCGCCGTACCCATCAAGTCGGTGGTTTCATCCCGTACCCGGGCCTTGGCTTGCGCCGCCCGGAGCAGGGCCGTGGCCGCGCCGAAGTCGCCCTCGGTCAGCTTGGGGAGCGCCACGCGCAGCACGCCAACTCGCTCGACCAGCGGACGCAGCAGCGCGGCCACCAGCAGCAGCGATAGCGGCACCCCCACGCCGGCAATCAGGTAGTAGCGGCGGCGCATGTCGCGCAATCGAAACTGCGCGCTTTGCTTCACCTGCATGCGCAGGCGCGGAACGTCCATGCTCACGCCGCCAATCATCCGGTCGAAATCGATTCCACCCCCCGTTTGCGCCAGCCCGGGGGCCTCCTTCACGATTTGCATCTGCAATTGGTAGCCGGCCGCGGCTCCCATGCTCGACACGAGTTGCTCAAGCGATTCGGCGGCCACGGCGAGGATGCGGGCCTTGTCCGGTGTGGTGAAAGGCCGTACGGATACCAGCAGGCAATCGGCGCCGCTGCAAAACATGCTGCGCGAGATGCTGTTGGGCCGCGTCTTGAGCCGGCGCGCAGTGCCTTGTATTTCCTTGCTGAGGTCCGGCAGCGCCTCGGTGTTCAGGTACCAGATCACCGGGCGGCGGTCCGCATACTCGACCAGGCCCTTGATGCGGCTGGCCAGGCGAATCGGTTCCGGGGTGGGCTCGGGCGGAAGTGTGCGGCCGAACACCCGCTGGAAGAAATTGGGCGGACGCTTCTCCTTGGGACTGATGACGACTGTGCTCGCCTGATGGCGCGCCCACCCGGCAAACATTTCCAGGCCGTCACGCTGGCGGTGAAAGGCGGTGGCCACGGCAAA
>JANNKD010000301.1:0-11172 GCA_031396115.1 Gammaproteobacteria bacterium
AAGGAGTACGTCGTCAAGGAAGGCGACGTGATGCATTTCAGGTTCAACGTGTAGTTCTCGCCCTCTCCCTACGGGAGAGTTGCCGGTCTCGCGCAGCCTAACCGCCCTATGCGCGGTAGCGCACCGACCATCCCGTGCCCCGCGGCTATGGTTTCCGCCGAACCGTCCCGTGCACGAGGAGATCCGTATGACGCACACCAAGACCCTTCGACCCACGCTGCAACTCGCCTCCGCTGCCGCCGGCCTGCTCGCACTGGCCGCCTGCGCAACGACACCGCCGGCGCCGACGGCGGCCCTGAATGCCGCCTCGCAGGCCATTGCCAATGCCGAGCAGGCGCGCGCTGCCGAGTACGCTCCGGCCGAACTGGGCCAGGCCCGCGACGAACTCGCCGCCGCCCGCACCGCCGTCCAGAACGAGCAGATGGTGGCCGCCAGGCGCCTGGCCGAGCAATCGCGTGCCGGCGCCGAACTGGCATTCGCCAAGACTGAGGCCGCCAAGGCCAAGGCCGTCAACGACGAGACGCGCAAGAGCACCGAAGAGATCAAGCAGGAAATGCAGCGCAATCCAGGAGCCAACTGATGAACTCGCACATGCCCAATCCCGGAATCGCCACCGCAACCCTGGTGCTGCTCATGCTGGTGGGGTGCGCCGCCACTCCCACGCCGGACGGCGCTAGCGCCGTGCGAGCCAAGCTCACCGAACTGCAATCCGATCCGCAACTGGCCGGCCACGCGCCGGTCGCGTTCAAGGACGCCGAGTCTGCGGTCCGCCAGGCCGAAGTGCCCACCGACGACACCGCCCTCGGACGCCACCGCGTGGCGATGGCCGAGCGCAAGGTCGAGATCGCGCGGGCCGAGGCGCAGAGCCACTTTGCCGAGGATCAGCGCAAGTCGTTGGCCGGCCAGCGTGACGCGGCGCGCCTTGACTCGCGCACCCGCGAAGCAGACAACGCGCGTGCCGACGCGAACATCGCGCGCGGTGAAGCCGACGCTGCCCGCGTTGAAGCCGACTCCGCCCGCAACGACGCCGACTCCGCGCGCGAGGAAGCCCACTCCGCCCGCCTGGATACCGCAGCCGCCGAGCAGGACACCGCGGCGCTGCAGAAGCACATCGCGGAACTGAACGCCAAGGCCACCGACCGCGGCCTGGTCGTGACGCTGGGCGACGTGCTGTTCACCAGCGGCGCCTCCGATCTCAAGAGCGGCACGCAGGGCAATCTCACCAAGCTCTCCGCCTTCCTCAACAAGTACGCGGACCGCACGGTCGTCATCGAAGGCCATACCGACAGCGTCGGCAGCGCCGATTCCAACCTCGGCCTGTCGCAGCGCCGTGCCGACGCGGTGAAGTCGTATCTGGTCGGCAAGGGAGTGGCATCGGGCCGCCTCACCGCGGCGGGCAAGGGCGAAGACTCGCCGGCCGCCGGCAACGACTCCGCCAGCGGTCGGCAGCAGAATCGCCGTGTCGAAGTGATCATCTCGAACGAGGTTGCCTCCCTGCGGTAGGGCGTTCCCGCGCGGCTCGAGGTTTACCCCCGCGGCGGCCGATCCGGCCGTCGCGGGCGGCTCCCGCTACACTCTCGTCCCATGACGAAGCAGGCCCCATCCAACGAATTCCTGCAGCTGCTGAATGATTCGTTGAAGTTCGCGCCCGAACGGGCCGACATCTGGATGATGCGGTTCGACGCGATGCGCTCGCTCGGCCTCAAGAAGGAGTTCGCCGAGGCCGTCGTCCAGGGCCTGGCCACCCCGGTCGTCAAGTCGCAGCTCGACCTCACCGCGCTGCGCGGCATGTGGGGCGAGATCGCTCCCGGCGAAACGTTTCCCGGTGAGCCGCCCAAGCCCGCAGCCCCGCCTGCGCCACCGGCCGGCGCAAGGCCCGCGGGCCCGGCCGCCACGCCGCCTCCGGCTGCCACCATCACGACCGGCACGCACGGCGCGCTGCGCGTGCGCCGCTTCAACGACATCGCCGTGAAAATCGCGGGCGCCGAGCTCGCCGCGCTGGCGCGCGAGTACAACGCCCTCCTGATCCGGCCCAATTTCCTCGAGGATTTCTCGCGCAAGACCAGCCAGTTGCTCAAGCGCCCGACCCCGCTCGAGTATTCCGACGCGGTGTCGCGCGCGGCCGGCGGCGGCGGGCTGCGCGTGTACCTCAAGCGCGAGGACCGCCGCGGCGTGCCGGTCGAGAAGGAACACGCGGCCGCGCAGTGCTACATCGGCTCGCAGCTCGGCAAGACCAGCGTGGTCACCGGCAACGACGTCGACGCCCACGCGCTGGCGGTCGCCGAAGTGGCGCCGTTCTTCAAGATGAAGTGCACGGTCGTGGTTCGGCCGGGCGACCTCGCCGAGAAGCCGGAGTTCATCGCCAGGCTCAAAGGCCTCGGCGCCCGGGTCGAGCCCATGCCCGCGACCGGCATGCTCGGCACCGATCCGCGCGAGGGCGCGGTGCGGGTCTGGCAGAAGGCCGGGGCCGACATGCACCTTGCGCTGAGCCTGGGCATGGCGCCGGCGCCGTACACGGCGATGGCCAACAACTTCCAGGCGCTGCTCGGGCGCGAAACCGATTCCCAATACACCACCACGGCGTCGTTCCTGAACCGGCCGCGCACCATGGTCGCCGCCGTGGGCAGCGAGGCCGATTCGATCGGCTTCGTGCTGCCGTTCCTGAACCGCCGCGACATCCGCGTGGCCTACGCCGAGCCGGAGCCCGGCGGCCGCGCCGCCTGGCGCCCGAGCCATCGCCTGAAGCCCTACAACGGCCAGGTGCGCGAGCACTCGTGGCTGCGCGGCGTGGGCCGCATCCAGCACGTGCCGGTGCCGGACGCCGACGCCGAGGCCCTCCGCGGGCGGCTCGCGCGCGAGGGCATCACGGTCGGGCTCGAGGACGCGCGCGCCGTCGCGCTGACCGCCATCCTCGGCCAGGGCGATCCGACGCCGCGCGATTTCGTGGTGCTGCTGGGCTAGGACGCGGGCGGCAGCTCCGCAACCGGCGCCACCTCGCGCAGGCGCTTCAGCGCCGCGTCGGTGGATTGGTAGTACCAGCGCTTGCCGTGCTCCTTGAGATATCCCGCGTCGCGCAGCACCGAGAGCACGCTGCGCTGCGCGCCGCACAGCGCGACGAAGATGCCGGCCTCGTTGAGGTCGTCGATGACCTCTTCGAGCGCGACCAGCCCGGAGGCATCGATGGTGGGCACGGCCGACAACTCGAGGATTACCGCGCGCGCCGTGCGGTCGTGGTTGCGCAGCACGTTCATCGCGCGCTCGGCGGCGCCGAAGAACAGCGGCCCGGCGATCTCGTAATAGCGAACGTCCTTCGGCAGGTCCGCCGGCGCGGCCGGGTGGCCCTCGCCGATCAAATTGACCCTAGAGACCTTGGCCATGCGGTGCATGAACATCAGCGAGCCGAGCACCACGCCCGCCGTGATGGCCAGCACCATGTCGAACAGCACGGTCAGGAAGAAGCACACCAGCAGCAGCAGCACGTCGCCGCGCGGGGCGACGCGCAGGATGCGCGCGAAGTTCTTGCGCTCGCTCATGTTCCACGCGACTTTCAGCAGCAACGCGGCCAGCCCGCACATCGGCAGCCACGACAGCAGCGGCGCCAAAGTCAGCATCGCCGCCAGCACGAACAGCGCGTGCGTGATGGCCGCGAACGGGCTGCGCGCGCCGGCACGAATGTTGGCCGCGCTGCGCGCCAGCGCGCCGGTGGCGGGGATGCCGCCGAGCAGCGGCGCGGCGAGATTGCCGAGCCCCTGCGCGACCAGCTCGGCGTCGGGGTCGTGCTTCTTGCCGGTCATGCCGTCGGCGACCACCGCGCACAGCAGCGACTCGATCGCGCCGAGAATGGCGATGGCGAAGGCCGGGCCGACCAGGCTGCGCACCAGCTCGAACGACAGCACGAGGTGCGCGCCGTCCTTGCCGGGCAGGTTCCACGGCCAGTGCCACTCGGGCAGCAGCGGCGGAATGCCCGGATGCAACGCGCCGTCGGCGCCGGTGTAACTGAAACGGTCGGCGATCGTCGTGATCGTGATCTCGGGCCACCAGGTCTTCAACGCCCAGGCCGCGGCGCCGGCGAACACCGCGCCGGCAAGGTACGACGGCAGCGGCAGGTTCAGCCGGCGCCATGCAATCAGCACCGCGAGCGTCGCCAGGCCCAGCGCCAGCTCGCCACCGTTGAATGCCGGCAGCGCCCAAAACACCTGCCCGATGCGCTCGAGGAAGTGCGCCGAGCCGGTCACGTCCAGGCCGAACAGGTCCTTGAGTTGCAGGCTCGCGATGACCAGCGCGATGCCTGCCGTGAACCCGGTGGTGACCGGATACGGGATGTACTGGATCAGCTGGCCCATGCGGCCCCAGCCCATCGCCACCAGGATGAATCCGGCCATCAGCGTCGCCAGCAGCAGCCCGCCGACCCCGTGTTGCTGCGCGATCGGGAACAGGATCACGACGAAGGCCGCGGTGGGGCCCGAGACGCTGAAGCGCGAGCCTCCCGCCAGCGCGATGACGGCGCCGCCGATTACGGCCGTGTACAGACCGTGCTGCGGCGGCACGCCGGAGGCGATCGCCAGCGCCAGCGACAGCGGCACCGCGATGATGCCGACGGCGATGCCGGCGAGCAGGTCGCGGCGCGCGTCGGCGGCGCCGTAGCCCTCGCGCAGGGTGTCACGCAGCGCCGAGCCGAGCGGCGGAAAAGCGCGTTTGATTGCGGTGAAGGCCATCCCTATACACTTTAAGTCATGTCCTGGAAAAAACACTTCTCGCGCTTTGCCGCAGCCGCGCCCGGCCGGCTGCACTTCGCCGCGCACAGCCACCACCCGTGGCCCGACGCCAGCTTCGACGGCCACCAGCAGGCCTGGGCCGAGGCCGCGCGCCTGGCCGACCTCAAGTGGGACCAGGTGTTCGGTGACATCGTGCCGCGCGCGCAGGCGCACATCGCGCGCCAGCTCGCCCTGCCCGACCCGGCCACCATCGCCTTCGCGCCGAGCACGCACGAGCTGCTGATGCGCCTGCTGTCATGCCTGCCGCAGCCGGTGCGGGTGCTGACCACCGACGGTGAATTCCACAGTTTCTCGCGCCAGATGAAGCGGCTCGAGGAGGACGGCAGCGCGCGCGTCACGCGCGTCCCGGTAGAGCCGTACGGCGACTTCGCGCAACGCTTCGCGCAGGCCGCGGCGCGCGGCGGGTTCGACCTCGCCTACTTCAGCCAGGTGTTCTACAACACCGGCTTTCGGGTCACCGACCTGCACCCGCTGGTGGCCGCCGTGACCGACGAGCGCGCGCTGGTCGTGGTGGACGGCTACCACGGCTTCATGGCCGTGCCGACCGACCTGTCCGCGCTCGCGGCGCGCGCCTTCTACATCGCCGGTGGCTACAAGTACGCCATGGCCGGCGAAGGGGCGTGCTTCATGCACTGCCCGCCGGGCTACGCACCGCGCCCGCGCGACACCGGCTGGTTCGCCTCGTTCGGCACGCTGACGCAGGCCCAGACCGGCGCGGTGCCGTACGCCGAAGGCGGCGGCCGTTTCCTGGGCGCGACGTTCGATCCGACTGCGCTCTACCGCATGGTCGCGGTGCAGGACTGGCTGCACTCGATCGGCGCCGGCGTCACCGCGATCCGCGCGCACGTGAAAGGCTTGCAGCAGCGTTTCCTGGACCTGCGCCAGAGCTCGGGTGCGTTGCCGGGCGCCGAGCTGTTGCCCCCGGCCTGCACCGCACGCGGCAACTTCCTGGTGTTCCGCGACCGCAACGCGCCGCAGGTGCACGACCGCCTGCTGACGGCGGGCGTGCTGGTGGACTGCCGCGACGACCGCCTGCGCATCGGCTTCGGCATGCACCAGGACGCCGCCGACGTCGACGAGTTTTTCCGCCGGATATAATTCCCTCGAACGGGGGTGTCGCCAGCCTGTTGACGCTGGGCGCAACCCTTTCCCGACCTGACGCATCTAAACTGCGAATCCCTGTCAAACTTCCCGTCAAATCAAGCTGTTAAACCAACCCGCGGAAATCCGATGACCTACCTCTGTCGCGCTCTCGCGCTCGTCCTGCTCGTGCCCTCGCTTGCCTCGGCCAACGAGCTGTCCCGCATCTTCCAGCTAGCCCAGCAGAACGACACCACGCTGCGCGCCGCCGACGGCGCCCGCGACGCGGCGATCGCCGCCGACCCGCGGACGCGTGGCGCGCTGCTGCCGCTGATCACCGGCGCGGCGGTCGTCGAGGAAGGCGAACAGACCATCGAGGTGACCGGCTCGCCCAAATCGACCAGCGACACCGAAGCCCAGGACATCCGGCTGACGCTGCGCCAGGCCGTGTTCGACGGCGCGGCCTGGAATCGCTGGCAGTCGGCCGGCTACCAGGCTGCCGCGGCGCAGGCCAACTACGTCATCGCCGAGCAGACCCTCGCGCTGCGCGTGACCGAAACTTATTTCGGCCTGCTCGGCGCGGCCGACAGCGTGCGCTTCGCCGACGCCGAGATGAAGGCGGTGGAGCGGCAGCTCGAGCTGGCCAAGAAGCGCTTCGAGGTCGGCCTGTCCGCCATCACCGACGTGCAGGAAGCGCAGGCCCGCTACGACCTCACCGTGGCGCAGATGATCGAGGCCGAGCAGGCGCTGGCCAACGCGCTGGCGCTGGTCAGTGAGATCACCGGCGCGAACGATGCGCGCATCGTGCCGCTGAGGGAAGAAATCCCCCTGGTCGGGCCGGATCCGGGCAACGTCAACGACTGGCTGAAGAACGCCGCCGACAACAACCTCAGCATCCGCGTCGCCAAGGCGACCGCAGAGGCGGCCGACCAGGACCTGGACACCGCCTGGGCCGGCCACTATCCCACGCTCTACTTCAACGGCGATACGGGCATCGGCGATTCCAATCGCGTGACGCCGGGCATCGGCGCCGTCGACCAGGAATACGACAACACCAACCTGCAACTCGTGTTGAGCGTGCCGATCTTCGCCGGCGGCTCGACCCAGGCCGGCGTCAGCGCGGCGCGCGGCACGCGCGACCAACGCGTGGCCGAGTACGAGGGCAAGAAGCGCGAAGTTGAGCGCACCACCAAGAACGCCTACCTGGGCGTGGTCGCCGGCGTGTCGCGCGTGAAGGCCTACCAGCAGGCCGTCCTGTCGAACACGACGGCGCTCGAGGCCAGCGAGGTCGGCCTCGAAGTCGGCGCGCGCACCGCGGTGGACGTGCTCAACGCGCAGCGCGAGCTGTACCGCGCGCAGCGCGACTATTCGCGCTCGCGCTACGACTACCTGCTCAACGTCCTGCGCCTCAAGCAGGCCGGCGGCCAGCTCGGCCCGAAAGACGTCGAGGAGATCGACCGGCTGCTCGGCGAAGCGGCCGCCGCCGTCGCCGGCCGCTGATCCCGCAACCTGAACCCGCCGCCGTGCGATGCGCACGGCGGAGGTGTAGTCTTTTTTGATGCGCCCGTACCTGCTGCTGCTGGCCTGCGTGGCGCCCGTCGCCGCCCTCGGCGCGGCCCCGCAGTTCCGCCCCGACCTCGCCACGCTGCCCGCCGTGCCGCGCCTCGAGCTGCCTGCCGAGTCCGTGCGCAAGGCGCTGGCCGAGCCGGTCAAACACCGGCCGTTCCAGTACGCCGTGCCGGTGGACCTGCAGATCAGCACCGCGCAGGGCCGTTGGCAGGATGGGGAGGCGCAGCGCAGCTGGCGCCTGCGCCTGCGTTCGCCGGGCGCGCTGTCGCTGAGCCTGCAGCTCGCGCAGCCCACGCTGCCGGCCGGCGCCACCCTCTGGATCTACGACCCGGCGGCGCGGCTCACGCACGGGCCGTTCGACGCCGCGCAGGTCAGCGCCAGCGGGCTGTGGACACCGCCGGTGGCCGGCGAGGAACTGGTGGTCGAGATCCGCGCTCCGCAAGGCAGCACCGACGGCGTCGCGCTGGGCAAAGCGCGCGCCTTCCACGGCTTTCGCGACTGGAAAGCGGGCGCCCCGGCCAAGGCCGGCAACTGCAACATCGACGTCGCCTGCGCGGCGGCCGCAGCCTGGGGCGACGATGCGGACTCGGTGGCGCGCATCTCGATCGGTGGCGCGTTCCTGTGCACCGGGCAGTTGCTCAACAACGTGCGCCAGGACCGGCGGCGGCTGTTCCTCACCGCCAACCATTGCGGCGTGGATGGGGACAGCGGCCCCGCATCCTCGGTGGTCTTCTACTTCGGTTACGAGGGCCCGTGCGGCGACCTCATCACCAATCCGCTGCCGCCGCCGACGTTCCAGGGTGCGCAGCGGCTCGCGCACGACGCGCCGTCGGATTTCACGCTGCTGCTGATCACCGACGCAACGCCGATGCCCGCCGGTCTGTACTTTGCCGGCTGGGATGCCACCGGCGCGGGAGCCAGCACGGGTGTGGCGATCCACCACCCGAGCGGCGACGAGAAGAAGATCGCGTTCTTCGACTCCGGCGCTACCCGCGATACGGTCGACGTCGGCACGGGCTGCGACGTGGCGGCCTGGAGGGTGCAGTGGGCCAGCGGCACGACCGAGCCGGGCTCCTCCGGTGGCGGCCTGTGGAACTCCTCGCATCACCTGATCGGCCTGCTGTCGGGCGGCCTGGCGTCGTGCTCGAACCAGAGTGGCTTCGACTACTTCGCGCGGCTCGACCGCGGCTGGACCGCCGCTATGGCAACCGACCGCCAGCTCAAGGCGCACCTGGACCCCGACAACAGTTGCGTGGCCATCGTGCCGGGCCTGGCGGGGATCGGGGCAAATCCCGGGTCCGTTGCGCCGACCGTTGCCAACCAGTCGTGCCTGGGCGAAGCGAGCAACTGCACGCGCCGCAGCGGCGACGGCGGCGCGCTCGACTGGATAACAGTGCTGCTGCTGGGCGTTGCGGTACGCCGTCGCGCCTGCACCGGTCGCGCCTAAGAGGCGCTCCTACAGGCGCGACCGGTTTACAACACCACTAGCAGCACGCCCGCGATCGCCACCACTGAGCCGGCGAACTGCGAAGGCCGCAGCCGGTCGTGCAGGAAGATCGCGGCCAGCACCAGGATGAACACCGCGGCCATCTCGTTCAGCACGGCGGCGATCGAGGCCTTGGTGTACTTGTAGCCCGCCAGCCAGAGCAGCATCGAGATGTAAGTGCCGACTACCGAGCCGGCGATGACGTGCGGCCAGTGGCGCACGCCGGCGAACGCCGCGCGGATCCCCTTGAGGTCGCGCGCCGAGGGCATGAACAGCAGCATGCCGAGCAGGCCGCCGACGATGCGCAGCATGACGATCCACAGGAAGTCGTAGCGCTCGAGCAGCGGCTTGGCCATGACCACGCCGGCCGCCATCACCAGCACAGCGAGCGTGGCCTCGATCAGTCCGCGACGCAGCGCGCGCGGATCCAGCGGCGCGCCGCCGGGCGCGTAGTTCACCAGCAGGATGCCGCCGATCACCAGCGCGACGCCGGCCATCTGCAGCGCGCCGAGGCGCTCCCCAAGGTACAGCGACGACAGCACGATCACGAACGGCGAGTACAGCGTCTGCCCCACCGCCATGCGGCTGGCGCCGATCTGGTTGAGCGCGCGGAAGTACAGCGTGTCGCCGACGCCGATGCCGAGCAGGCCGGACACCAGCGCGATGGCCACCGCGCCGGCCGGAATGCCGGGCCAGGCGGCGCTGAATGCCAGCACGGTCAGCAGCATCAGCACCAGGCCGACCGCGTTCTTGAACAGGTTCAGCGGCACCGGCGCGAGGCTCTCGCCGGACTTCTTGAACAGGATGACGGCGATCGCCCACGCCAGCGCGCAAGCCAGTGAATAAAACTCGCCGAGTCCGAAGCTCATGGGGCGCGCATTCTATCGGCCCGTGTATCCTTCGTCGCGATGAAGCCCGACCCCGCCCGCGCGCGCCGCATCCTGGTGATGCGCCTCGGCGCCATCGGTGATTGCCTGCGCGTGCTGCCCGCCGTGGCCCGGCTCAGGCGCGAGCGCCCCGACGCCGACATCGGCTGGGCCGTCGAACACTGGGTCTACCCGGCGCTCAAGGGCAACCCGCTGGTGAACCGGTTCCACGTGCTGGACCGGCGCGAACTCAAGGGCGGGATGCGCCGCGCGCTGGCCGAGATCCGGCGCTTCACGCGCGAGGTGAAGGCGCACGATTACGAAGTGCTGCTCGAGTTCCACGGCCGCTTCAAGAGCGGCCTGCTGGCGTGGCTGTCCGCAGTGCCGGTGCGCGTCGGCTACGCGCGCGGCCACGAGTCCGAGGGCAACTTCCTGTTCACCACCCTCAAGGTGACGCCGGCCGACGCCTGGGAGAGCCGCATTTACCGGTTCCTCTCGTTGCTGGGGCCGCTGGGCATCGCGACGGACTACGACCCGCACGCGCACGGGCTGCACGTGCCCGACGCCGACCGGCGCTGGGCCGAGCAGGCCTGGGCCGCCGCCGGCCGGCCGCCGCTGGCGGTGTTTCCGAGCACCAGCGCGCATCGCGCGCGCGAGCGCTGGCCTGACGACAAGTGGCTGGACCTGCTGAAGCGGCTGAATGGCGACGGCATCGGCTCGATGGTGTTGTGGGGCCCGGCCGAACGCGAGCTCTGCACCCACCTCGCCCAGGGCGCCGGCGCGCCGTGCGTGCTGGCCCCGCCGACCACGCTGACGCAGATGCTGGCGCTGCTGGGCCAGTTCCGCGCCTACGTCGGCGCCGACACCGCGGCCATGCACATGGCCTGGATGCAGGGCGTGCCGGTGGCCGTCATCGCCGGCCACAAGCCGGCGCGCACCGTCGAGCCGCCGCCGCCGGCGCGCTCGCGCATGCTGTTCGCGGCCGAGCACTACGTCGAAGGGCGCAAGCCCAGCGCCCAGGACGACGCCGTGGTCTCGGCGGTGACCGTGGAAGCGGTGCGCAAAGCGGTGCATGATTTGCTCGCATGATCAACAAAGACTCGCTGCTCGCGCTGCACGACGAGGCCCTGGCGGCCTGGTACCGGGAAAAGCCGGCCGAGGTCGCGCCCGGCGCCGACCTGCGCTCGCTGGTGCTGGCGCAGCACTTCTGCAACTTCAGCCTGTGGAACCACGAGGACGAGGCGCGGCGGCGTGACGTGGCGGATTCCTACATCGCCGAAACCAAGCGCGCCATCGACCAGTGGAACCAGAAGCGCAACGACCTGATCGAGCGCCTCGACGTGTTCCTGCTCGAGGAGCTCAAGGACGCTGACCTCAGCCGCGCGCGCCAGAATTC
>JANNKD010000311.1:0-6560 GCA_031396115.1 Gammaproteobacteria bacterium
ATCCAGATGGTCGACGACCTGGGCGACCTCTGCGGCTTCTACAAGATCGGAAGTGAGCTGTATACCGCCGAGGGTGCCTCGACTCGCGGTCAACAAGTGGGACGGGCTGGAATCGTCGGCGCGCGCGCGGGTGCGCGAGGCGATCGACTTCAAGCTGCCGTTCCTGGACTTCATGCCGGTGCACATGATCTCGGCGCTGAATGGTTCCGGCCTGGGCGAACTGCTGAAAGACGTGCAGGCGGTCAGCGCCGCCGCACGCCGCGAGCTGAAGACGCCCGAGCTCACGCGCGTGCTCGAGAAGGCCGTGTTCGACCATCAGCCGCCCGCCGTGATCGGCCGGCGCATCAAGCTACGCTACGCCCACCTCGGCGGGCGCGACCCGATCACGATCATCGTCCACGGCAACCAGACTGAAAGACTGCCGGTGTCCTACAAGCGCTACCTGACCAACGAATTCCGGCGGGCGTTCGAGCTCAAGGGCCTGCCGCTGCGCGTCGAGGTCAAGACCGGCGACAACCCGTTCAAGGGCAAGAAGAACGAACTGACGGGACGCCAACGCAAGAAGCGCCGGCGCATGGTCGAGCGGCGGCGCTAGCCGAGCAGCGGGGCGGCGGACATTACGTCATTGCCTGGCGAAACGCTTGACAGCTTCGGCCATTGCCTTGGCTCTTACGGCTTCACGATCTCTCGGCGGCGCCACGGTTACGAGCGCATGAATCAGGGTCCGAGCCGTCTCAGTGACTTGTTCCACGGCGAGATCAAACGCACCCTCATTGGCCTTGGAAGGCTTGTTGAAGCCACTCAGCTTGCGCACGAATTGAAGTGCTGACGCTTGAAGTTCCTCATCAGTTGCAGGAGGCTCGAAGTTGAACAGTGTCTTGATGTTTCTACACACAGCGACCTCCAATCAAGGATCAGTTTTGCTTGAGTTGGTCAGCAATAGTAAACCAGGGCGACTTTGACGCCGTGTAAATGTGACTCGAAGGGCGGATTCCCGGGTCGACGTCCAGTGTGCCGCAGCGTATGGAAACGATGCCGGGTCTCTCCGCGGCTTCTCCGTAAATCGGTGAGCCGCACTGCGAGCAGAAATGGCGATACTCGTTTGGGCTCGATTGGTATGCCTTCAGGAACGAACGACCCGCCACAATCACGAAGTCAGCCGCCTTGGCCAGCATGTTTGTAGCGAACGACGACCCCGTGGCCTTCCTGCACATACCGCAATGACAGTAGTACATGGTTTGCGGCAAGCCATGGAGCTCGTAGGCCACTTTGCCGCACAAACACGTTCCTTGAATCATGCGGATTCACCTTTCACGTGACGTTGGGCCGACACGCGCTAGACGGCGACATTCTTGCCGAGGGTCTTCAAGCGGACGCCATTTGACTGTACGACCGTGATCGTCACGTGGCCGGTCTTGCTCGTGTTGATGTCGCGCACTGTGCCCGACTTACCCTTGTGCGTACTTGCGACTACCGTGCACTTCGCACCGTCTCGAAGTTTCTTGGCCATTAGTACTCCCGATCTCGTGCGGCCTAACGCCAATTAGACGGCTGGGTGACGGTCTAACACCGCCACGGTTGCCGTACAAGACGGGCGAACTAACCGCAAGTGCCTGACTCCCCTGACATTGGGGAGAGCAAAGGCGGCAAGCAGCGACAGGAAATGCGTCATTGCGCCATCAACCCCTTGTAAGGCCCTGCGCCTAGGGTAGTGCGCCGCGGACGGCCGCGCTAATCTTCCGGTCCGTTTCAGTCGGAGGCAGTCATGGCGAAGAAGAAGGCAGCCCGGAAACCGGCGAAAAAGGCCGCGAAACCTGCGGCCAAAAAATCCGCGGCGAAGAAGTCAGCCGCGCCCAAGCGCGGCAAGGACGGCAACCCCGCCGGCTGGCCGACGCTGTCGCCGTACATGGCGGTGCGCGACGGGCAGCGCAGCGTCGAGTTTTACGCCAAGGCCTTCGGCTTCAAGGTGCTCGGCGAGTTGATGCGCGGCGACGATGGCGCCGTGCAGCATGCCGGCATGGGCCTCGGCGGCGCGATGATCATGTTCGGGCCGAAGGAAGGCTCGATGGGCCTGCAGCCGCCGCCGGAAGGGCACACCGATACGCTGTCGCTGTACGTCTACGTGCTCGACGTCGATGTGCTGCACGCACGCGCGCAGCGAGCGGGGGCGACCGTCGTGCAGCCGCCGAAGGACCAGTTCTGGCGCGACCGCACGGCCGTCTACAAGGATCCGGACGGGTACCACTGGACCTTTGCCACGCACCTCGGCGGCTTGCCGGACGCCTAGCGGCTGAGCCTGCGCCAGCGTCGCTCGAGGATCCAGATCGCGATCGCGTACAGCACGACGATCACGAGCGGGATCGCCACGTAGCGGTGGTCCGGAAACGCGAAGTGCACCGCCACGATCAGGACGGTGCGCGTAACGGCGTGTGCGAGGCCGATCCAATGCTGGATGATCCACCCCAGCTGCACCCACATCAGTGACGTGAGGATGCCCACGGACAGCGGCGCCGAGGTCTTGTCCACGAAGAAGAACGGGATCGCGATTGAAAACACCAGGATCGCCGACCCCATGCTGTAGTAGAACAGCGCGTCGAACGTGTTCTTCGGCCGGTTCTTGTCGAGGAAGTTCTCGCCCGTGAACTTCGAGATGAACATGCCCAGGTAGGCGATGCAGCCCGTGGCGACGAACAGCAGCAGCGCAGCCTGGCCGGTGCGCAGCGTCAGGCCGCCGATGCCGATGATGGCCCACGCGATCAGCCCGGCAATCGGCATCGCCAGCAGCCGGCGCCGGCTGAACTCGGCGCGCTGCTCCTCGAGCGGGCGGGACAAGTCTTCCTGTGGGGTCATGGAACTCTCGAGGGTTATGGCTGTGGCTTGGTTTCGGCGGCGGCGGGCGCAACGTCCACGGGCAGGTGCTTGCCGAGGAATTCGAGCAAGGGAGCGTAGACTTTCTTCAACTCGTCGTTGCTGAACCCGTGCCCGGCTTCCGCGATCCGCACAAAGAGCACGTCCTTGCCTGCCTTGCGCAGGGCCTTGTCCATTTTGTCGGAGTGCTCGATAGGCACGCGCCCGTCGTCCTCTCCGTGGATGAGCAAGACGGGAATCTTCACGGCGCCCGCCAGGCGCACCGGTGAATGCGCCTCGAGCATCTCCTCGTCGTCGTCCGGGTCGCCCATCCGGTCCTTGACGTACTTCCAGCCCTCCTTGAACTCGCGGACTTCCTTCTTGTCGATCTTCAGCTGCAAGGGCAGGTCGGACATCCCGGCGATCGATACGGCACAGCGGTAGAGGTCGGGCGTCTGGGTCGCGCCTGCCAGCGCCGCATAGCCGCCATAAGAGGCGCCGACGATACACGCCCGGTCTTTCGCGGCATAGCCCTTGTCAACCAGGAACGCGAGGGCATCGGTCAGGTCGTCCTGCATCGTGCCGCCATACTGGCGCCAGCCTGCTTCGGCGAACTTCTTGCCGAAGCCCGACGAGCCGCGGAAGTTCGGCTGGAACACCTGGTAGCCGCGGGTTGCGAGCAGCTGGACGAAGCCGTCGTACTGGAAGTAGTCGCGCATCTCCGGCCCGCCATGCGGCAGGATGATCAACGGCGGCTTGCTCCCGGCTTTCGCCGCGGGCGGCGTCGTCAGGTAGCCCATGATCTCCAGCCCGTCGCGCGCGCGGTAACGCAGGACCTGCGCCGGGCCCAGGCGGTTCATGTCGAGCGGCTTGAAACGGTGCGCCACTTCGGTCACGAACTTGTCCTTGCGCCGGTAGACGTGGTAACTGCCGCGATCCCTCGGGCCCACCGTATACAGGAGCCAGGTGCCGAAGTCGCGGCTGAAGTCCGACAGGTACATGTCGACTTGCCGGCCGAAATACTTGTCGAGCGCATTGAACTGGGCCTGCAGTTTCGGGTCGGCCATACGCACGACTTTGCGGTCGGCGTAGTACTCGACTCCCAGGTACGCATAGTCCTCGTCTACAACTACGCGCCGGATATCGACTCCCGGTTCGGTTGCAAGCGTCTTCAGGTATTTCTTCGTGATGAAGTTGTACAGGTAAATGCCGCTGGCGTCGGCGCCGTCCGGGCGCGCGGACACGTAGTAGGTGTCCGCATCGGGGCCGGGATGCAAGGGATAGAAGTCCGGCACGGCATGGCCTTCGTCGTCGCCCCGTAGCGGGATTTCGTCCACCTTTTCCCATTCGAGGTCGTCGGCAGGCGCGTTGCCGGGCCCCTTGCGCGCGTAGACGTAGGCATACCACCCGGTCCAGTTCTTGTCGATGCGAAACGCCGGGTAGCCGTCCTTGTCGGTGAACCAGTAGAGCGTGCGGTTGGTGCCCTTGCCGATGCGCTCGGATCCTCCGGTGAAGGTATCGACGCGGAACAGGTCGATGCGGTTGCCGTTGTAGGCGGGCACGATGATGTGCTGCGGATCGTTGGGGAGGAAATCCGTGACCTGAGCGAGGTTGACGGTACTGAGCGCCTCGAGGTTGCCCTGGAACAGCAGCACGAAATTCCCGCCATTGCGATCGAGCGCCACCATCCGCACGACGCGGATTCCGCGCTGGCCGGTGTTGAGCGGGATAGCGTTGCCCTTCGCATCGGCCCAGAACGTCGCGGCTGCCAGCAGGCGCTCGTCGGAGTCCCACTCGATCCACTTGATCACGCCGTTGGGGATGGAATGCGTGACCGGTTTGGCGGCGGCATTCTCGAGGTCGGCCACCGTGATGTAGGTGAGGTCCGCGTGCTCGCGCAGCAAGGCAACGTAGCGGCCGGACGGCGACAGGCGCGGGCCCCAATGCACGACGTCCGCCACGGCTTCGTCGACGGTCAGCGGTTGCGGCGGCGGCGTCGCGGGCCCGGCGCCCGACGACGGCGCGCACAGGACGGCGAGGCCGGCGGCCAGAGCCGCCGGCACGCAAGTCAGGCAGGCTCGATTCACGCGGCGCGGCCTCGCGATCAGGCTGGCTTGGTGCCAGTGGCCCGCGCGGCGACGCTGCCGCGCGCCAGCGTGATCTCGAGCGCATCGCCGTCGGCGACACGCGCAGCGTCGCTCAGCACGTGCCCGTCGGCCGTGCGCGCGATGGCGTAGCCGCGCTCGAGGATGGCCTGCGGATTCAGGCTCGCCAGCAGCTGTTGCTGCGAGCGCAGGCGCTCGCCAAGCCGGTGCAGCCGCGCCGCGCCGCCATGCGCCAGGCGTTCCCAGAGTTCATCGAGCCGTTGCAGCCACTGCTGCACGCGCCGGCCCGGGTGCGCGCGCTCGAGGCGTCCGCGCAGGCGCTCGATCTGTCCCAGCCACGCCGCGGCGTCGGGGCTGACGCGCTCGGCCGCGCCGGTCGGCGTCGGTGCGCGCAGGTCGGCGGCGAAGTCCGCGATGGTGAAGTCGATCTCGTGGCCGATGCCGGTGATGACGGGCACGGCGCAGGCGCGGATCGCGCGCGCCACGCCCTCGTGGTTGAAGCACCACAGGTCCTCGAGCGAGCCGCCGCCGCGCGCGACGATGACGACGTCCACCGGGACGCGCTGGGGCATCTCGGCCAACGCCTGCATCACCGCCGGCGCTGCCGCAGCGCCCTGCACGGGCACCGGCCAGATCCACACCTGGCCGAAGGGAAAGCGCCGGCGCAGCGTCGCGAGGATGTCCTGCAGCGCGGCGCCGGTCGGCGAGGTGATGATGCCGATGCCGCGCGGCACCGGGGGAATTGGGCGCTTGGCCGCCTCGGTAAACAGGCCCTCGGCCGCGAGCCTGGCCTTGAGCTCTTCGAATTGCTTGAGCAGCGCGCCTTCGCCGGCCGGCTCCAGGTGCTCGACCACCAGCTGGGCGTCGCCGCCGCGTCCGTAGAACGTGATGCGTCCGCGCGCGATGACGGCATCGCCGTTCTTCGGCGGGGGGTTCACCAGGTAGTTCTGGCCCTTGAACATGGCACAGCGCAACTGGGCGTTGGCGTCCTTCAGCGTGAAGTACCAGTGCCCGGCGGGATTGCGGAAGTTGGAGAGCTCGCCCTGCACGCGCACGGGCGGCAGCGAATCCTCCAGCAGCCCGCGCAGGATGTCGGCCAGCTCGGAGACGCTGTAGACCTGCCGGACTGGGAGGGACGAATTCATTTCTGTATACTAGTTTATGGCCGTACCGAAAAAGCCAAAGCCAGCCCCCCAGAGCCCCGTCGCGGGCTCTTCGTCTATGCGCATCCAGACCGAAGCGCTGACCTTCGACGACGTCCTGCTCCAGCCGGCCTTCTCGGACGTGCTGCCCCGGCAGGTCGAGCTCAAGACCCAGCTGACGCGCACGATTGCGCTGAACATCCCGCTGCTGTCGGCGGCGATGGACACGGTCACCGAGTCCAAGCTGGCCATTGCGCTGGCCCAGGAAGGCGGGCTCGGCATCATCCACAAGAACATGACCGCGCAGCGGCAGGCTGTCGAGGTCCGCGCGGTCAAGAAGTACGAGTCCGGCGTCATCACCGACCCCATCGTGGTGCCGCCCGACATGAGCATCGGCGAGGTGCTCAAGCTGACGCGGGCCAACCGCATCTCGGGCGTGCCGGTGGTCGACAACGGCCGGCTGGTC
>JANNKD010000015.1:0-12459 GCA_031396115.1 Gammaproteobacteria bacterium
TGCTCTCGCACCAGGCCGGCCTGCCCGGCTTCGCCGAGCCGACCACGGTCGACAACCTGTACGACTGGAAGCGCTGCTGCGCCGCGCTCGCGCGCCAGAAACCGATGTGGACGCCGGGCCGCAAGACCAGCTACCACGCCATGACCTGGGGTTACCTCATCGGCGAAGTAATCCGGCGCGTGTCCGGACAGACCGTCGGCCAGCTGGTCGCCAGCCACGTTGCGCCGCGCGTCGCCGCGGACGTCTACGTCGGCTTGCCGCAATCGCTCGACGCCCTGGTGGCGCCGATGCTGCGGCCGCGCAATCCGCCCGACATGAGCGGCGTGCAAATGCCGCCGGAGGCGATCGCGGCGCTGGTCAATCCGCAGCTCGACGGCGAAGTGTGCAACGCGCGTGCGTGGCGCACCGCGGAAATCCCCGCAGCCAACGGGCATGCGTCGGCCAACGGCGTGGCGCGCATCTACGCCGCGCTTGCCAACAAGGGCCAGCTCGACGGCCAGCGCCTGATGACGGGCCAGACGATCATGACGATGACCCAGGTGCAGCGCGAACGCACCGACATGCTGCTCGGCTTCACCGACAACTGGGCGATGGGCATGTGCTTCAACCAGATGAACATGCTCGGCCCGTCGCCGCAGACCTTCGGTCACGGCGGCTGGGGCGGCTCGATCGGCGCGGCCAACCTCGAGGCGCAGGTCGGCATCGGTTATGTGTGCAACCAGATGGGCGCACAGCTTGTCGGCGATCCGCGCGGCATGGGGTTGTGCCACGTGGTTTGGGAGTGCCTCAAATGAGTCGCGCCCAAGGGGCGCTCCTACAAGGAAAAGTGGCGGTGGTGACCGGCGCCGCGCGCGGCATCGGCTTGGGCATCGCGCGCTGCCTCGCCGAGGGCGGCGCGCAGGTCGCGATCGTGGACCTCGACGAGAAAGAGGCCGCCGCGGCCGCGCGCGAGCTCAACCGCGGCGCCATCGGCGTGGGCGCGGACGCCTCGCGCGATACCGAGATGGCAGCGGCCGCCGGGAAGATTGCGCAGCACTTCGGCGGTTTCGACATCTTCGTCAACAATGCCGGCGGCGCGCGGCCCGACCGGCCGGGCCAGGTCGCCGGCAACCCGTTCACGCGCATCACCGAGGAGGGCTGGGACGAGCAGGTGCAGACCAACCTGCGCACCGCGTTCGCCGGCTGCAAGGCCGCGATCCCGGCGCTGCTGCAGCGCGGCGGCGGCGCCATCGTCAACATCGCCTCGATCGCGGGCCAGATGCCGATGGTCAGCGCGCCGGCCTACGGCGCGGCCAAGGCCGGCGTCATCTCGCTGACGCGCAGCCTGGCGCTCGAGCTCGCGCCGAAGCAGATCCGCGTCAACGCGATCTGCCCCGGCATGTTGTGGACGCGCGCCTGGGAGGCGATGGCGACCATGCTCAAGGGCAACGTGCCGGCGTTCGCGGCGCTGGAGCCGCGCCAGATCTTCCTCGAGCACATCCGCAAGCTGGTGCCGATGGGCCACGAGCAGACCCCCGAGGACATCGGCGCGCTGACCGCCTTCCTGTGCGGTCCCGGCGGCCGGCTGATCACCGGCCAGGCCATCACGCTCGACGGCGGCCAGACCCTTCGCGTCGGCGCGTGATCCGTCGCGCCTGAGAGGCGCTCCTACAACACCGTCACTGTAGGAGCGCCTCTTAGGCGCGATCCGCCATGAGCAAACCTTATGGAGCGTGATTAACGGTATTCATTTGTTCAATGCAGCAACCCGGCCTATGCTGAGGCGCGTGTTGCCGGAGCCCCCTCATGGATTTCGAGTTCACCCCCGACGAAAAGCGCTTCCGTGATGAAGTGCGCGCGTTCGTCCGCGGCCACCTGCCCAAGGACGTGGGCGAGAAGGTCGTCCAGGGCAAGCGCCTCGAGAAAGAGGACTACCTGCGCTGGCACCGCGCGCTGCACCAGCACGGCTGGATCGGCCACACCTGGCCCAAGGAATTCGGCGGCACCGGCTGGAACGCTGTGCAGCAGTACATCTTCGAGGAAGAGTGCGCCGACGCCGGCGCGCCGCAGACCATGCCGTTCGGCTTGCGCATGGTCGCGCCGGTCATCATGAAATTCGGCAACACCGCGCAGAAGGACTCCTTCCTGCCGCGCATCCTGTCCGGCGAGGACTGGTGGTGCCAGGGCTACTCCGAGCCGGGCTCGGGCTCCGACCTCGCCTCGCTCAAGACCAAGGCCGAGCGCAACGGCGACCATTACGTCGTCAATGGCCAGAAGACCTGGACCACGCTGGCGCAGCACGCCGACTGGATCTTCTGCCTGGTGCGCACCGCCTCCGACGTGCGCGCGCAGGAAGGCATCTCCTTCCTGCTCATCGACATGAAGAGCAAGGGCGTGACGGTGCGGCCGATCATCATGCTCGACGGCGAGCACGAGGTGAACGAGGTCTGGTTCGACAACGTCGAGGTGCCGGTGACCAACCTCGTCGGCGAGGAGAACAAGGGCTGGACCTACGCCAAGTACCTGCTCGGCCACGAGCGCACCGGCAACGCGGGCGTCGGCTTCTGCAAGCGCTGGCTCAAGCAGCTGAAGCAGTACGCGGGCGCGCAGCCGGCCACGGGCGGCCAGCCGCTGATCGAGGACAGCCGCTTCCGCGACAAGGTCGCCCAGGTCGAGATCGACCTGATGGCGCTCGAGATCACCAACCTGCGCGTCATCGCCGACCAGTCCAAGGGCCCGGGGCCCGAAGCGTCGTTGCTCAAGGTCAAGGGCAGCGAAATCCAGCAGATGCTGACCGAGCTGATGATGCAGGCGCTCGGCGTGCACGCCCTGCCCTGGCAGCCCGCCGCGCTCGAGTACGCCTACCAGGGCGAGGTGGCCGGCCCGGCCTTCGGCCCGCCGCTGACCGGCGACTACTTCAACTTCCGCAAGGCTTCGATCTACGCGGGTTCCAACGAAATTCAGCGCAACATCATCTCGAAAATGATGCTCGGTCTCTAAAGTGTCATTCCGAGCGCAGCGAGGAATCCCGTAAATGGACTTCAAACTCACCGACGAACAGCAGCAACTGCGCGACTCGCTCGCCCGCTTCGTGCAGAAGGACTACGCCTTCGAGAAGCGCAAGGCCATCCTGAAATCGAAGGACGGCTACTCGCGCGAAGCCTGGCGGCAGCTCGCCGACATGGGCCTGACCGCACTGGGCCTGCCCGAGGCGCACGGCGGCCTGGCCGGCACGGCGGTGGACACGATGGTCGTGATGGAAGTGTTCGGCCGCGGCCTGGTGGTCGAGCCGTATGTCGCCACGGTGGTGCTCGGCGCCGAACTGGTCGGCAAGGCCGGCAGCGAAGCGCAGCAGGCGGCGATCCTGCCGAAAGTCGCCGCGGGCGAGCACCTGCTGGCGCTGGCGCATGACGAGGCCGGCGGCCGCTACGAGCTCGAGCACGTCGCCACAGCCGCGAAAAAGCAGGCCGACCACTACGTGCTGACCGGCGCCAAGACGGTGGTGCTGCACGGCGCGCAGGCCGACACGCTGATCGTCTCGGCGCGCACGGCCGGAGCCGCGCGCGACGCCAAGGGCATCTCGCTGTTCCTGGTGGACCGCAAGGCCGCCGGCGTCGGCGTGCGCGACAACCCGACGCACGACGGCCAGCGCGTCGCCGAGATCACGCTCAAGAATGCGCGCGGCGAGCTGCTCGGCAAGGACGGCCAGGGACTGGCCTTGCTCGAGCACGCCCAGGCGCGCGGCATCGCGGCGCTGTGCGCCGAGGCCGTCGGCAACATGGCGGCGCTGGTCGAGATCACGCTGGGCTACATCAAGACGCGCAAGCAGTTCGGCGTGCCGATCGGCAGCTTCCAGGCGCTGCAGCACCGCATGGCCGACATGATCATGTACGTCGAGGAGGCGCGCTCGATGATGTACCTGGCCGCGGCCAAGGCCGACGTGGCGGATGCCGCGGAGCGGCGGCGCGTGGCGTCGGCGGCGAAAGTCTTCATCGGTCAGGCCGCGCGCTATGTCGGCCAGCAGGCGGTGCAACTGCACGGCGGCATCGGCGTGACCGACGAGGCCAACGTCAGCCACTACTTCAAGCGCCTGACGCTGATCAACGCCACCTTCGGCGACGCCGACCACCATCTCGCCCGCTTCAGCGACGCGCTGCTGGCACCGGCCGCGGCGCCGGCGCGCAAGAGTGCCGCGGCTTAGTCTCGTCATGCCCGCGAAAGCGGGCATCCATGTCATCCCCGCGAAAGCGGGGACTGGATTCCCGCTTTCGCGGGAATGACAGGAAGTGAAGATCAGCGGCTTCACCCCCGCCGAGCTCGCCAGGTTCAAGGAGTACCAGCGCGCGTCGTATGCCGTGCTGGAGGACGTCGCGCGTTCACTGCGCGAGGGCGACACCGAGAAGGACGCCGCCCGCCGCGTGCGCAAGCGCTTCCACGAGCAGGGCGTGCACCACTATTTCCACGTGCCGGTGGCGCTGTTCGGCACGCGCACCGCGTATCCGGGCGCTTTCGGCCAGCTCGAGGCGCTGTCCACCGACCGCAAGCTTGAGCACGGCATGCCGGTGATCCTCGACGCCGCGCCGATATATAACGGTTATACGGTCGACACGTCCTACGCGACCAGCTTCGGCGACAACGCGCGCGTGCGCGAACTGATCCGCGATCTCAAGCCCCTGCGCGACCTGATCCTGCGGCGTGTGCGCGAGCGCGCGACCTTCCGCGCCATCGCGCGCGAAGTGGACGACGCCATCCGCAAGCTCGGCTACGAGAACTGCCACCGCAAGCACATCGCCTTCGTGCTTGGCCATCGCGTCACGCAGGTGCCGGACACCTGGCTGAACCGCCGGCGCATCTGGGGCATCGGCGTGCCACAGGCGGCCTTCTTCGTCGGCAAGACCTTCGGCGCGCAGCAGTTCGGCGGCGACGGCTCGCCGAACTGGAACCACACGCGCACGTCGGACCATCCGCCGACACCGGGCCTGTGGGCGGTCGAGCCGCACCTGGGCAAGGACGGCGTCGGCGCCAAGTTCGAGGAGATCCTGGTTATTACCGAAGACGACGCCTGGTGGCTGGACGAAGCCGGCTTGCCGCATCACCGCGCGTGGTCCGTGTAGGAGCGCCACCTTGGCGCGACCGGATCTCGACCACCGCTACGCCGAAGTCAACGGCGTGCGCCTGCACTATGTGGAGGCCGGCACCGGCCCGTTGATGTTGTTCGTGCACGGCTTTCCTCAGTTCTGGTACGCGTGGCATCGCCTGCTGCCGGACTTTGCGCGCGACCATCACGTGTGCGCCCCCGACATGCGCGGCGTGAACCTGTCCGGCAAGCCGGAAGGTGTGAAGGCCTACCACGTCACGCAGCAGACCGACGACCTGCGCGCGTTGATGCGCCACCTCGGCCACGACAAGTGCATCCTGGTCGGCCACGACTGGGGCGGCGCCTGCGCCTGGCACTTCGCCAGCCAGCATCCCAGGGAGATCGAGAAACTCATCATCATCAACGCGCCGCACCCGGTGATGTTCGCGCGCGAGCTGCGCAATAATCCGCAGCAGCGCAAGGCCAGCGACTACATGGCGCTGTTCCGCCTCGACAAGGCCGAGCGCGTGCTGGCCGAGAACGATTACAAACGCCTAAGCTACTTCTTCCGCGAATGGGGCAGCGTCGGCGGCTCGAAACCCGACGCGGCGACGCTGGCGAAGTACAAGGAGGCCTGGGCGCAGCCCGGAGCGCTGGCGGCATCCCTTAACTACTACCGCGCTTCGCCGCTGTATCCGGCCACGCCGCCCGAGCAGGTGCCCGAGCTGCGGCCGCAGGATTTCACGGTGCGCGTGCCGACGCTGGTGATCTGGGGCGAGAGCGACACCGCGCTGCTGCCCGCACTGCTCGACGGCATCGAGCAGTGCGTGCCGGACCTGCGCATCGAGCGCATCGCCAAGGGCTCGCACTGGGTGGTGCACGAATTTCCCGAGCGGGTAATCGAGCTTGTTCGCGGATTCGTGTCATCCCGAGTCGCGTAGCGCCGCTTTCGAAAGCCGAGAGAGGCCCTGACTCAACTAGAGTCGCCAAATGTTGTGTACGAAGGTCCGCCAAGCCGCTTCTTTGGGGGTTGAGGACCTAACCGCACCAGAAACCCGAGTTCCAAACTCTTGCTCAATGCGTGCCCGAATCCTCGGCCATCCGCCGTACGAGTGGACGAGGCCGGGCAATCTCGTCGCCGCCGTACCGAAGATCCACCAGTCGTGGCTGGCCCAGACAACCCACTCGAGCGTCTCAGCGAAGAGAAAATACTCGATTAGTGCTGGGTCGCGCTTGAAACGCGAATAGGCCGCAAGTGAGTTTTCAAACGCGCGTGGTTGAAACCTCGTTACCTTCAGGCGATTCGTCAGATCGACTACAAACAAACGCTTGTCGCCATACTCCGAGCGAGTGAACGCTGAGATCACCTCGAAGTCCCCATCACCAATTCTGCCGCTGGTGACGTCGCGATGACGGGCTTCCTCAAAAATCAAGCCGGCCCAATAGCCCCGTCGAAACGGAGAGTTTGGATACGAACTCGTATCCACCAACTCCCTCCCGATACGATCGCTGGAGTGACTTAGCCAAGAGGTCTTCAAGAGCCTTCTTCCTTTGGGTATCGAATCTTCTCATCTGCGCTGCCTTCAGGCCTGAGGACTTCAAGCGTCTTCGTGCCCTTCGCAGTTTCGCTTCCTCCCTTGCTCTCATGGACGTTCGACGTGGACCCATCGATATGTTCCTTTACGCGAACCCCATCCTCATTGACCGTAGGTTCCTCTCCGGGAATCGAGTCCTGATCCTGCTCTGCGCTGCCGCCGGGTTTCTGAAGGATGCCTTTCTTCCCTTCGGCTCCCGGCGCCGGATTCGCGCCACCTTTAACTTTGTCAAGCGCTGCATCTACCTGGGCCTTGGGTGTTTGTTCCTGTTCGGAGCTTGCTTCTTCAGGTTTTGCCTCATTGTTCATCGCGTCCGCTATGGCCGCACCCCCGAGAATTGCTGTCGTCACAAGCACAGCCTTCTGAAGCGCCGCCAGAGCCGGGCCAACACAGGGGATACAGTAGAGTCCAGTGGGGTCGGTCTTGTTTACCGGATCGTTGCGCACGTAGGCGTACAGGTTCATCTGGTCCTGATAGCCAATCGGGTCGGTGGAGAGAAACCGCCCGATCACGGGGTCGTAATACCGCGCCTGCATGTAGGTCAGGCCGCTGTCGGCGTCCGCCAAGTGGCCGGTGAAGCCGGTTTGGTTCACGTTGGCAGCGGGCTTGAGGCGCGCCTCGCCGAAGGGGTTGTAGCTCTCGCGCCACTTGATCGCCCCGCTTGCATCGGTCGCCGCGATCGGACTGCCGAGGTGGTCGGCGTGGGTGTACTCGGGGTCGGCACCGTTGGTCAGGCGCACGCCCAGCGGGCCGATCCCAAGGTAGTCCACCGCCTTGGCGTCGGTCACCTCGTCGCGGAATATCACCGAGCCGCCCAGCGCCGAGTAGATCGAGTACACCGTCTTGCCGCCGGACTCCGACTTCACGCGCTTCAAGTTGCCGTCGTAGGCATAGGTGGCGCTGATCGTCCCTGACACGCTGATGGGCTGGTTCGAGAAATCGTAGACGAAAGACATGCCCGCGACTGCCGTCGCGTTGCCGCGGGAGTCGTAGCCGTAGTCACGGGGAAGGCCTGCGTCAATGACTCTGTCGAAGCGGTTTGTGGTGGGGTTATAACCAATGCCGGCACCGAGAGGAACATCGATCAATCGGCTGCCGAGGGTCTGCTGGCGCAGGTTGTCGAGGGCGTCGTATTTGAAGCTGCCCGTGCCCCAGGGACCGCTCGCGGTCTCCAGCCGGCCCTTGGCGTCGTAGTCGAAAGTGCGGCTCTCCGCGGCTTCGACGGCGTCGGTGATCGAGGTCAGCTGGCTGCGCGCGTCGTAGGAGTGCGTTCTCGACACCGCTGTGGCGCCGCCCGATTTGGCGATCGTGAGCACCTCGGGTCGCAGGTGAGCGTCAATGGTCTGAGTGAAATTCTGGCCCGTGCCGTTCGCGAAACTCGCATGCCAGACGAGGCCGTTCGGATGGTAGCCCTCGACCGAGGGGATCTGGACATGGTCGAATCCGCCCACCGACACCTTGGTGGACCTGCCCAGCGCATCCGGCGCATAGGCAACGCTGGAAGCAACGCTTATTCCATCGCCGCGGTTGCGCGACAGGAGTCGTCCGTTGCCGTCGTAGCCGTAGTCGAACTGGTAGGTGCGCGAGTCGATAACGAGCTTCTCCCGCTCCATCTGGTTCAGGGCGTTGTAGATGTAGGTCCACTCGATGCCGCCGCGAACAACCGAGGTGCGGTTGCTCTCCGCGTCATAACCCACCGTGATGTCCGGAGTGGTTGACGGGAAGTTGGTGTTCGTCAGCCGCCCGCGCGCGTCGTAGGTGAACTCCGTGGCGATGGCGGCGGTCGGGTCCGGGCACAGGTCGCTGGCCGTGGAATCGCCGCGCGAGCTGAACTTCAAATGCCCCGCATCGTCGTACTCGGGCGCGCGATGCCCGCACAGGCGCAGCTTGTCGTCGTAGAAGAACCAGCGTTTCGTGCTCGTGGTGAACCCATACTGCGTGCCCGACTGGGTCAGCTCCTTGACGTTGCCGTGGTCGTCCCGAACCGTTTCGGTGACTCCGCCCATCGGGTCATCGACCCGCATGACTTCGGGCCTGGCCGGCGTGCCGAAGGCACGGCTGGTCGTGGTGAGTTGCTCCCCGGCCTGATCGGTGACCCGAGTCTGCCCGCCCAAGAGGTACTCGATCGAGGTCGTCGCGAACGGCGACATGGTCTCCGCAGTGCCGGTGACGCGCCCGAGTGCGTCATAGGTCGTGCCGATGCCCGGCCTCGGCAAGGCCGTGAACGACGGCAACGACTTGAATATCGGGCGGCCGTCGATGTCGTAAGTGTTGCGCTCGTACATCGCCGCGACTGAACCATCCGTGGCGTCGGACTTGATGAGCGTCGCCCGAAGCATTTCGTCGTACGAAACAGTCGTCCGCTGGGTCCCGCGGCTGTGCACAGCCTGCAGCGGGCCGCCAAGGCCCGTGTAGCTGATCGACGTATCCGCGAAGGGGGCGACTCGATCGACGTAAGTGAGCCAGCCCATCGCGTTGTAGGGCGAAGCCGGTCGTCACGTTGCGGCCATCGGTCTCGCTTGTGACCCAGCCGTTGTCATGCACGACCCGGGTGAAGGTCGTGTTATCCGGGCGCAACACCGACTGCGGCTTGCCACGCTTCCAGTTCGACAATGTCCAGAGGTTGCTCAGCGCGTCCGTGAACGTCGCGACCATGCCCTGCTGGCCGGCCAAGGCGTGGTAGGTGTAGCTGCCGAGCTGCGTTCCGAAACGGCTGTGTGTCTGCAACCGCCCAAGCAAGTCGTAGCCATAGTCGTCGAACAGCCTCCCGTTGCGCGTGACGGTGTCCGGCAGCCCGATCACCCACAGCGGCGCGGTCTTGTAGTGCAGATATGTGTTGACGGTTGTCCGGGACAGACCGGGCGCGGTGCTGGAAGTCTCAGTCACCAGGGTCGGATTGCCGAAGCTGTACGTGGACGACGAAAAAGTCGAGTCGTAGTCGTTGTCCGTGGTGAAGGTGTCGAACTGCCCCGCGTAGCTGTCGTGGCCGCGCTTGATCGTCACGATGTCCGGCCGAATCTTCACTGCTCCGACATCGGTCCCGAGGATGCCAAACGTGCCTCCCGTGAACGCCTCGACCACGAAGGAAGGTGCTCCCGTGGGCTCGGCGGGCTGGCGATGCTCGAGAATCTCCAGTGGCTCCGCGGTCGGCGAGTTGCGAATCTCCTTGCGGAACAGCATCCCACCGAGGCTGCCGTACTGCCAGCGGTGGTAGTACGTGTGCTGCGAGCCGTCCGGCTGGGTTACTTTGGTCCAGTTCGTCGGATCGGTGCCGGACGATCCCGGCGGGCCTTGGTCGAGCTCGTACTCGAAGGTCCATGTCGCCGGGGTGATGCCGGGGCCTTCCAGGCGCTTGCTGTAGACCGACATGGTGTCGTTGAGCATCGTCACCCAGTTCGGATTCGGCGGCGGCGGCGGCGGACTCGGCTCCCCGGATGGGCAGTCGAACAACTCCTGCATGGTGTCGTTGAGGCCATAGCGATGCCGGGTCTCCACCAGCCAGAATGTGCCCATCACGCCATAGGGATGTGTTACGCGCAGCTGCCACGCCCCCGTCTCACACTCTCCCGGCGTCGGCTCCACGTACATCCCATCGAGTTCAAGCTGCCAAGACCGCCCGTCGGGTTGGTTTACGGTGTCAAGGTGTTTGATGTTGATCGCGCCGCCGGATTCCCAGGGCGGCCGGCCACCCGAGGTGTTCCGGTAGGAGTAGGTCCACGTCCGCGGCGCAGTGCTGGCCGGATTCGCGATCACCTGATACACGGCCTTCGACGTGCCCTGGTAAACCAGGTCGATCAGCCGCCCGTCGTTCGACTCGATCTTCTGCAGGCGGTCGGACGAGTCGTACTCATACGTCACCCAGTTGCCGTTGACGTCCTCGACGTAAGTGGCAGCCAGGATGCTCTTCGCGCGCGATGTGCCGTTCGTTTTGGCGGACGCCATCGCGCCGAGCGGACGGAAATTGCGCTTGATGTAGCGATCGAACCGGTAGCGGGTGCCGTTGGGCGCGTACCCCATGAACCCCTGCCCTGAGTTCTGGTTCTGGGAGTTCTTGGCGGTGACGCCGCAGGTGAAGCGCCAGTTTTCCGCAGTCGTGTACCTCGTGGGGGTAGGCCCGCCGGTGGGCCACTGCGCGCCAAACGCATACTCGAGCACCTGTTGCGAAGCCTGCCCCGGGACCTCCAGCTGCACACCGTTCGAGTACTCCCAGTTCTGCAGGTACTGGACGGGATTGGTGGAAGCCATCGCCATTGGCGGAAAACTCGTCGCATAGGACTGCGTGCAGCGATTGCCGGTCCACCCGGTCGGTCGGGTGATCACGACTATGCGCGGCACCACGTGCTGCCAGTTGCCGAACTCGGCGTTGACGCCCTCGCCGTAGAGGTAGCCCTGCGAGACCCGGCGGCGCAGCGAGACATCGAGCTTCGAGTTGCCCGGCAGGACGACGTCCGTGTGCTCAAAGGTAATCTGCCCGGTGTTGGGGTCGACGCTGTCGCCAAGAAGGTCCGGGCCGAAGGCTGTCAGGCGCTGCTCCTGATTCATGCGCTGCTCGTACTCGATCCAAGGCTCGAGGTACTCGCCGCTCATGGAGGACATCTCGGGCGGCGGCAGCTCCACCGGCGGTGGCGCTTCCTGCGCGCTGGCCGCACACGACATCAGGGCCACAGGAGCCAGGAAACAGCGAACGAAAGCGTGCATGGATTTCCCCCGAAGCCACCTTGTCCCCTAAACCTTGGGGCAGGCCGGGGGGACAAATCCTTAGGGATTCCAGAGGAATTCCTGAGGAATGGAGCCTACCCCTCTGCCCCGGGCGGGCGTAACTGTCAGTTCTGACAGGCGGTCGCGGTCGCTCGCGCCTGAAGCCTGCCCTGAGCCTGTTGAAGAGGGCCTACGCCGCCAGCCGCCGCTCGGTTGCCTTCAGCATCGAGCCGAAGGCCTGGCCGATTTTCCTGGCCAGGATCCGGGTCAGAAGCCCACCGAGCACGGGGACGTTCATCCGCATCACCGACGTCCACACCACTTTAGTCGCGTTGCCGGCGCTCTCGAGCCGCACGCTACCGCCCTGATGCTCGAGCGGCGCGCTGCACTTGATGATCAGGTAGTCGAAGCGCCGCGGCCGCTCGTAGGCGGTGATTTCCTCTTCGAACTGCATCAGTCCGGCATCGATCCAGCGCACGGCGCCGAGACCGTTGCGGTCGCCCTTGCCTTCCTTGACGAGCTTTGAGCCCTTCACGCCGAAATTCGCCTTGTAGTTGGCGTGATCGGTCAGCAGGTCGAATACCTTCTCGATGGGCGCGTTGATCGTGCGCGTCACCGTTACCGTCTTCATGTCGGCCATGGTCACTCCCCCACTTTCAACACCAGCTTGCCAGTGTTCTCGCCCTTGAACAGCTTGAGCAGCGTCTCGGGGAAGGTGTCGAGCCCCTCGACCACGTCCTCGCGCGACTTGAGCTTGCCCTGCGCCATCCACCCGCCCATCTCGCGCGCCGCATCGCCGTAGTGCGCGGCGTGGTCGAACACCACCATGCCCTTCATCATCGCGCGATTGACCAGCAGCGACATGTAGTTGCTCGGGCCCTTCACCGGCGTGGTGTTGTTGTACTGGGAAATCGCGCCGCAGATGACGATGCGCGCGTGCATGGCGAGCTGCGTCAGCACCGTGTCGAGGATGTCCCCGCCGACGTTGTCGAAATACAGGTCGACGCCTTTCGGGCACGCCTCGCGCAGCGCCTTCTTCAGGTCGCCGTGCTTGTAGTCGACGCAGGCATCGAAGCCGAGCGTCTCGACCACGTACTTGCACTTGTCCGG
>JANNKD010000023.1:0-6388 GCA_031396115.1 Gammaproteobacteria bacterium
GCGGCGGGAATCGCAGCGCGGACCCGGCGCAGCGCCATGCGCTGCGCGGCCGTGCGCGAGGAAAGGGAAGTGGTGTCTCCCGCCTGTGCCGTCATCCGTCTTCGACCTTGAGACATGGTCTCAAGTGGGCGCCGCTCCGTATCTTCGGGCTTTCCGCTGCGAGGCGGACCTGCACTCCCGACGCGGGTTAAGGCTCCCGTGGTGACAATTTAGGCTCAAGGGGTTCCCGACAGTTGTCGAACACCGCAGGAGACACCGAGACCATCATACCGGGGCGACCCGGCCCGCCAAGTCTTGACTTAGTCGGCGGAAAGGGTGCTGTCAATGTCGAGCTTGAGTTGGCGCACACGCTCGAGCATGGCGGGATCGGCGCCTGGAGCGACGCCTTCGACGCCCTTGAGCGTCAGCAGCTCGCGCGCGAGGTTCAACGCGACCATCACGGCGATGCGCTCGGCGCCGAGCGCCTTGCCGCGCTTGCGGACCGCGCTCATGCGCTCGTTGACCAGCTCGGCCGAGGCCACCAGCGCCTCGTGCTCGTCCGGCGGGCACTCGACGTTGTATTCCTTGCCCATGATGCGCACCGGCACCGACAGCCGCTTGGTTTCGGCGGCGCTCACTCGGCCTGCTCCGCCGACTCCGCCTGTTCCATGGACTTGATGCGGGTGATGACGCCCTCGATGCGCTTGCGCAGCTCGGTGTTCAGCGTCAGCAGGCGGTCGCGCTCCTGCAGGGCGCGGCGGCGCTCGAGGCGGGCCTGCTGGTAGGCAGCGAGCAGGCGCTGGATGCGCTCCTCGAGCGCGGCGATCTCGGATTCAAGCACTGGGAGCCCCGTGAAAGTCGGGCTCAGTATAAGGCAGGTGAAAAAGGGGACGCACACCTTTTTTAAAGGGGTGCGTCCCCGTTTCAGGAGGCTATTGGACGACGATGAAGAAGGCGTTGTTGCCGCGGCGCACGTGCAGCAGCAGCTCCTTCTGCTCCACGCCGGCCAGCTTCTCGAAGTCCTTCATGCCGGTGACGCGCTGGCGGTTGACGCCGATGATGATGTCGCCCTGGCGCAAGCCGATGCGGGCGGCTGGCGAGCGCGCCTGGAGGCGCTGCACCACCACGCCGCGCACGTCGCCCTCGGCCGCCGTGGCCTCGTCCATGGGCGCGAACACCGCGCCGGCCAGGCGGGGGTGCAGCTTGATGCCGGCCTCGGCCTGTTCGGTGTTCTTGCCGACCACCACGGCGATGTCACGCGGCTTGCCGTCGCGCAGCACCTTCAGGTCGATGCGGTCGCCGACCTTGTGCAGGCCGATCATGTTGCGCAGCTGGTCGAAGTCGCGCACCTCGCGGCCCTCGGCCTCGAGGATGATGTCCTCGGGCTTGAGCCCGGCCTTCGCCGCCGGCGAGTCCGGCACCACCTGCGTGATGACGGCGCCGCGGGCGGCCGGTAGGCCGAACGCCTTGGCCAGCTCGGGCGTCACGTTCTGGCCGCCGATGCCGATGCGGCCGCGCACCACCGAGCCGTGCGCGAGGATCTCGTTGAGCACGTAGCGCGCCTGGTTCGCCGGGATGGCGAAGCCGATGCCGACGCTGGCACCGGTGCGCGACACGATCTGGCTGTTGATGCCGACCAGCTCGCCCCTCAGGTTCACCAGCGCGCCGCCGGAGTTGCCCGGATTGATCGACGCGTCGGTCTGGATGAAGTTCTCGTAGGCATTGCCCAGGCCGGTGCGGCCGAGCGCGCTGACGATGCCCGAGGTCACGGTCTGGCCGATGCCGAACGGGTTGCCGATGGCGACCACGAAGTCGCCGATCTCGATCCGGTCGGAGTCGGCGAAGGCCAGGGCCTTGAGCTTCTCCGGCTTGACCTGCAGCACCGCCAGGTCGCTGTCGGGGTCGGTGCCGACGAGCTTGGCGTCGAGCACGCGGTCGTCGTTCAGGCGGATCTGGATGGTGTCGGCCTGCTCCACCACGTGGTTGTTGGTGAGCACGTAACCCTTGACGGCGTCGACGATCACGCCCGAGCCGATCGCCTGCGCCTCGCGCTCCTCCGGCTGGTCATCCGGCACGCCGAAGAAGCGGCGGAAGAACGGGTCCTGCATCAGCGGGTTCTGGATCTCGACTTTCGACGTGACCGACACGTTGACGACCGCCGGCATCGCGCTCTTGAGCATCGGCGCCAGCGTTGGCGTCGAGCCGATCAGGCCCGGAGGCACCTGCGCCTGGGCGGCGAGGGGTGCGGCGAGCGTGCAGAACAGGATGAACGCGGCAAAGCGGGGAGTTTGTTTCATGGTGCCTGGAAGGATGGGGTGCGGGGATTTACGGAAGCTTAACGGCGGGATTCAGGGTGTAGACGCCGCTGATCGCGGCCTTGGCGAGGCTGTGGCCGTCGAGCGCCTTGCGCACGTCGGCGACGGTGAACCAGCCCTTGACCGGGCAGCGCTCGAGGTCGAGCGCGTGCAGCTCGAAGCGGTAGTGATGGGCCAATTCGTCGTTCCAGGGGGGACAGGGACCGTCGTAGCCGAGGTAAGTTCCGGCCATGTCCTTGTCGCCGGCGAACCAGCCGGTGTAGTCGTTCACGCCCTGCCGGCTGCCGGCGGGCCCCTTGGGATCCTGCTTGCCGTGCGCCGTCACGCCCTGGCTGCACGCGCCCTCGGCGATCGAAGCCACGGCCGCCGGGATGTCCACCATCGCCCAGTGCATGAATTCCGCGCGCGGCAGCGATTTGCTGACGCTGCGGCCTTCCTTGTTGACGTTATCGCCGACCGTGGGGCAGTCGGAGTCGATGCACAGCAGCGCGAAGCTGCGGGTGCCGGCCGGCACCTCGGTCCAGGACAGCTCGGGATTGCGGTTGTCCGACAGCCGCACGTGGGTCTTGGGATCGATGACCGCGAACGCGCAGCGTCCCGGAATGGCGCCGCCGTGGCGGAAGCTCTGGCTGGTGAGTTTCATCGGGTCTCCTCCTGGGATGCGTCTCAGAAGGGAAGGGTCGCGCGGGCGCGCGCCAGGCCCCCGGCCAGGCGCTCGACCAGGCTGCGGTGGCGCTTGTAGCGCAGTTCGTACAGGTCGCAGGCCTTCGACCGCTCGAGCAGGTAGTCGTCGCTGGTCTTGAGCTCGTCCACCAGCTTGAGCGCCAGCGCGCGCGTGCCGAACCAGTGGTCGCCGCTGGCGACCTGGGCAAGGTCCACCTGCGGGCGGTTCTGCCGGATGAAGTCCTTGAACAACGCGTGCGCGTCCTCGAGCGTCTCGCGGAACCTCTCGCGTCCGGCCTCGGTGTTCTCGCCGAACACCGTCAGCGTGCGCTTGTGCTCGCCGGCGGTGTGCAGCTCGTAGTCGATGTCGTGCTTCTTCAGCAGGCGGTTGAAGTTCGGCAGCTGGCCGACCACGCCGATGGAGCCGAGCACCGCGAACGGCGCCGCCAGGATGCGGTCGGCGACGCAGGCCATCAGGTAGCCGCCGCTGGCGGCGACCTTGTCGACCGCGACGGTAAGCTTCACGCCGGCGTCGCGGATGCGGCGCAGTTGCGAGGCGGCGAGGCCGTAGCCGTGCACCACGCCGCCCGCGCTCTCGAGGCGCAGCACGGTCTCGTCGCCGGCGCGCGTGACCTGCAGCAGCGCGCTGATCTCCTCGCGCAGCGAGACGACCCCGCTGGCCTGCAGGTCGCCGTGGAAGTCGAGCACGAAAATTCTCGGACGCGGGGGCGCGGCCGCGCCGCCGGCCGCCTTGGCGCGCGCCTTGTCCTCGGCCTTGTGCGCCTTGACGTGCTTCTTCCACTCGCCGGCCGGCAGCAGCACGTGCTTGAGGCTGTCGGCGAGGTCGCGGAAGCGGTGGTTGAGGTCGCGCACCTCGAGGTGGTCGGCGGAGTGCGCGCGCGCCTGGTGCAACAGGTTCAGCAGCACGATCGCCACTAGCGCGATGGCGACCACCCAGGTTGCCGCCTTGGCGAAGAACAGCCCGTACTGGAAGAAGAACTCGGTCATCGGAGGTTCAGCCGGAGAATCAATCGGGTCAGAGTCATTTGAAATCGCAAAATCAATCGACTCTGACCCGATTGATTATTTGCGCCAGGGCTGCGATGTGAGTGGGCCGCGCGTTGAGTGCGGGGACGTAGCGTAGTGCCTCGCCCCCCGCGGCGACAAACTGCGCGGCATAGCGGATGGCGATCTCGTCGAGCGTCTCCAGGCAGTCCGCCGCGAAGCCGGGGCAGGCCACGTCGAGCCGCCGCACCCCGCGCCGCGCCAGCAGCGGGATGACCTCATCGGTGTACGGGCCGAGCCAGGCGGCGTTGCCGACGCGGCTCTGGTAGCACAGCTGCCACTCGCCGTCGGCCAGTTGCAGCGCCGCAGCCAGGCGCCGCGCGGTTTCCTGGCACTGGCGGCCGTACGGGTCGCCGCGCGCGACGTAGCGCTCCGGGATGCCGTGGAACGACAGCAGCAGGCGCTCTCCGCGGCCGTGCGCGGCCCAGTGCTCGCGCACCGACTCGGCGAGGGCGGCGATGTAGTGCCCGTCGTCGTGGTAATCCTCGATGCGATGCTGCTGCGGCTGCCACGCCAGCGCGCGCAGGGCCTGGTCCACGCCGTCGAAGGCTGAGGCGGTGGTGGTGCCGGAATACTGCGGGTACAGCGGCAGCACGACTAGGCGCTCGACGCCCGCCTCACGCAGCTGCGCCACGCCGGCGGCGATGCCCGGCCGGCCGTAGCGCATGGCCTCCACCACCGGCACGGGTGACAGCGTGGCGGCGAGCGCGGCGCGCAGCTCGCGCGTGATGGCCAGCAGCGGCGAGCCGTCGGCGCGCCAGATGCGCGCGTACATCGGCGCGAGCTTGCGCGGCCGCAGCGGCAGGATGATCCCGTACAGGATCGGCCACCACAGCCAGCGGGGCAGGTCGACCACGCGCCGGTCCGAGAGGAATTCGCGCAGGTACGGCCGGATCGCCGCCGGCGTCGGGGCGTCGGGCGTGCCGAGGTTGATCAGCAGGACCCCGGAGCGCAGTGTCATTCCGAGCGAAGCGAGGAATCTCGTACGAGATCCCACGTCGCTACGCTCCTCGGGATGACACGGGTCGCGCGATCTGACCGGCCTTCAGGCGGCGGAAGTAGTCGTGGTACGCGCCCATGGCGCGGTGGCCCATCACCAACATCAGCGGCAGGTTGATCGCGTACATGAAGCCCATGCCGACGGTGCTGATCGAGTCGAGCTCTTCCGAGCTCTTGATGAAGCCGAAGCACGCCACCGCCGCAGCGATGCACCAGAGCCAGCGCAGGTGCTGCACGTAGCGCTCGCCACCGAGGTAAATGACGCCGGTTTCGGCGTAGTAGCCGTACGTGATCAGCGTCGACAGCGCGAAGACCCAGACCGCGATCGTGATCAGCCAGCCGCCGAGGCCCTCGTGCGCTGTGTCGAACGACTTGGCCACCAGGGTCGCGCCGCGGTAGTCGGTGAAGATGCCCTTCTCGAGCAGCACCGGCGAGCCGGCGTTGGCCATCGGCCGCCACTTCAGGGCCTGGCTGCCTTCGTCGACCTCGGTGACCGTGCCGTACAGGCGCGCGCGCTCGCCAGCGGCATTCTTGACGACGACGAATACCGGGTCGTCCTTGCGCCAGCGGCCGTCGGACTCCGGCAGCAGCGTCGTATTGGGCTGCCACTCGCCCGGCGCGATCTCGACGAATGCCGGCTCGGCATCCCAGGACCCGGTCGGCCCGCGGTTCCACACGCCGGTGGTCAGGATCACCAGGCTCGTGACGGTGCAGACGAAGATCGTGTCGATGAACGGCTCGAGGCCCGCGACCACGCCTTCGGTGACCGGCTCGGGCGTCTTGACCGCGGAGTGGGCGATCGGCGCGGTGCCCAGGCCCGCTTCGCTCGAGAACAACGCGCGCTTCATGCCGAACATGAACGCGGTGAGGCCACCGCCGCCGATGAATGCGCCGACGCCCTCGGTGCTGGAAAACGCGCTGGTGAAGATCAGGCGCATGACGTCCGGCAGCTTCTCGTAGTTGAGCAGGATCACGTAGAGGCCGATCAGCACGTACACGCCGCACTTGAAGGGCACCAGGATCTTGGTGACGGCGCCGATGCGCCGGATGCCGCCGATCAGCACGATGCCGGCCAGAGTGGCGATGATCACGCCACTGACCCAGGTCGGCACGCCGAGGTACTCGCGCGTGGTGTCGGCGACGGTCCAGGTCTGGAACATGTTGCCTCCCGTCACGGCGAACAGCAGCAGCGCGACGCAGAACACCGCGGCCAGGAACTTGCCCAGGCCCTCGAGCTTCGGGTGCAGCTCCTTCAGGCCCTTGCGCAGTACGTACATGCTGCCGCCGTGCGGATTGGCCGGGTCGCTGACGTCGCGGTACAGCAGCGACAGCGTGACCTCGACGGTCTTCAGCGCCATGCCGATGAT
>JANNKD010000066.1:0-5557 GCA_031396115.1 Gammaproteobacteria bacterium
TGCCGTCGCCGGCCGCGTCCACCGCGTCGGAGAAGTTGAACTCCGCGGTGCCGAAGACGTAGTCGAGGTCCTGGTCGGTCTGGATGCCGAAGGTCTGCGAGGACGGCGCATCGCTGACCGGGTCCACCGTCAGCGTGAAGGTATCCACTGCCGTCGCGCTGCCGGCGTCAGTCACCGTCATCGTGATCAGCGCGCTGCCGTATTCGTTGGCCACAGGCGTGATGGTGACCGTGCGGCTGGCGCCGCTGCCGCCCTCAACGATGTTCGCGTTCGGCACCAGCGCCAGGTTGTCCGACGTCCCGGCGAAACCCAGCGACGCCGCCGGCGTTTCGGTGTCGCCGATGGTGTAGGCGATCGAGCCGGTGTTGGTGTCTTCGTTGATGCTGCCGCCCGGGAAATCGCTGAGGGTCGGCGCGTCGTTCACCGCCGTGATGGTAACCGTCGTGTTCTGCGTGACAGGCGCGCCGCCGTCACTGACCTGCACTTGCACCACGCAACTGGGCGGCGGCGCCCCGGACGGCGTGAAGGTGAAGACGCCGGTGCCCGGCACGATCGAGCCGCCGCAGGTATGCGACGCGCCGAGCGACCACGTCGGGGCCGGCCCGTCGGGGTCGTTGACGGTGGCGTTGTAGGTGTACAGCGTGTCTTCGGTCGCCGTGGTCGGCGCCGTGCTGTTGATCACCGGCAGGTCATTGACCGCCGTGATGTTCACGGTCGTGCTCTGGGTCACCGGCGAGCCGCCGTCGGTGACCTGTACGTGCACGACGCAGCTGGCCACCGGCACCGGTCCAGCCGGCGTGAAGGTAAACACGCCGCTGGTGGCGCCGATCGAGCCGCCGCAGGTGTGCAAGCCGCCGAGCGACCACGTCGTGCTCGGCCCATCAGAGTCGTTGACCGTCGCGTTGTAGGTGTAGAGCGTGTCCTCAATGGCCGTCGTCGACGCCGTGCTGTTGATGACCGGCGGATCGTTGACGTTGCTGACCGTCAGCAGGAACGCTTCCGACGTCGCGCTGCTGTCGCTGTCGGTGACGGTCACGGTGATGGTTGTCGTCCCGAACTGGTTGGGCTCCGGGGTAATGCCGAGGGTGAAGTTGCCGTTGCCATCGCCGAAACCGTTAAGGTCGGGAGAAGGAGGATTGGCGACAAGGGCCGTGTTGCTGGAGTTGAACGAAACAAGAAGCGACCCGGCCGCATCCTCCGCATCCGCCACGCTGAATGCGATCCCTGGCAGCACGCCGTCCTCGCTCATCGACTGGTCGGCGATGGCCGTGATCGTCGGCGCCGCGTTCGGCACCACCGCCGGCAGCGACAGCGCCGCCTCGTTGACCGACGGTACGTCGGCGGCGCCATACACGCCGATGTTGTTGTTGCGGAAACGCCGCACCATCTCGTCCAACGATGCGGCGTCGAGCTGCCCGTCACTGAAATCGTTCACGAACGCCAGCACGTCGGGGTAGCCCGGCAGGTGCTCAGGTGGCGTGGTCGTCGCGATGCGATTGATGGTCAGCGCGGCCGCGCCCAGCAGCAATCCGTAGGCCTGCGAGCCGCCGCCGCTGCCCGTCACCGGATCGGCCGGGATCGTCGTGATCGGATCGAATCCGAAAGCGCCCGTGGCCTGCGTGCGCACCGCCGCATAGGTGTTGGCGAAATTGCTGCCGGCGGCCTGCGTGAACGCTTTCTTGTACATCGCCATCGAGTACGGCGTGATCGCGAGCGTGCTTGCGCCGGGCGGCAGCACGGCCGCGAGCTTGTCCGTGCCGCCGAACGTGATGCGCCGCTTCAGCGCCGGGTTGGGCTGCGGATCGGACTCGTCGACGTAGCTGCCAAAACTGGTCTCGACCAGGATCGGGAGGGTCGTCGGCAAGCCGGTGACCGTGAACCCGCCGGTGGCATCCGTGGTCACCGGGCTCACCAGCGGACCGCCGCTCGAATTGCCGGCGACGTCCACGGCGAAGAAATTCACCGTCGCACCCTGCAGCGGGCCTTTGCTGACGCTGCCCTTGACCGTGCCGGGCGACGTGGGGTTGCTCGGCGTGTCGCCCTGCCCGCAGCCCGCCGCCACTGCGGCGGCGAGGACGAGGGCCAGGCGGCGCGCCGGCGCGGTCATGGCAGGCCCGAAGTCTCGGCAAACGCCGCCGCACCGGAGACCGTGCTGCCGAGCAGCGGACTGGTCAGCTCGAAGCCGAGGCCGGCGCCGAAGGCTCCGCTGGTGAAGAACCCGTCGAACACGCCGGATCCGGCACCGATCGGCGAGCCCACGGCATCGTTGATCGTCACGGCATAGCTGCCGTCGAACAGCGACGTGCCGCTCGTGATACTGCCGGTGCCGGTGGCCAGCCAGACCTGGCTGTTGATGCCGATGTTCAGGGTGCTCGCGACGGTCAGGTTGGTGAAATCCGCATCGAGCGTGGCGCTGCCGAGCAATCCGATGTTGCCGGCATTGTCGGTGGGCCGCGTTTCGCCAATCAGCGTGTAAGTGGCCGAGCCGGTCACGCGCAGCGCGACGTCGCCGCCGGACGGCGCATAGATCCAGTGGATGCTCTGGTTGGTCAGGTCGACGGGGCCAGCCTCGGAGTTGGCGAAGCCGCCGCTCCAGCGTCCCCAGCGCAGCCCGGTGAGGTCGTCGGCCCCCAGGTCGACTTGTTGGGCGGTGCCGATGCTCGTGAACCCGTCGGCGAGGAAGCCGCCGAGGGCGCCGGCGGCGTCGAGGTACAGGCCATTGTTGTTGGAGCCGACGAATCCCGCGCCGGCGACGCCAAAGCCGCCCGGCCGCCCCGGTCGCAACTCATAGTCGCCCTCGGGCTTGGTGCCGGCCGCGCCGCCCGCATCGTCGCGAAAGCTGCCCTCGGGCGCGGGCTCGTCCGCTGCCGCCGTCGATTCCTCGCCGCGCTGGCCCTCTTCGCCTTCCTCTTCCTCGCCGCTCTCGTCGATCGGCGTTTCGAGCACCTCGGGCGGCGCCAGTTCCCGGTCCGGTGTCGTGGACGAATCCTTCACGTAGCCGTACTGGTCGTTGCCCAGCACCAGCTGGCCGCCATCGTTGGTCAGATCGATCTCGCCGTTCGACACGCCGACGTAGAGCCCGTCGGGCGTCGAACCGCAGTCGGCGTTGCAGTACGCCGCGCTGTAGTCGGTGCCGCGGATGCCGATGGTCGCCACCGGCGTAATCACGCTGTAGCTGTCGCCGGCGTTCTTGCCGATCAGGCCGGTCACCGTGCGGAACGCTCCGCGCAGCAGGCGCAGCACGCTGCGGCCACCGGCGCTGGTCGGGCCGACGGGCGCTGTCACGACGGGCGTGGCAGCCGCCGGAGCCGGCGCTGTGGCCGGCATGCGGAACTCCTCGATCACCATCGTCGAGCCGTAGCGCAGTGACAGCAGCGCGCCATCCTTCATGCGCACCTGGGCCAGCCCGGTCGGGCCGGTTCGAATGGTGTCGCCTGCCTCGACCGGCATCTGGCGCTGCGCGACAAACGTCTGACTGCCGCGCTGGATCTCGACGCGGCCGAGCGCGAACAGCACCTGCCCGGCCGCGGCGTGCGCAGCGACCGGCCCCAGCAGCAAGGCCAGCCCGAGACTCCAGCGCAACCGCATCATTTGAACTCCCTGCGGATCGACACGCCCACGTCGATGCGGTCGTAGTTGTACAGCGCGACGTTCGACGAGTTGTCGATGTAGTTGAGCTGCGCGCGCACGCTCCAGCCCAGCGCCCGCCACCGGCCCCAGTCGTACCCGAGCGTGCCGATCAGCTGGTCGTCGCTGCGGCTGCCGAACGCCGACTCGACGTAGTCAGAGCTCAGCATCGCGACCGCGGCCAGCATGCCGTTGCCGCGGCCCAGGTCGAGGATGGCGCCGGCGCGCAGGCCGGCCAGGTCACGGCCGAACTGCGAGCCCGGCTCGACCGTGTCATCGGTGCCGAACGTGATCGCGCCCAGGTACTGCACGCGCGGCATCGTGTACAGCCCCGCCAGGCCGTAGAGCAGCGTGTCGACGTCCAGCACCTCGAGGTCTTCGGTGTAACGGGTCTGGCCACTGCGCACGTTCACCGACAGCTGCGCCCGTTCGAAATGACGTTTCGCCGCGAGGTCGACGGCGGTTACCGTATTGTTGTCCTCGCCGTCGAGCAGGGAGACGGTGTAGTTGGGCCGCAGGCTGAACTCGTACGCGTTGGGCCGCCATTCGACCGCGCCCCCCAGCCGCAGGACCTGCGAATCGACGAAGGTCGCGTCGGGATTACTGCGATAACTGGCGTTGCCGGTGCCCAGCAGCCGCCAGCCCGGCGCGAACGGATGCGACACGAGGCCACCGGCGCCCAGACTGTAGTAGCTCGAGGCGGTCGCCTGATTGCGCGCGTCCAGGGGAATCCCGAGGAAAGACTGCAGGTCGGGCTGGCCGTTGGCGTTGCTGTCGTAGCCGGTGGCGAGCTCGGCGTAGCCGCCGAGCTGGGACTCGTAGACCGCGGCGCGCCGGTCGATCGCCGCCTTGTATTCGGCGATTGCGCGTCGCGCCTCCGGCGGCGGATTGTCGTTCTCGAGCACAGCGAATTCGCGGCGGGCGGATTCGTTGTCGCCCTGGGCGAAGTACGCGCGCGCCAGCTCCATGCGCGCGCCGGCAAATCCCGGCTTCATCGCCACCGCGCGCTGCAGCACGAGGATCGCCTGGCTGTAGTGACCCGAATCGTACGCAACGCTGCCCAGCATGTAGTCGTAATCGACGTCGCCGGCGTAGCGGTCCTCGAGCGGCGCGAGATACTTGTACAAGTCCTCCGCGCTGCGGCCGGATTGGCGCATCGCCAAGGCACCGCCCTGCTCGGCGCTGCCGGCGAAGGCCGTCGAGCCCAGCGCAGTCGTCACGATGCTGGATTCAGCCGGCGCTGCCGCGACCGTCACGGGCGCGGCCGGCCCGAGGCGCGGGCCTGGCGGTAACGCAGCGGCGGCCACCGGTTGCGGCGTAGCCGGCGCAGCGCGGCCGGTCAAATACGCGTAGGCCTGCGCCGCGGGAACCTCGCTCACGAATGCGGCGCCGGGAACCTGCAGCACCGCGCTGGGGCGGATCTTGTCGGGCGAACCGTCGAAGGCCTGCGGGTTGGCGCGATACAGGGCCCAGGCCATTTGCGCCGTCGTGCTCGAGCGGCCCGCGTTGACCTTGGTGGAGACGGCCCACAGCGTCTCATTGCGCACCGGGCCGTAGCTGTCCTGCGCGAGCGCAGTGCCCGCCACGCCGAGCATCAAGCCGAGCGTCACGCAACAACGGAGACGTAACACCCCCACCGAGCCCCTGATTTCGTAGTTACCGATTCATCATATCGGGAATCGCCCGGCGCAAACCGCGCAGTCGTTCACACCTTCATTAACACTTCGCGCTAACTCGCGCCGCAGCAAGGGAAAACCCCAGACGCGCTTCCGGGTTACACGCGCTCCAGCACGGTGGCCACGCCCTGCCCCATGCCGATGCACATCGTGGCCAGCCCGAACTGCGCGTTTTTCTTGACCATCGTGTGCGCCAGCGCACCGGTGATGCGCGCGCCGGAGCAGCCCAGCGGATGGCCCAGCGCGATCGCGCC
>JANNKD010000089.1:0-5262 GCA_031396115.1 Gammaproteobacteria bacterium
GCAAGAACTTGTTGGCGCCGAGAATGGCGTCGGTCGGGCAGACCTTCAGGCACAGCGCGCAGCCGATGCAGTTCGGCTCGTCGATGACGGCGACGGCCGGCAGCGTCATTTCACGCGCATGCCCGGCTCGGCGCCCGAGTCCGGCGACAGCAGGAACGGCTTGCCGTCGCCATGGCTGGCGGCCAGCACCATGCCCTCGGACACGCCGAAGCGCATCTTGCGCGGCGCGAGGTTGGCGACGACCACCGTCAACCGGCCGATCAGCGTCTCGGGCGCGTACTGCGACTTGATGCCGGCGAACACCTGGCGCTTGCCGAGCTCGCCGACGTCGAGCGTCAGCTTGAGCAACTTGTCGGCGCCCTCGACGTGCTCCGCATTTTCAATGCGCGCGATGCGCAGCTCGATTTTCGAGAAATCGTCGATCGAGATGGGCGCGGGGATGGTGGGAACGGCAACGGTGGGCGCGTTGGCGGCTGTTTCGCTCATGGGCTTCATGTCCTCTCTGGATTCTTCGACGACCGCCGCAACCCTGGCCGGCTCGACGCGCGTCAGCAGGTGCTTGTAGGGGCTGATCTGCGTGGGGAATTCCCTGGCGTCGCTCCAGCGGAAGTCGCGGTCCAGCCCGAACAGGTCGCGCGCCACGCGCGAAGTCGTGGCCGGCAGGATCGGCGCCAGGAAGATCGACAGCAGCCAGAAGCCGTGCAGCGCCTTGGAGCACACCGTGTGCAACTCGGCCTTGCGGGTCACGTCCTTGGCCAGCACCCACGGCTTCTGCTGGTCCACATAGGCGTTGATGCGGTCGGCGATCTGCGTGATCTGGCGGATGGCTTCCGGGAAGTTGCGCGCGTCGTAGGCCTCGCTGATCCCGGTATCGCCGGCCTGGCCGGAGTCACCGACGTGCAGCAGCTTGCCGTCGAACAGGTTGGTCACGAACGGCGCGCAGCGGCTGGCGATGTTGACGTACTTGCCGACCAGGTCCGAGTTGATGCGCGCGACGAAGTCGTCGAGCGACAGGTCCAGGTCCTCGGGCGCGTCGTTCAGCTTGGTCGCGAAGTAATAGCGCAGGTACTCGACGTTGAGGTGCTTGGCCCAGGTCTCGGCGCGGATGAACGTGCCGCGGCTCTTGCTCATCTTGGCGCCGTTCACGGTCAGGTAACCGTTGACGTTCAGCGCCGTCGGCGCGCGGAAGCCGGCCCCGTGCAGCATCGCCGGCCAGAACAGGCCGTGGAAGTTGATGATGTCCTTGCCGATGAAGTGCCACATCTCGGTCTGCGAATCCGGCGCGAGGTAGGTGTCGTAGGCGATGCCGCTGCGCGCGGCCAGCTGCTTGAAGCTGGCCAGGTAGCCGATCGGCGCGTCGAGCCAGACGTAGAAGTACTTGCCGGGCTTGCCGGGAATCTCGAAGCCGAAATACGGTGCGTCGCGCGAGATATCCCAGTCCTTCAGGCCCGCGTCGAGCCACTCGCGCAGCTTGTTCTTGACGCCGTCGTTGAGCGTGGCCGAGCCGACCCAGCCGCGCAGGTACTCGGCGAAGGCGCTGACGGTGAAGAAGTAGTGCTCCGAGGCCTTGCGCACCGGCGGCGCGCCCGAGACCACCGAGTAGGGATTCTTCAGCTCGGTCGGGGCGTAGGTCGAGGCGCAGTTCTCGCAGGAATCGCCGTACTGGTCCTTGGCGCCGCACTTGGGGCACTCGCCCTTGATGTAGCGGTCCGGCAGGAACATCTGCTTGACCGGGTCGAAGAACTGCTCGACCGAACGCGTGGCGATGTGGCCGGCCTTGGCGAGCCGGTCGTAGAACAGTTCCGACAGCTCGCGGTTCTCGCGCGAGTGGGTGGTGTCGTAGTTGTCGAAGGCGACGTGGAACGCGGCGAAGTCGCGCACGTGCTCTTTCTGCACGGCTTCGATGAATTTGTCCGGCGCGACGCCCGCCTTCTCGGCAGCCAGCATGATCGGCGTGCCGTGCGCGTCGTCGGCACAGACGAAATGCACGGTATGCCCGGCCATGCGCTGGAAGCGCACCCAGATGTCGGCCTGGATGTAGCCCACCAGGTGGCCGATGTGGATCGGCCCGTTGGCGTAGGGCAGGGCGTTGGTAACTAGGATCGTCCGGTTCATTGCAAGAGCCTGAAAGAGCGGCGGATTATGACACTGAGGCCGGACCGTTAGGTCCCAATCTATTACACTCCCGGCCCCATGCCGCAGCCCCAGCCCCAACCCCTGCCCGGAGTGCGTCACGTCGTCGCCGTCGCCAGCGGCAAGGGCGGCGTCGGCAAGTCCACGGTAGCGGTGAACCTCGCGCTGGCGTTCAAGGCCGAGGGTGCCAAGGCCGGCATCCTCGACGCCGACATCTACGGCCCCAGCCAGCCGTTGATGCTCGGCAGCAAGGACCGCCCGACCTCGCCGGACGGCAAGCGCATGAACCCGATCCAGGCCCACGGCCTGCAGGCCATGAGCATCGGCTTCCTGATCGACGACGACCAGCCGATGATCTGGCGCGGGCCGATGGTCACGCAGGCGCTGCAGCAGATGGTGGCCGAGACGGTGTGGGACGACCTCGATTACCTGGTCATCGACTTGCCGCCCGGCACCGGTGACGTGCAGCTGTCCCTGTCGCAGCGCATCCCGATGTCCGGCGCCATCATCGTGACCACGCCGCAGGACATCGCGCTGCTGGACGCGCGCAAGGCCCTGCAGATGTTCAAGCGGGTCGAGGTGCCGGTGCTCGGCATCGTCGAGAACATGAGCACGCACGTGTGCGGCAAGTGCGGCCACGAGGAAGCGATTTTCGGCACCGGCGGCGGCGGCCGGCTCGCGCAGCAATACGGCGTCGAACTGCTGGGGCAGTTGCCGCTCGACATCCGCATCCGCGAGCAGGCCGACAGCGGCAACCCGACGGTCGCGGCCGAGCCCGACTCGCCGCTGGCGCAGCGCTACCGCGACATCGCGCGCAAGGCCATGGCGCGCATCGCCGGCGTGCCGGCGAAGACCTTTCCCACGATTGCAATTACGGAAGACTGAATGGGTGGCGGGCTCATTCCGTGAGCCTGATGGCTGTGCATAGTGACGCTGCTGTGCTTGGAACGGGGAGCGCTGAATGAGCATCAAGTCCGACCGCTGGATCCGTGAAATGGCCGAGAAGCACGGCATGATCGAGCCGTTCGAGCCGAAGCAAGTCCGTGCCGACGGGGGCGGCAAGATCGTCAGTTACGGCGTATCGAGCTATGGCTACGACGTGCGCTGCGCCGACGAGTTCAAGATCTTCACCAACATCAACTCGACCATCGTCGATCCGAAGAATTTCGACGCGCGCAGTTTTGTGGACTTCAAGGGGCCCACGTGCGTCATTCCGCCGAACTCGTTCGCGCTGGCGCGCACCGTCGAATATTTCCGGATTCCACGAAAGGTGCTGACGATTTGTTTGGGCAAGTGCGTAACGGCGGACACGCGGGTGGTCGATGTCGAGACCGGTGCCTACGTCCCCATTACTGAAATGAAATGGGGCACGAAAACGCTTGCGATGAAGGACTGGCAGCTCGCGTCGGCGCGGGTTTCTGCGTTCATTCCGCAAGGGCGAAAACCTGTCTTCGAGTTGCGTACGCGGGCCGGCCTCAAGATTCGCGCCACCGCCAACCATCCGTTCCGTCAGCTCGGCGGCTGGACTGCACTCGGGGACCTGAAGCCGGGCGATCGGATCGCTGCCGCACGTCACGTGCCGCTGTTTGGGAAAACGCCGCTTCCTCCCTGGGAACCGACCCTGCTGGGCCTGATGATTTCCGAGGGTCAGTGCCGCACGCCGGGAAACAGTCCGGCCTTCACGAGTGCAGACCCAGCGCTGGTTCAGGCACTGCGGCTCGCGGTCTCCGCCGCAGGCTTTGGCGAGGTCACCGAAAAGGGCCACTTTGGCTACCGGATCGTGAATCGGGCCGGGCGAGGCGGAATTCCAGAAGCCAACCGCGCTTACCGCTGGCTCAAGGCCTATGGGTTGAATGTAACGGCCGAGGGTAAGTTCGTTCCTCGGGCCATTTTCACGGCGCCCAAGGAGACTGCACGACTCTTCCTGCAGGCCCTTTTTTCAGGGGACGGCGGCCTCTACAAGAGCGACGCCGGATTCTTCCTGGAGTACTACTCGAAGTCGCGTCGGCTGATCGAGGATGTTCATCACCTTCTTCTCCGCTTCGGTATTTTTTCACTGATGCGGGAAAAGGTCACCAGCATCGGTACCGAGGCTCACAAGGTCCAGATCACGGACCGCGAGCAGATACTGCGATTCGCGCGCGAAATCGGCTTTTGTCCGGACTCAGTCAAGCAAAAGCGCCTCGAGACGGAAATACTCCCGGACCTGGAAGCTGCCCCCGCGCGCATCCGCAGCAATTTCGACACCTTGCCGCGTGAGGCGTGGCCGCTCATGGCCACTGCCGTTGCGGCTGCCGGCACGAGTCTCAATCGCCTGGCCGTGAAGACCAGCCCCGCACAGTCGCTGCCGTTTGCCCTTGCGCGGCGCGTCGTGCAGGCGACCGGTAACGAGGACCTTTCAGTCCTCATGGATGGGCCCGTCTGGGATGTCGTTGAAGAAATCATTCCAGCAGGCGAAGAAGAAGTGTTCGATATCACGGTTCCCGGACCGCAGAATTTTTTCGCGAACGGCCTGATCGTTCACAATTCGACCTACGCAAGATGCGGAATTATCGTGAACGTAACGCCGCTCGAGCCCGAGTGGGAGGGCCACGTCACGCTGGAGTTCAGCAACACCACGCCGCTGCCCGCGAAGATCTACGCCAACGAAGGCGTGGCGCAGATGCTGTTCCTCGAGTCGGACGAAGTCTGCGAGACCAGCTACAAGGATCGCGGCGGCAAGTACCAGGGCCAGAAGGGTGTGACGCTGCCGAAGGCGTAACCACCGTCATGCCCGCGGACGCGGGCATCCAGTCACTGGATTCCCGCTTCCGCGGGAATGACATGGGAATGCGTGATGCGCCAGCAGCGATGCGCCGGCGGCGGACGCTTGAAGTCCTCGTCGAGGGTCTGCGCCGTGATGTCCTGCACCTTGAACTCGGCCGCGAGCGCTGCGTCGAGCTTGAAGCCGCGCCGGTTGCTGGAAAAGTACAGCACGCCGCCGGGCGCCAGCAGGGCCAGGCACTGGCGCACCAGCGCGGGGTGGTCGCGCTGGACGTCGAGCACGCCTTCCATCTTCTTGGAGTGCGAAAAGGTCGGCGGGTCGCACAGGATCAAGTCGTAGCGCTCGTGCCACGGCTTGGCCAGCCA
>JANNKD010000091.1:0-14026 GCA_031396115.1 Gammaproteobacteria bacterium
CCGCCGCCACCGGCCGTGGTGCTGTTCGAGGTCACGCCGGCCGGCCGGGTGTCGGTCAACGGCAAGGTGCGCGGCGACATCCCCGCGCTCAAGCGGCTCGAACTGCGGCCGGGGCGCTATGAGATCGAGATCCGCTACCGCAAGGAGGATCCGCTCAGGCGCACGCTCGACCTGCGCTCGGGGCAGGAGATCACCATCCGCCACAAATTCTTCGAGCCCAAGCAGCTGAAGGACATCTTCGGATGAGCGCGCCCACGCGCCTCGCGCGTTTCGAGATCCAGGGCGAACTGGGCCGCGGCGCCATGGGCGTGGTTTACCGCGCGCAGGACCCGGCGCTGGACCGCACCGTCGCCATCAAGACCATCCTCCTGCCGCTCGATCCCGCCGAGCGCGCGGCCTACGAGGCGCGCTTCCTGCAGGAGGCGCGCGCCGCCGGCAAGCTCGGGCACCCGTCCATCATCACGATCTACGACGTTGGCCGCGAGGGCGACCTCGCCTACATCGCCATGGAGATGCTGCAGGGCACCGACCTGCGCCAGCGCCTGGCACAGGGCAGGATGTCGCCGCACGAAGCGGCCACGATCGCGATGCAGGTCGCCGACGGGCTCGGCTTCGCGCACGACCACGGCGTGGTCCACCGCGACATCAAGCCCGCCAACATCATGCTGGTGCGCGGCGACCGCGTGAAGATCATGGACTTCGGCATCGCGCGCATGCAGGCCTCCGACATCAAGACCCAGACCGGCGTGCTGATGGGCACGCCCAAGTACATGTCGCCGGAGCAGGTCGCCGGCCGGCCGCTCGATGAGCGCTCGGACATCTTCTCGCTCGGCGGCGTGCTGTACGAGATGTGGACCGGGCGGCCGCCGTTTTCGGGCGCGGACGTGTCGCAGTTGCTGCACAACATCGCGTCGGCGACCCCGGTGGCGCCGAGCCGCCTCGCCGCGCTGCCGCCGATCGCCGACCTGATCATCACCCGCGCCCTGGCCAAGGACCCGGCCCTGCGCTACCAGAAAGCCCAGGACCTGGCCGGCGACCTGCGCTCGGTGACGATGGAACTGCCGAAGATGCCGGCGCCGGCCTATGCCGCCCCGCCGCCGAAGGCAGCGCCAGCCGCCGGCGCGACCGGGCCCAGCGGCACGGTTGCGATGCCGCGACCCGCCGCGCCGGCCACCGGCGAGCGCACGGTCGTCAACCGCGCGCCGCAGCCGCTGGGGGACGCCGCGCCGTGGCCGCTGTCGCGGCGCTTCGATTCGTCGGCGGCGCTGGCGCGGGTGACCCAGCCGGGACCGAAGGACCGCGAGCGACTCCGGCGCCTGCCACAGCGGCCCGGCTTTTTCATGCGGATGCTGCGCGACCCGGACCTGGCGCTGGCTTCCCTGCTGATCGTTGCCGCGGTGGCCAGCGCCGGCGTGATCGCCGCGGCGTAATCGCGCCTGAGAGGCTGCCCTACGCGGTGGCGCCGCCGCACGACGAGCCGGCGCCGGCAGTGCACCCCAGGCAGTGCGAATCGAAGCGGATGCGCCGGTTCATGAGCGCGTGGAAATCGAAGTCGAAGATGCTGGCCGGCTTGCCACGGCCGTTGCGAACTTCCATCTCGAGCATCTGGTTGAAGTCGCAGTCGTAGATCGTGCCGTCCCAGCTGACGCTGATGATCGAGCGGCACATGACGCCCTGCGCCGCGTCAGGATTGAACGCCGCCAGCAGCTTCTCCATGTAGGACTCGTACTGCCCGGATTTCTCCAGGTGCAGCCGGAAGCGGTTGATCGGCATGTTGGTGATGGTGAACAGGCCGTTGAACACGATGCCGAACTTGTCCTTCAGCTCGCGCTTGTAGTCGGCCTCGAGCACGGCCTGCGCCGCCGGCAGGTACGGGCCGACCGGGTTGTAGACCAGGTTCAGCAACAGGCCGCTGCCGTCGCGCGCGTAGCCGACCGCATTGAGCCGCTGCAACGCCTTGATGCTCTTCTGGAACACGCCGTTGCCGCGCTGCGCGTCGGTGAAGTACTCCTGGTAGTACGGCAGCGAGCTGATCACCTCGACGCCATGCCTGGCGTAGAACTCCGGCAGGTATTCCTTGTTTTCCTTGGTGACCGGATGGCCGTCGAACTGCACGGTCAGGTTGTGCCGCGCCATGACGTGCTTGCCGAGCCGGGTGGCCTCGACCACCAGCCAGTCGAAGTCCGGATGCAATTCCGGCGCGCCGCCGGTGATGTCGAGCTTGGTGATCTGCGGGTGGGCGCGCAGGATTTCGAGCAGCTTTTCGATGCCGGCGCGCGACATCGACTCGGTGCGGCTCGGCGAGGCGTCCACGTGGCAGTGGCGGCAGACCTGGTTGCAGGTCTTGGTGATGTTGGCCTGCAGGGTTTCGACCGACAGCGGCGGCAAGGCGATGCCGCGCGCGAGCAGCAGCGCGTCGAAGCCGTAGCGCGCCGCCGGCAGCTCGGTGAGCTTCACGGCGACCCTTCGATCGGCCCAGCGCGCAGCACGGTCCAGTCGAAATCGGCGAACTCGATGTCGTAACCCGCCGGCAGCGGCGTGTCGGTGAACGCGTCGGCGTACGCCCTGAGCGAGGGCGCCCGCGTCAGGAAATCGGCCTCGTAGTCGCGCAACAGCGGCGACAGCTCGATGCGGCGGCGCTCGCCGTCCACGCGCAGGTTGCGCGGCTCGGCGAAGAAGGCGCGCGCGGCGCGGTCGAGCTGGGGGTCGAGCACGGCGGCGCGATACGGCTCGCGCGACAGGCGCGGGTCGCCGGCCAGCACGCGGGTCAGCGCGAAATGCACGCGCGGCTCGCCGAGCGCGCGGATCTGCTCGCGGTACGCGCTCAGCGTCAGCGGCTGGCCACCAACCAGCAGCTTGCGCGTCTCGAGCAGCCGCCTGCGCTCCATCATCCCCAGCGAGCCCGGCACCCCGGCGTTGAGCAGGTTGTAGAGGGCCAGCGCGTTGTAGGCGTTGAGGTGGAACGCGAGGGCCTGCGCGCGCGTGCGGTACAGCTCCGGCCAGCGCTCCGGGCTGCGCTCGTAGATCCAGGCGACGTAGCGGTCGAGGTCCGCGCGGTTCTGCAGGATGGCGTTGAAATCCACGCGGCCGTCAGGCCCGACCGCGGCCTTGAGCACCCGCGCCCAGGCTTCCTCGGGCGCGTGCAGCGGCGTGCCCTCGCCGGTCATCGGCGGCGGCACGTACGGCGACTCCATCGCGCATGCGGCCGCGACCAGCACCAGCGCTACCCCTGCCACGCGCAGCCTCATCGGCTAGAGCACCAGCTTGTCCAGGTGATTGCTCATCTGGATCGTGTGCGCCAGCGTGATGCCGGCCTTCATGACCGCGGCGACGTGCACCGCTTCCATCATCTGCTGCGGATTGGCGCCGGCCTCGAGGCAGGCCGAGGTATAGGCATCGATGCAATACGGGCACTTCTCGGAGTGCGCCACCGCCAGCGCGATCAGCGCCTTCTCGCGCTTGGACAGGGCGCCATCCTGCCCCGTCACCGCGCCGTAGTACTTGAAGAACAGGTCGGCGTGCTCCTTGCCGTGCTTGCCGATGTCGCCGAATTTCTTGAGGTCGTCGATCTCGTAATGGCTGGTCATGGCGTCTTCGCTGCCCGTGGGAAACAATTGGGGAGCAACGACTGTACACTTACGCCCCCTTTTTTGCCCCGCATCCTCACCATGTCCGCCGCGCCTGTCAGCCGCTCCCGCCGCAAGACGCCGCCGAAGGTGGGCTTCATTTCGCTCGGCTGCCCGAAGGCGTTGGTGGATTCCGAGCGCATCCTCACGCAACTGCGCGCCGAGGGCTACGAGACCGTGGCCAAGTACAGCAAGGCCGACGTCGTGGTGGTGAACACCTGCGGCTTCATCGACTCGGCGGTGGCCGAGTCGCTCGACGCCATCGGCGAGGCGCTCGAGGAGAACGGCAAGGTCATCGTCACCGGCTGCCTCGGCAAGGGACCGAAGAGCCACGTGATCCGCGAGAAGTTCCCCGGGGTGCTGTCCATCACGGGCCCGCAGGACTACAGCGGCGTCATGAGCGCGGTGCACGCCGCGGTGCCGCCGGCGCACGACCCGTTTTTCGACCTGCTGCCGCCCACGGGCATCAAGCTCACGCCGAAGCACTACGCCTACGTCAAGATTGCCGAGGGCTGCAATCACAAGTGCAGCTTCTGCATCATCCCGTCGATGCGCGGCAAGCTGGCCAGCCGGCCGGTGGACGAGGTGCTCATCGAGGCGGAGAAACTGGTCAAGGCGGGCGTGCAGGAGCTGCTGATCATCTCGCAGGACACCAGCGCCTACGGCGCCGACCTGCGCTACGCGCCGCGCCGCTGGCGCGAGCGCGAATACCCGACGCGCTTCCTCGACCTGTGCCGCGGCCTCGGCGAGCTAGGCGCCTGGGTCCGCCTGCACTACGTCTACCCGTACCCCCACGTGGACGACGTCATCCCGCTGATGGCGGAGGGCAGGATCCTTCCCTACCTCGACGTGCCGTTCCAGCACGCCTCGCCCGCGGTGCTCAAGGCGATGCGGCGTCCGGCGGCGGCGGAGGACACGCTCGAGCGCCTGGCCGCGTGGCGCAGGATCTGCCCGGACCTGACCGTGCGCAGCACCTTCATCGTCGGTTTCCCCGGCGAGACCGAGGACGATTTCGAGCTGCTGCTGGACTGGCTCGAGGAAGCCCAGCTCGACCGCGTCGGCTGCTTCAAGTACTCACCGGTCGAGGGCGCCGCCGCCAACGCGCTGCCCGGCGCCGTGCCGGAGGAAGTGAAGGAAGAGCGCTATCACCGCTTCATGCAGGCGCAGGCCGGCATCAGCGAGGCGAAGCTCGCGGCCAAGGTCGGCCGCACCATCGAAGTGCTGATCGACGAAGTACAGGGCGACACCGCCGTCGGCCGCAGTCACGCCGACGCGCCGGAGATCGACGGCCAGGTGTTGATCACGGGCAAGGGCCTCAAGGTCGGGCAACGCGTGAAGGCACTTGTCACCCATGCCGACACCTATGACCTGTTTGCCCAGGTCGTAAGATGAAATCCATGGCGGCAACCCACCCGAACGCCCCCGCGGAACCCGGCGCGCCAGCGCCTCCGGCGGGGTCCGTCCGGCAGGTGCTGGCCTATGCCCTGGTGCTGGCCGGTTTTCCGCTGGCGACCTGGTTCCTGCCGCCGCTGCTGGTGTTGCGCTCAGGCGCCGACCACGCGCTGCTCGACCTCGCCACCGCGCTGACCGCCTGCTTCTGCAGCCTGCAGGCCTTCGTGCGCTACCAGTCGCGGCCGCAGCCGATGTTCCTGTGGCTGGGCGCCGGTTTTCTCGCCAGCGGCCTGCTCGACGGCCTGCACGCCGTGGTCAGCCTGCAGGGTGCAGACGACCCGGACAACCTCGGCACGCGCACCTGGGGCGCCAGCTCGCTGGTGCTCGGCGGCTATCTCGCTATGGGGCTGTCGCGCTATCGCGAGCCTGCGACGCCGCGGGGCGCGCGCAGCCAAGAGACGCTGGTCTGGGGCATCACCGTCGGCGTGCTGGCGTTGCTGCTGCCTGCGATGACGCTGGTGCCTCCGGCCAAGGTGTACTGGGAGATGACGCTGCACCGACCGTACGAGCTCATCGCCGCCGGCGTCATGGCGATCGCCTTCCTGCGCGCCTGGCGAGGCCACTTCGAGCTAGACCCGGGCCTGCGCCAGCGCCTGACCATGGCGCTGGTGCTGTACGTCGCGCTGCATGCCGGGGTCATGGTGTTCTCGGCGCTGCCGCTCGACAAGTTCGTGGCGATGTCGCACCTGGCCAAGTTCGTGGCGCACTGGCTGGTCGCGGTCGGCCTGCTGCAGTCCTCGGCCAACCTGCTGACCGAGGCCGAGGGCATCGGCCAGAAACTGGTGGTGCAGGAACAGCAGGTGCAACAGGCGCTGACGCTGACCACGATGATCCTCGATCACACCAGCGTGGCCATCTACTCGACCGAGCCCTCCGGCGTGATCACGCGCTTCAACCAGACCGCCGAGCGGTGGCTCGGCTACAGCGAGAACGAGGTGTGCGGGCACCTCACGCCCGCGGCGTTCCACGAACGCGGCGAGCTCAAGCGCTACTCCGAGCAACTCATGCGCAACCATGGCGTGGCCGCGACCTCCGGCGTGGACACGCTGCTGGCGATGCCGCGCAACGGCTATCCCGAGCATCGTGAGTGGACGCTGGTGCGCAAGGACGGCACGCGCTTTCCCGCCAGCCTGTCGGTGGTGCCGCTCGAGGGCACGCACGGCGAGATCCACGGCTTCGTGCTGGTGGCCAACGACCTGTCCCACCAGAAGGAAGTGGAGAACCTCAAGAACGAGTTCGTCTCGACCGTCAGCCACGAGCTGCGCACACCGTTGACCTCGATCCGCGGCTCGCTCGGGCTGCTGGCCGGCGGCGTCGCCGGGCCGATCCCGGCCCCGGCGAAGTCGCTGCTGGACATCGCGCATCGCAACGCCGAGCGGCTGATCCTGCTGGTCAACGACATCCTCGACATCGAGAAGATCGAGGCCGGCAAGATGCGCTTCACCATGAAGTCGCTCGACCTCGACGCGCTGGCCGGCGAGGCGATGCAGAACGCCGAGGGGCTGGCGGCGACGCGCGCGGTCAGGCTCGAGCGGCGCGCGCGCCAGCCCGGCTTGCGCGTCTACGCCGACGAGCAGCGCCTGCTGCAGGTCATGGCCAACCTGCTGTCGAACGCGATCAAGTACTCGCCCGAGGGCGGCACGGTGGAGGTGGACGTCAACGTGCACGACGGCCAGGGACGCGTGCAGGTCACCGACCACGGCCCCGGCGTGCCCGAGGCCAGCCAGAGCCGCATCTTCCAGAAGTTCTACCAGGCCGACAGCTCCAGCGCGCGCGAGAAGGGCGGCACCGGCCTGGGCCTGTCGATCTGCAAGGCGCTGGTCGAGCGCATGGACGGACGCGTGGCCTTCACCTCGAGGCCCGGCGACACCTGCTTCGAGTTGACGCTGCCGGCCGAGAGCACCGACCCCGCCACCACGCGCAGGCGCGGCGGCGAGATGGCGGTGCTGGTGGTCGAGGACGACTACGCCATGGCCGAGTTGTTGCGCCGCCTGCTCGAGGACATCGCACCGGTGGTGGTGGCGCGCACCCTCGCGCAGGCGCGCGAGCAGATCCCGATGCAACGCTTCGCGCTCGCCATCCTGGACCTCGGCCTGCCCGACGGCTCCGGCGCGGACCTGGTGCCGCTGCTGCGCGAGCACCAGGCGCGCACGCCGATCCTGGTGTTCTCGGAACACGAGATGCCGAAGGCCACGGCCGGCCAGGTTGCCGCCATCCTGTCGAAATCGCGCGCGAGCCTCGACGAGCTCGCCGTCACCGTCAAGCAGTTGATCGCCAACGCGGAGCGCCCGCATGTCCCTGCCGCCGCTGGAACGCATACTCCTGGTTGACGACGAGGCGGACATCCGCCAAGTCGCGCGCCTCGCACTGGAAGCCCTCGGCGGCTTCCAGGTGCGCGAGTGCGCCTCGGGACTCGCCGCGCCGAGGGCGGTCGAGGATTTCGCGCCGCAGCTGATCCTGATGGACATGATGATGCCGGGCCAGGACGGGGTCGAGACGCTCAAGGCGCTGCGCGCGGCGCCCGCGACTTCGAGGGTGCCGGTCGTATTCATGACCGCCAAGGTTCAGCCGCAGGAGATCAGCGCCTTTCGCAGCCTCGGCGCGCTCGACGTGATCCCCAAGCCGTTCGACCCGATGACGCTGGCGCAGACCGTGCGGACGATCTGGGAGCGCCAGGCCTGATTCAGTCCGGCGCCCTCAGTCCTCGGGCGCCGGCTCCCCGGTCAGCGCGCGGATCAGGTCGCGCGGGCGCGCGAATCGATCCTCGGGCCGCTTCGCCAGCAACTTGTCGAGGATCGGCTGCAGGTCGGCGTTGGCCGCCGGCAGCTTGGGCAGCGGCGCGTACTGGTGCTTGTACAGAACCGCCAGCGGCGTGGCCGCCTCGTAGGGCAGCTCGCCGGTCAGCATCTCGTACATCAGGATGCCGACCGCGTAGAGGTCGCTCGACGCCATCAGCTCCAGCCCCGAGCACTGCTCAGGGCTCATGTAGTTCGGCGTGCCGACCACCGAGCCGGTCGCGGTCAGCGTGTGCGCGTGGCCGGCGGCGAACTTGGCGGTGCCGAAGTCGATCAGCGCGAGGCTGCCGTCGGTGCGCCGCATGATGTTGGCGGGCTTGAGGTCGCGGTGCAGGATGCCCGCGCGGTGGATGATCTCGAGCGCGGCGGCGATCTGCTGCACATAGCTCAGCGCGTCCTCGCGCGGCAGCGGACCGAGCAGCAGGTCGCGCAGGCTGCCGGCCGGGAAGTACTCCATGGCGACGTAGACGTGGCCGTCGGTGACGCCGAGCTCGTGCATCTTGACGATGCGCGGGCTGTCGACACGGCTGATGGCCTCGTACTCGCGCGACAGGCGCTGCGCTTCCTTCGATTCCTCGCCGCCCGGCAGGCGTTGCGCCATCACCTTCACCGCAACGGTCTCGCCGGTGGCCTGGCGCCGCGCCAGGTAGATGGTGCCGGCGCCGCCTTCGGCCAGGCGCCGCTGCATCTGGTAGCCGGGGATGCGCAGGTCCGCCGGCGGCTGGTCCGCGCCGGCGTCGGCGTGCAGCGCCGGCGGCGCGGCGCGGCTCTCGACGATCTTCTGCACCGAGGCGACCAGGCGCTCGTGCGTCATGTTCTGCTTGGGGATGTAGTCCGCCGCGCCGGAGCGGATCACCTCGACGGCGAGGTCCTCGTTGCCCGCCGCCGTGAGCATGATCACCGGCGGGAACCCCGGCTGCGTCCGGAAACGCCGCAGGTAATCGAGCCCGTTCTCGCCGCCGCCGAACTGGTAGTCGAGCAACACGAGGTCGAGGTCCGCACCCGCGAAGTCCTTCGACAGCGGCGCGTCGGTCGCCGGGTCGTGCTCGCGCAGCTCGGCCGCCGGCCAGCGCAGCGACAGGTGGTGGCGCAACAGCGACCGGAACTCGTCGTGGTCGTCGATGATCAGGATGCGCAGCATGCGGGGCTCAGCTTGCCGCGAGGCTGAACAGCTGCTGGCCCTGCGTCTTGCCCTTCAACATGACGCTGTCCTGCGCGCGCCCGACCGGCACCTCGGGCACGGCCTCATGCACGCGCTGCGTGATCACGATGCCGCCGGGCTCGGCCAGCTCCTGGATGCGCGCGGCGATGTTGACCGTGTCACCGATGATGGTGAACGCGGCGAAGCGCTCCGAGCCGACGTTGCCCATGATCACCGGGCCGTAGCCGATGCCGATGCCCAGGCCGATCGTGACCTGGTGGCGCTGCTGGACCGAGTTGGCGAGGCCGCGGAAGGTGCGCTGCATCGCCAGGGCCGCATCCACCGCCGAGCGGCACGGCTCCTTCTGGGCGAGCGGCACGCCGAAGCCGATCAACAGGCCGTCGCCGGTCATGTTGAACACCGTGCCGTTCTGGCGGTGCGCGATCTCGGTCAGCGAATTGAGGTGCTCGTTCAGCACCCGCACCACCGTATCCGGCGGCAGCGCCTCCGCCATGGCGGTGAAGCCGCGCACGTCGGTGAACATCACGGCGCACTCGACGCGGCGCTGGTGGTGCAGCAGCGCATCGCGCTCGGCGTCCGGCAGGTTGAGCACGTGGTCGACGACGTTCTTCGACATGTAACGCTCGAACAGCGCCTGCAGGCGGTCGCGCTTCTCGGTCTCCAGCGCCAGCTGCGCCGCCTCCTTGTCGAGCTGCACGCGGCGCAGCCGCAGGATCGAGCGCACGCGCGCGATCAGCTCGGGGCCGAACACCGGCTTGGCGAGGAACTCGTCGGCGTCGGACTCGAAGGCCCGCGTGCGCGACTGCGTGTCGCCGAGCGCGGTGACCATGATGACCGGCGTGCTCGAGGTTTTAGGGTCGCGCTTGATGCGGCGGCAGACGTCGAAGCCGGACAGCCCGGGCAGCATCACGTCGAGCAGCACCAGCGTCACGCGCCCCTGCGCGATCACTTCCAGCGCCTTCTCGCCGCTGTCAGCCTCGACCACCGTGTGGCCCTCGGCCGACAGGTAGGTCACCAGCACATTGCGGGTGTCGGGATCGTCGTCCACCACCAGGATGGGCGCGGGCAGGAAGCTCATGACAGTTTCACGTTCTGCAGGAACCGGCCCATCTCCTCGAGCGCCGCGCCGATCGCGGCGCCGTCGGACGCCTGTGCGGCCGCCTCGATGCGGCCGCCGATGTCGGACAGCGGCGCGAGGCCGTAGGCGCCGGCCGAGCCCCGCATGTTGTGGCCGAGCTTCTGCAGCGCACCGAAGTCCTTCGCCGCGAGCCAATCGGCGATGCGCTGCGTGTCCTTGGCGCGGTTCTGCAGGTAGCCGGGCACCAGCGGCGCGATCAGCGGATCGACTTTCACTACGTATGGCGACTGCGGGTCCATGGTGTTGTTCTTCATTGGCGTCCCGGGCCGGCTACTGTACTACTCCACGGTCACCGAGCTTTCTGACTGGGTCCCCGCCTGCGCGGGGACTCGCAAAATCGGTCACTCGACAGTGACCGATTTTGCCAGGTTGCGCGGCTGGTCCACGTCGGTGCCGCGCAGCACGGCCGTGTGGTAGGCCAGCAGTTGCAGCGGGATGGTATAGACCAGCGGTTCCTGCAGCGGCTCGATGTGGTCGGGCATGCGGATCACCTCGACGCCTTCGGCCGGCTCGATGCCGGACTCCGGGTCGGCGAACACGTACAGCCGGCCGCCGCGCGCGCGCACTTCCTGCAGGTTGCTCTTGAGCTTCTCGAGCAGCGCGTTGTTCGGCGCCACCGCCACCACCGGCATGTCGTCGTCGACCAGCGCCAGCGGGCCATGCTTCAACTCGCCGGCCGGGTAGGCCTCGGCGTGGATGTAGGAAATCTCCTTGAGCTTGAGCGCGCCTTCCATCGCCACCGGCCAGCTCGGCCCGCGGCCGAGGAACAGCGCGTGGTGCTTGTCGGCGAACTTTCTCGCCCAGGCCTTGATCTGGGGCTCGAGCTTGAGCGTGTGCTCGATCATCGGCGGCACGTGCATCAGCTGGCGCGTGGAAGCGGCCAGCACCTTGAGGCTGACGCCCTGGTGGCGCGCCAGCGCCAGGCCCAGCAGCCCGAGCGCGGCGAGCTGCGTGGTGAAGGCCTTGGTCGAGGCCACGCCGATCTCGGGGCCGGCGCGCGTCATCAGCACCAGGTCGGCGTCGCGCACGATGGACGACTCCGGCACGATGCAGATCGCCAGCGTCGCCAGGTAACCGAGCTTCTTCGCCTCGCGCAGCGCCGCCAGCGTGTCGGCGGTCTCGCCGGACTGGGAAATCACGATGAACAATGTGTCGGGGCGCACCACGGGCTTGCGGTACCGGTATTCGCTGGCGACCTCGACCGAGCACGGCAGTCCCGCGCCCTGCTCGAGGTAATAGCGCGCGATCAGGCCGGCATGGAAGCTGGTGCCGCAAGCGACGATGTGGACGGCCTTCACCCGCGAAAAGAGCTGCGGGGCCTGCGGCCCGAACACGGCGTCGAGCACGTGGCCGTTGGCGATGCGTTCGCTCAGCGTGTCGGCCACTGCGCGCGGCTGCTCGAAGATCTCCTTCTGCATGTAATGCGCGAACGGCCCTTTCTCCACGGCGTCGGCCGACAGGGCCGATTCGTGCACCTTGCGCTGCACTGCCTTGCCGGACGCATCGAAGATCGCGACGCGGTCGCGGCGGATGTCGGCGACGTCGCCTTCCTCGAGGAACTGGAAGCGGCGCGTCACCGGCAGCAGCGCCTGCACGTCGGAGGCCACGAAGTTCTCGCCATCGGCGCCCAGGCCGATCACCAGCGGACTGGCGATGCGCGCGACCACTACACGGTCGGTCTGCTGCGCGTCGAACACGACGATGGCGTAGGCGCCCTCGAGCTGCTTCACCGCCTGCTGCACGGCCGCGGTCAGGTCGAGGCACTGCTTGACGAAGTCGTGCACCAGGTGCGCGATGACCTCGGTGTCGGTCTCGGACGTGAACACGTAGCCCTTCTTGACCAGCGCGGCCTTGAGCTCGACGTAGTTCTCGATGATGCCGTTGTGGATCAGCGCGATGCGCCCGCCCGACACGTGCGGGTGGGCGTTGGCCTCGGTCACGCCGCCATGCGTGGCCCAGCGCGAGTGCGCGATGCCGATCGGGCCGGCGGCCGGGTGGGCCTTGAGCCGGTCGGACAGCTTCACGACCTTGCCGACCGCGCGCTGCAGCTGCAGGCCGGCGCCGCCGGCCACGGCAATACCGGTGGAGTCGTAGCCGCGGTACTCGAGCCGGCGCAGGCCCTCGATCAGGACAGGGACGACGTCACGGTTGGCGACGGCGCCGACGATTCCGCACATAGGGGATAGGGATTAGGGGCTGGGGGACTAGGGAGAAGCGTATCAATCTTTTCCCTAGCCCTTGGGGAAGCTCTGAACAAGCGTGTATCTGTCATGCCCGCGAAAGCGGGCATCCAGTGTTTTCAGGGACTTCTGGATTCCCGCTTTCGCGGGAATGACGCTGTTCAGCGCTTCCCTAGCCCCTGCTCCCTAGCCCCGCTTAGCTGGCGTACCCGGCCCGCAGGCGGTGCAACTCGATCGCCGTCTCCTGCCGCACGCTGTCGATCTGGCTCAGCAGCGCCGGGGCGCCTTCCAGGCTGCCGGACTGGCCGAGGTGCTCCAGCTTCTGCGAATACCCCGCGACCACGCGAATCCCCAGGGTCTCGGCGGCGGCCTTCATCGAATGCGCCGCGCGGCGCAGGCCGGGCGCGTCCTTATCTTTCAGGGCGCCGCGCACGTCCTCGATCATGCCCGGCCAGCTCGTGACGAAGGTGTCGATCAGCAGCACGATGCCGGAGGGTCCGAGCACGTCGGCGAAGCGCTTGATGACCGGCGGGTCCACCAGCGCCCAGTTTTCCGTGCTGAGCTTGGCGCCGAGCACGTGGATCGAGATCGGCTTGGAGATGTAATCGTCCATCCCGGCGGCCAGGCAAGCCTCGCGGTCGCCCTTGAGCGCACGCGCCGTGAGCGCGATGATCCGCGGGCAGCGGCCGTTGGGCCAGCGTTGCTGGATAAGGCGCGCCGCCTCGAGACCGTCCACGCCCGGGAGCTGCACGTCGAGCAGCACCACGTCGTAGCGCTCGCGGTTCAGCGCTTCCATCGCCTCGACGAAGTTGCGCACCCAGGTCGCCGCATAACCAAGGCGCTCGAGCATCATCTGCGTGATCGCAGCATCCGTCGGGTGGTCCTCGACCAGCAGGATTTTCTCGGGACGCGCCGGCGGCGGCAGCGCCTCGCGCTGGGCGGCCGCGCGCTTGTCACCGGTTTCCTTGAGGTTTTCCGGCGGCAGGTTGTCCCAGAACGACCCGCTCCCGGTATGCCGGGGCCCGGAATCGTTCTGCTTCAGGGCCTCGAGCAGCTTGCGGCGGTCCACCAGCAGGATGCGGCTGTCCGCCGTGGCGCGCGCCCGGTGGGGGCTGGGCGCCATGTAAGGCATCGGCATCGCCTCCTGCTCTGCGCTCGGGCCGATGGACTGCACTTCGCGCAGGCGGTCGGCGAGCTCGACCGACCCTTCGAGGACATAGAAGTAATCGTCGGGGCTGTCGTTGAAGCCGAACAGCAGTTCGCCGGCGGCGTAGGTCCTGATGCGCAGGTCGGGCATCAGCCCCTCGATCAGGTCCTTCCTGAGCTGGTTGAGCGGGTAGATCTGCTTCAACTGCTGCCACAGGATGCCGTTCATGTCATTGCTCCGCTGGTGTTGAGCGTGTTGAGGATCGGGATGCGGACGGTCGGCTGCAGGCGCACCGTGCGCCGCAACGCCGCCACCAAGGCTTCGGGGGTGACCGGCTTGGCCACGTAATCGTCCATACCCGCCGCCTCGGCCTGGTGCCGGTCGTCCTGCATGGCGTTGGCGGTCAAGGCGACGATGCGCGGCCGGCGGCCGGGCCCGAAGCGCCGGCGCAACTCGCGCGTCGCGGTGAGGCCGTCCATGACCGGCATCTGCACGTCCATGAAGATGACGTCGTAGGGCTGGCGCT
>JANNKD010000097.1:0-13121 GCA_031396115.1 Gammaproteobacteria bacterium
CGTCAACTCGTTCGTGCTGGCCAAGATGAAGCTGGCCACGCAGGGCCGCCACCTGTGGATGCGCACCATCGGCTCGACCATCTGCGGCCAGGGCGTGGACTCGGTGATCTTCTATCCGCTGGCCTTCTACGGCCTCTGGACCCACGACACGCTGTTTGCGGTCATGGCGTTCAACTTCGCGTTCAAGGTCGCCGTCGAGGTCGCCTTCACGCCGGTGACCTACTTCGTGGTCGGGCGCCTGAAGCGCGCCGAGGGCGTGGACACCTACGACCGGGGCACGCACTTCACGCCCTTCTCGCTCAAGGACGAGGGCGAGCGTAATCTGTAGGGCTCTGGGCTCGTCGAACCAACAAAAGGGATTACCCATGGCCAAGTACACGCCGCCGCTGCGCGACATGAAGTTCGTGCTGCACGAAATGCTGCAAGTGGAGCGCGAGCTCAAGCCCATCCCGCAGCACGCGGACATCGACGCCGCCACCATCGACACCATCCTCGAGGAAGGTGGCAAGTTCTGCAGCGAAGTCCTGCAGCCGCTGAACGGCGTCGGCGACCGCGAAGGCTGCAAGCTCGACGGCAACGGCAACGTCACCACGCCCAAGGGCTTCAAGGAGGCCTACCAGCAGTTCGTGGAGGCCGGCTGGCCGTCGCTCGGCGCCGACCCGGCCTTCGGCGGCCAGGGCCTGCCGCACATCGTGCACAGCGCGTTCCTGGAAATGATGAACTCGGCGAACCAGGCCTGGGCGATGTATCCCGGCCTCTCGCACGGCGCCTACAACGCGCTGCACGCCTTCGGCACGCCGGAGCAGAAGAAGACCCTCCTGCCCAAGCTCATCTCGGGCGAGTGGACCGGCACCATGTGCCTGACCGAAGCGCACGCCGGCACCGACCTCGGCCTGCTCAAGACGCGCGCCGAGCCGCAGGCCGACGGCAGCTACGCCATCAGCGGGACCAAGATCTTCATCTCCGCCGGCGAGCACGACATGTCCAAGAACATCCTGCACCTGGTGCTCGCGCGCCTGCCGGATGCGCCGGGCGGCACCAAGGGCATCTCGCTGTTCGTGGTGCCCAAGTTCCTGCCGGACGCCAAGGGCGGCGTCGGCAAGCGCAACACCGTCAAGTGCGGCTCGCTCGAGCACAAGATGGGCATTCACGGCAACGCGACCGCCGTGCTGAATTTCGACGGCGCCACCGGCTGGATGGTCGGCCCGCCGAACAAGGGCCTCAGCGCCATGTTCGTGATGATGAACTCGGCGCGCCTGGGGGTGGGCATGCAGTCGCTGGGACTCGCCGAGTTCGCGTACCAGAACTCGCTGGCCTACGCGAAGGACCGCCTGCAATCGCGTTCCCTGACCGGACCGAAGAATCCCGGCAAGCCCGCCGACGCGATCATCGTGCACCCGGACGTGCGGCGCATGCTGATGACGCAGAAGGCTTACGTCGAGGCGGCGCGCGCGTTCTCGTACTGGGCAGGCCTGGCCATCGACAAGGAGCACAAGCATCCCGACGAGGCCACGCGCAAGATCAACGGCGAGATGGTGGCGCTGCTGACGCCGGTCATCAAGGGCTTCATCACCGACAACGGCTATGAATCCTGCACGCTCGCGATGCAGGTGCTCGGCGGCCACGGCTACATCGCCGAACACGGCCTCGAGCAGTGCGTGCGCGATGCGCGCATCAACATGATCTACGAGGGCACCAACACCATCCAGGCGCTGGACCTGCTCGGCCGCAAGGTGCTGGCCGACATGGGCGCCAAGCTCATGAAGTTCGGCAAGATCATCCAGGATACGATCCAGGCCAGCTCCGGCCGCCCGACCATGATGGAGTTCACCGGGCCGCTGGGGGCGCTGCTCGGCGAAGTGCAGAAGGTCACGATGGAAGTCGGCCAGAAGGCGATGAAGAATCCGGACGAGGTCGGCGCCGCCGCCGTGCCCTACCTGCGCCTGATCGGGCACCTCGTGTTCTCGTTCTCCTGGTGCTACGCCGCCGGCGTGGCGCAGGCCGCGCTCGCGGGCGGAGCCAAGGGCGACGACGAGGCGTTCTACAAGACCAAGCTGACCACCGCGCGGTTCTACTTCGCCAAGCTCTACCCCGAGACGACGACGCTGCTGAACCAGATCCGCTCCGGCAGCGCGTCGCTGATGGAGCTGGACGCCGCGAACTTCTGCAATGGGGACCCACACCTTTTTTAATTGTGTGCGTCCCCTTTTTCTGGGGCTGCTGGCCGTTACGCTGGCCGCGCGCGCGGGGGAACCGGTTATCGAGGTCCAGAACGACGCCGGCGTCCCCGCCGCCGAACTCGAGTCCATCCTGCGTGACTTCCGGCCGTGGGCGGCGCGCGTCTACGCCTATCACCGCCTCGCCGACCCGGCGCCGGTGACGCTCAAGCTCACGCGCAAGGTGCCGTTCGGTTTCTACAGCGACGGCGTCGTCCTGTTACCGCCGTCGAACGATCGCTGGGACATGCTCGACAACTGGGTGCACGAGCTCACCCACCACGCCGTCGGTCACGACTCGAGCTTCTTCTTCAAGGAAGGCGCCGCGGTGCATACGCTGGAGAAACTTTTCGCCGAGGAAGGCCGCGTGCCGGCGACCTGGCCGCAGTTCGGCCGGACCACCGATGAGTGGGTCGCGGTGTACGTCGCGAGCAACCGCATGCCCAGGCTTGCCGAGGCGCTCGGCTGGCCGCGCTATCTGGGCGGCACCGCGGACGAGGACTTCCGCTCCTGGCAGATCTACAACCTCGGCGGCTCGTTCACGGGCTGGTACCTCAAGCGCTACGGCTTCGAGGCCTGGCGCGACGCGTTCCGGCGCGAATGGCCGGCGCAGGATTCCACCGGGTTGCAGCGCGAGTGGCTCGCCGACATCGCGGCGCGCAAGACGGCGTTATTCGATCCGGAACAAGTGCTGCCGATGAAGAACCCGCGGTATCGCGGATACGCCGAGCGCCTGAAAAATTCCTAGCGGACGGTCCCCGGGTTCGGCGTCGGCGCTTGCGGTTCGGGTTTGTCCTGCCCTTGCTGTCGCAACTCGCCCTCGAGTTTCTCCGCCTCCCGCTTCTTGGCGCGGGCCTCTTCCTCGCGCAGCTGCGCCTCCTGGCGATCTTCCGCCTCCCGCTCCTTGCACCGCGCGTACTCCTCTTCTGCTCCGGAGCCGGCTAGCGGCGTGGGATTCGCCGGGGGTGGCATGCAATGCGGCTGCGGAGCCGAGGCGCATGCCGATAGCAGAAGAAGCCAGACGCCCATCAGTGTCTTCATGGCTGCCACCCAGTGCTGATCAGGTTCAGGTCGAGGACTAATCGTACGCTTCCACGCCAGGGTCGTCGCTAGGCCGCGCGAACCGTCGCCAGCCGGCAGATCACGATTCCCGCCAACACCACTGCGCCGCCGAGCGCCTGCAACGCGCCGAACGGCTCGGCCAGCAGCACCCACGCAAAGATCGCCGCGGCGACCGGCTGGACCAGCAGGCTCACCGAGGAGAACGACGCCGGCAGGTGTGCCATGGCCCAGGCGATGAGCCCCTGCCCCGCGACCTGGCTGATCAGCGCCATGCCCAGCAGCACGGCCCAGCCGCGCGCGGATTGGGGCCAGAACGTGTCGCCGGTCGCGAGCGTGACGGGCAGCAGGAAAACCGCGCACGCCAGAGTGCTCCACCACATCAGCTCGATCGTGGACGTGCCGCGGCGCTGGCGGGACACGGTCAGCTGGTAGCCCGCGTAGAACAGCGCCGTGATCATGCCGAGCACGTCGCCCAGCACGGTCTGCATGCTGATGGTGAAGCTGCTGGCGACCAGCAGGCACGAGCCGGCCAGCGCCAGCGCCAGGCCGCCGATGAAACGCCCGCCGACCTTCTCGGCGAACAACCACACCGCGCCGGCCGTCACGAAGATGGGCGCGAGGTTGGCCAGCAACGTGGCGTTGGCCACGGACGTGTAGCGAATCGACTGGTGCCAGACCGCCAGGTCCGCGGCGAAGAACGCGCCGGCCAGCCACAGCCACTTCAGCCGCGAGACGTCGAAGCCGGTGTCGAGCCCGGTCGAGGGGCCGTGCTCACGCTGCGGCCACCAGAACGCGCCGAGCACGGGCAACGCGAGCGCCACGCGCCAGAACCCCGCCGCGGTGTAGCCGACGTCGATCCAGCGCACGAACACCGGCGCGAGGCCGATGCAGATGGCGCCGACGATCAGCCCCGCGAGGGCGCGCCGGTCGGCGTGGCCGGTCAGAGCAATGTCGACAGGCAAAGGACCAGCAGCCCGAATTGCCCGACCAGGCTGATGCCGAACGACGTGCTGCGCGCGAGGCCCATGCGCGCGTAATAGAACCCCATGTGGCCGGCGCGGCCCGCGACGTAGACCCACGCCATGATCCCGGTCCACTTGGCGTTGGCGCCGAGCACGACCGCGAGTCCCGCCAGCAGCAGGAACAGCGCGAGCGTCTCGTTGGTGTTGCCCAGCGCGCGCACCGCGCGGAAATGGAAACTCGCGTGGCCGTCGGTCACCGGCATGCCGGGCACGTGCTTGGCCTTCATGCTGGCGTAATCGGCGACCAGCACCTGCAGGAAGACCAGCACGGCCAGCGCCGTGCACGCGATCAGCGTCGAGTGATACGCCAGCAACAATTCGGACATCGGGGTTCCCCTGTGGAATGGGCGCGGCGATTCTAGTATCGAAACGGCCAGGCCATGAAGTAGCGCTTCACGCGCAGCCACAGGCCGTAGAGTCCCAGCGGCTCGAACACCAGGCAGGTGATGACGAGAATCGCGAACAACAAGGTGCTCTGCAGGCTGGACGACAGCTGGTCGAGCCCGGGAGTGGCGCGGCCGATGATCTCGAGCACCGGCGACAGGAACACGAAGGCCAGCGCGCCGGCGACGGCGCCGAACACGGTGCCGATGCCGCCGAGCACGATCATGGCGATGTACAGCACGGACAGCAGCTGGTTGAACGGCGGATCCACCGTGATGAACTGCTGCTGCAACGCGAACATGCCGCCCGCCAGCCCGGCGAAGAACGACGACACGCCGAACGCGGTGATCTTGGCGCGCGCGGGATTGACGCCCATCACGGCGGCGGCAACGTCGTGGTCGCGCACGGCCATCATCGCGCGGCCGGTGTTGGACCGCGCCAGGTTGCGCGCGGCGAGCACGGTCAGCGTGGCGATGACGAGGAAGATCGCGTAGGTCGCGCGCTCGGAAAGGAACGCCGCCTCCGTGCCGAAGCCCAGGTGGATCGGCACGGCCAGACCGGCCATGCCGCCGGTCAGGTCCGGGAACGACAGCAGCACGTGATTGGTCAGGAACGCGAGGCCAATGGTGACGATGGCGAGGTACAGGCCCTCGAGGCGCAGCGCGAACGGCCCGATCGCCAGGCCGACCGCCGACGCGACCAGGCCGCTGACCGGCAGCAGCAACCAGAACGGCAGCGCGAACTGGGTGCCCAGGATCGCCGTGGTGTACGCACCGATGGCGAGGAAGGCCGCGTGGCCGAGGCTGATCTGGCCGGTGAAGCCGGTCAGGATCATCAGCGCGACGCTGCCGACGATGGACACCAGCGCGAGGTTGGCCACCGTGATCCAGTTGGGGCTCGCCACCCACGGATACGCCAGCACGACAATCACCAGCAGCGCGAGGCCGATGCGCTCCCAGCGTCCCGCGAGCAGCGAGAAGGCGTCTTCGTAGCGGACCGCGAGCGGACGATTTGGCATCAGACTCTCTTCACGCGCTGCTGACCGAACAGCCCTTCCGGCCGCACCATCAGGAACACGATCATCACGACGTACGGGAACACCGAGTGGAAGTTCTGACCGAACGCGCCAAGCACCGGATTCACGTAGCCCTGCGCCCACACCTGCAGCACGCCGAGCAGCAGGCCCGCGACCACGGCGCCCATCATGGATTCGAGGCCGCCGACCAGCACGGCGGGGAAGGCGGCCAGCGCGATGTAGGCGAGGTTAATCTCGACCGCGCGCGGGAACATCGACAGGCCGATGCCGCCGAGCGCGGCGAAAGCGCCGGCGATGCCCCAGGTCAGCGCGAGGATGCGGCCGACCGGCAAGCCGAGCGCGAGGCAGGCTTCCTGGTCCTGCGACACCGCGCGCATCGCGACGCCAATCTTCGAGTAGCGCAGCAGCAGGAAGAAGGCTGCGAGCGCCAGCGCGCCGAGGATCAGCGTGGCGAAGGTGTTGTACAGCACCGCCGCGCCCAGGATGTTGACCGCGCCATCAGGCGGCCACGGCGTCGGCAGGCCGTGCGTCTCCGGGCCCCAGATCAGCAACACGACGATGCGCAGCAGGAAGCCCAGGAAGATCGTCACGATCACGGTCACGAACACCGGCCGGCCGATCAGGCGCCGCAGCACGACGTGCTGCATGACGGCCGCCAGCACGCCGGTGCCCGCGAGCGACGCCAGCAGCGCGAGGCCCCACGGCATTCCGCTCGCGCAGGCCGACACCATCAGGTACGCGCCGAAAATCAGCAGGTCGCCGTGCGCGAAGTTGAACACCTGTGAGGCGCGGTAGATGACCACGAATCCCAGGGCGATGAGGGCATAAATAGCCCCGAGCGCCACTCCGGAGAACGTCAGCTGAAGAAAAGTGCTCATCTGGGATTCGTGGTCATCCTGAGCGCAGCGAAGGATCTCGTTCCGAACGAGATCCCTCGCTTCGCTCGGGATGACACTAGCCGGCTCCTTTCTTGTACATGTCCTCGATCAGCGCCGCGAACCGGGTGTAGACCACGCGCCGCTTGAGCTTCTGCGTCGCGGTCATCTCGCCGTCGTCCTGGTGCAACTCCTTGGGCAGCAGCCGAAACTCGCGCACCTGCTCGACGCGCGCCAGCGACTGGTTGATGCGCCGCACCTCGCCGTCGATCAGCTTGACCACCTCGGCCTTGCCGGCGAGGTCCTCGAACGAGGTGTAGGACAGGCCCTGGCGCGTGGCCCAGTCGCCGACCAGGTCGCCCTCGATCTGGATCAGCGCGGTGGTGAAGGCGCGGCCGTCGGCCACGGCGGCGGCTTCCTTGATGTACGGGCTGGTCTTGAGCGCGTTCTCGATCTTGGCCGGCGAAAGGTTCTTGCCGCCGGCGTTGATCAGGATCTCTTTCTTCCTGCCGGTGATGGTCAGGTAACCGTCGCTGTCGACCGTGCCGAGGTCGCCGGTGTGCAGCCAGCCGTCGTTCACGGCCTCGCGCGTGGCCGCCTCGTTGTGCAGGTAGCCGCTGAAGATGTGCGGTCCCTTGATCAGGACCTCGCCGTCCTCGGCCAGCTTGCAGTCCACGCCACGCAGCGCGCGGCCGACGGTGCCGATGCGAAACGCGCCCGGCAGGTTCACGTGCGAAATGCCGCAGGACTCGGACAGCCCCCAGCCCTCGAGGATCGGCACGCCGATGGCGTGGAACCAGTGCAGCAGCTCGGGCGAGATCGGCGCCGCGCCCGACACGGCGAGGCGCACCCTGGCCAGGCCGAGGCGCTCGCGCAGCGCGCGCAGCACGAGGACGTCGGCGAGCCAGCGCTGGATGCGGAGCAATGTAGGAGCGCCACCTTGGCGCGACTGATCTGGCGCCGCACCGTCGCGCCTGGGAGGCGCTCCTACAAAAGCTTCGTGATGGCGTTTCGCCACGCCCACCGCCCAGTTGTACAGCGCCCGCTTCTCGGGCGTCGTATTGCGCATGGCGACCTCGACGCCGGCGTGGACCTTTTCCCAGATGCGCGGCACGCCGAGGAAGATCGTCGGCGAGACCTCGACCAGGTCCTGGCGCACGGTGTCGAGGGATTCTCCGAAATGCACTGTCGCGCCGGCCGTCAGCGGCGTGAACTGCGAGAAGATCTTCTCGGCGACGTGGCACAGCGGCAGGTAGGACAGCAGCGTGTCGTCCTCGCTGCTGCCCAGCTCGTCGAAGTAGGTGCCGCTCATGGACAGCATCTGCGACGCGGTCAGCACCGCGCCCTTGGGCTGCGCCGTGGTGCCGGACGTATAGACAATGACCGCCGGCCGCGACGCGTCGAGCGCCTGCAGTTGCGCGTGCACCCCGGCTTCGGGGCGGGCGCGGGCGCGCGCCAGTCCCGGCGCGATGAAGGCCTCCCAGGTGACGATGCGCGGATCGCGGTAGTCGCGCGTACCTTCCGGGTCGATGACGACGATGCGGGCCAGGTGGGGCAGCGGCTCGGGCGAGCCGAGCACCTTGTCCAGCTGCTCCTGGTCCTCGCAGACCACGACGCGCGCGCGGCTGTGGTTCAGCACGTAGGCGACGTCCGCCGCGGGGTTGGTCACGTAGACGCCGGCCGACAGCACGCCGAGCGCCTGCGCGCCGACATCGGCGAACAGCCACTCGGGGCGGTTGTCGCTGATGATGGCGATGCTGTCGCCAGCCTTCAGTCCCTGCGCCGCGAACGCCTCGCTCACGGCCAGCACCTGCGCCAGGTACTCGGCCCAGGTGAACGCGCGCCACAGGCCACGATGTTTCTCCCGCAGCGCCACGCGCTGCGGCCAGAAGTGCGCGAACACGGCGACGCGCCCCGGCAGCGTGTGGCCGATGCGCCGGCACAGCTCCGAGTGGAACGGATGTGTGTCATCCCGAGCGGAGCGAGGGATCTCGTTCTTGACGAGATCCCTCGTCGCTTCGCTCCTCGGGATGACACTCATGCGACGGCCTGCTTGCCGAGGTAGGCCTCGGCCACTTTCGGGTCGCGCCGCACTTCTTCGGGCGGGCCTTCGGCGATCTTCCCGCCGAAATCCAGCACGGCGATGCGGTCGGCCAGGTCCATGACCAGCGACAGCTCGTGCTCGATCAGCAATTGCGTCACGCCGAGCTCGCTGCGGATGTCGAGGATGAAGGTGGCGAGCTCCTCGGTCTCCTCGCGGTTCAGCCCCGCGGCCGGCTCGTCGAGCAGCAGCAGGCGCGGCTTCATGCACAGCGCGCGGCCGAGCTCGATGCGCTTGCGCACGCCGTAGGGCAGCAGGCCCACCGGATATTCGCGGTAACGCTCCAGCTCGAGGAACTCGATAACCTCCTCGACCGCGGCGCGCTGGCGCACTTCTTCCGAGCGAGCGCGCGGCGTCCACAGCAGGTCCTGCCAAGCGCGCGAGGCGAAGCCGTGATGCGCGCCAAGCAGCAGGTTCTGCAGCGTGGTCAGGTTGTCGAACAACGCGAGGTTCTGGAACATGCGCGCCACGCCGCGCGCGGCGATCGCGTGCGGCGGCAGGCCGAGCAAGGACTCGCCGGCGAGGCGCAGCGCGCCCTGCTGAGGGCGGTAGACCCCCGAGATGCAGTTGAACAGCGAGGTCTTGCCGGCGCCGTTCGGCCCGATCACGGCGAACACGCTCTTCTCGGGAATCGCCAGCGAGACGTCGTTGAGTGCGGTCAGGCCGGCGAACTTCAGCGTGACGTTGGAGAGTTCGAGGAGGTTCACGACAGCCATCGCTTCCTCCGCGCGTAGCGCTTCACGTCCCGGTAGTTCTTGCGCCCCGCCCCGCCCATGCCCAGGTAGAACTCGCGCACGTCGGGATCCTCGCGCAGCTCGGCCGCGCTGCCGTCGAGCACGACCTTGCCGTTCTCCAGGATGTAACCGTGGCTGGCCAGGGTCAGGGCCATCTGCGCGTTCTGCTCGACCAGCAGCACGCTCACGCCACGCGCGCGGATCGACTCGATCAGCTGCGCGACTTCTTCGGTCAGCTTCGGCGACAGGCCCAGCGAGGGCTCGTCGAGCAGCAACGTCCTGGGCTTCGCCAGCAGCGCGCGGCCGATCGCCAGCATCTGCTGCTCGCCGCCGGAAAGCAGGCCCGCGGTCTGGCGCCGGCGCTCGGCCAGGCGCGGGAACTGCGCGTACATCGCCTCCAGGTCGGCACGCCAGTCGTCCGTGCGCCCGTAGGTGCCGGCGAGCAGGTTCTCCTCGACGGTCAGCTCGATGAAGATGCGCCGCCCTTCCATCACCTGCACCAGGCCGTGGCGCACGATGCGCTCGGGCGCCAGGCCGTCGAGGCGCGTGGCGCCGAACTCGATGGTGCCCTTGGTGATGCGCCCGTCGTGGATCGGCAGCAGGCCCGTGATCGCGCGCAGCACCGTGGTCTTGCCCGCGCCGTTGGGCCCGAGCAGCGCGACGATCGAGGCGTCGGGCACTTCGAGGCTGACGCCCGAGACCACGCGCGCAACCGAGTGGTAGACGACCTCCAGGCCGCTGACGCGCAGCATGCGCGCCGCCGTTATTGCTGCGCCAGCGTGCTGGGGGCGGCGTAGCCGCTGGCGACGGTCCAGCTCTTCTTGTCGAAGTCCGGCTTCAGGATGCGCGTCTGGATGCCGGGCACGTACGGGAATCGGGTGAAGTCGAGCGGCTGGGGGGTCGCGCCGTAAGTGTCGTAGTCCTTCATCGCGCGCAGCGCCCTCAGGAAGCCTTCGCGCGTGACGTCACCGGACTGGATGCAGCGCGTGAGCGCCTGCATCTCGACCAGGCCGACGGCGTAGCTGGCCAGGATGTAGTAGTCCGGGGGGCCCATCTCGCGCCCGAACTTCTCGTAGGCCGCGACGAACGCCTTCATCAGCGGAATGTCCTCGCCCCAGTACGCGAACGAGGTGACCCAGTGGAAGTTGGCGAAGATCGCCGGCGGCACCACCTTGGCGTCGAAGAAGCGGTCGATCCACGACGGCGAGTTGCCGACCCACACCGGCTTGTAGTCGAGCTGCGCGGCGATGCCGAGGATCGGCGCGGTGGCGCTGGGCAACGCGGTCAGCATCACGTGTGTCGCGCCGGCTTCCTTCAGCGCCGCGACCACCGCCGTGTAGTCCGGCTGGCCCGGCGCGTAGGTCTGCTGCGAAACGACCGTGATGCCGAGCTTCGGCGCGGCCTCGGCCACGCCATCGCGGCCGTCGGCGCCGTAGTCATCCTGCTGGTAGACCAGTCCGAGCTTGACCTTGCCGGCGCCTCCCGCCTGCTGCGCCATCCAGTCGAGCGCGCGCATCGCCTCGAGCCGGTACGACGGCCCGATCGGCGGCGTGTACTCGAACTCGGCCATCTTCGAGGCCAGCGAGGCCGGGAAGGCGACCATCTTGTGGCGCGCCAGCGACGGCCGCAGCGGCAGCGTGTTGGGCGTGCCGAAGCTGGTGCCGATGAACAGCACCTGGTCACGGATTTCGTTGTACATCTGCACCGAGCGCTGCGGGTTGTAGCCGTGGTCGCGCTCGACCAACTGGATCTTCCAGCCCTCCGGCAGCAGGCCGCTGCCGCCGGCATTGATCTGCGCCGCCAGCACGCGCAGCCCGGTGCCCCACGGGCGGCCGATCGCCGCCGCCGCACCGCTTTCGTCGTTGAGCACGCCGATCGAGATGGTCTTGCCGGCGAGGTCCACGCCCGGCGCGGCCGGAGCCTTCGCTTCGCGGTCGCCGCACGCGGCGATCAGCAGCGCCGCCAGGGCCGGGAACAGCACCGCGTATCGCTTGCTCACGCAGGACTCCTCGTCACGAGCAGGGATCGGAATTTTGTTCGGGCGAGTGTAGCCGCTTCGCGGGGGTCACCCCGTCAGGCGCCGGCAGGGTCGTGACCCACGCGTGGTATGGTGCCCGCGCCGCGCAGCAGCCGACTCGCGGGGGGCTTGACAACTCCTCCTTATTAACAAATCAGGCCCCGCCCCCGGCGCGCCGTGAGGCGGGTGCCCCCATCACGAGCCGCTCCAAAAATCTCATGTATCTGATTGATTTAAAGAGAGATATTTATTCAGGTTTGCCGCGACGCAATCCGCGCCAAAGCTGTGGCATCCAGGCGACGCAGGGGGGGTGCCATTTCTCCCCAGAGTTATCCACACAGGGAACATGCTCGTGAAAATCGAGCGCCTGGTGGCCGTCGCGGTGCCCGCGCCCCTGTATACGAGCTTCGATTATCGCGTTGGCGATGAATTGATCATCCACGCCGGCGCGCGCCTGCGCGTGCCCTTCGGCTCGCGGCAAGTCGTCGGCGTTGCGCTGGGAACGCCGGCGCAGCGCGAAGCGACGGCTCGCTCCTACAAGACGGTCGTCGAAGTACTCGACGCGGGTGCGTTGCTGCCCGGCGACATGCTCGGCCTGTGCCGCTTCGCCGCCGAGTACTACCAGCACCCGATCGGCGAGACGATCGCCACGGCGCTGCCCGTGGGCCTGCGCCAGGGCCGCGCCGCCGAGATCAAGCCGCCGAAGCGCCCACCGGCTGAACACGCTGCCGAGGCCGCCCCGAAACTCACCGACGAGCAGCAGCGCGCGCTGGTGATCCTGCGTGACGGCGACGGCCCCTCGACCGGGCTCGGGACAGGCTTTGCGGCATCGCTGGTCGAGGGCATCACCGGCAGCGGCAAGACCGAGCTGTACCTGCAGCGCGCCGCCGACGTGCTGGCCGCCGGCCGCCAGGTGCTGGTGCTGGTGCCCGAGATCGGGCTGACACCGCAGCTGGCCGAGCGTTTCGCGCGGCGCTTCGGCGCCAGCGTGGTCAGCTACCACTCGGCGATGGCGGAAGGCGCGCGCACCCAGGCCTGGCTGCGGGCGCGCGACGGCGCCGCCGGCATCGTCATCGGCACGCGCTCGGCCGTGTTCGTGCCGTTCAAGGACCTTGGCCTCGTCATCGTCGACGAGGAGCACGACGGCTCGTTCAAGCAACACGAGGGCCTGCGCTACTCGGCCCGCGACCTCGCCATCGTCCGCGCCCAGCGCGCTAAGGCCCCCGTGATCCTGGGCAGCGCCACGCCCTCGCTGGAGACGCTCAACAACGCCCGCTCCGGCCGCTATCGCCACGCGCGCCTGACGCGGCGCGTGCACTCGGTCGCACCGCCCGCGATCCGGCTGCTCGACATCCGCAGCCGCCCGCTCGACCACGGCATGTCGGCGCCGCTGCTCGAAGCGATCGGCCGGCACCTCGGCGCCGGCGGCCAGGCGCTGCTGTTCATCAACCGCCGCGGCTACGCGCCGGTGCTGCTGTGCCATGACTGCGGCTGGCAGGCGCTGTGCAAACAGTGCGATGCGCGCCTGACGCTGCACCGCGCGCGCGGCCGCATGATCTGCCATCACTGCGGCACCGAGCAGGGCGTCCCGGCCGTGTGCGGATCCTGCGCGTCCAGGGCGCTGCTGCCGGTCGGCCACGGCACCGAGCGCATCGAGACCGGCCTGCGCGACGC
>JANNKD010000106.1:0-5670 GCA_031396115.1 Gammaproteobacteria bacterium
GACTCTACCATTGAGCTACACCCGCATCGTCCCGCGCATTCTAAAGCTGGTGGAGGGAGAAGGATTCGAACCTTCGAAGGCGTAAGCCAGCAGATTTACAGTCTGCCCTCGTTGACCGCTTGAGTATCCCTCCGCCGTCCCTGCCGCCGCCCCGGCTGCAGGGCCGGCAAAAAGGGCGCGTATTGTCGTTTTCGACCCCCGGTGCGTCAAGAGATTTACTCACCCATCAGGTCCCCCGCGGCTTGGCCCGCCGGGTCGGCATCGCGCTGACCGGATCGTCCGGCCAGGGGTGGCGTGGATAGCGGCCTTTCATGTCCTTCTTGACGTCCAGGTAGCCGCGCGCCCAGAACCCCGCCAGGTCCTGGGTCACCGCGACCGGTCGCTGTCCGGGCGACAACAGGTGCAGGACAACCTTGGTGCGGCCGTCATTGACCGCCGGCGTGTCGCGGCAGCCGAACATCTCCTGCAGCTTCACCTCGAGCGCCGGCGCATGGGGCGGCTGGTACGCCAGGCGGATGCGCGAGCCGGTCGGCACTTCGACATGGGTGGGCGCGAGCCGCTCCAGCTTCTGCCGCGTGGCGTAATCGAACCGGCCGTTGAGGATTTCGAGCAGGTCGAGGCGCGCCAGGTGCGGCCGTCGCGTCACGCCATCGAGATAGGGCACCAGCCATGGGTCCAGCGTCGCCAGCAGCGCGGCGTCCGTAACATCGGGCCAGTCTTCGGTTTCGCGCCACAGGCGCAAGGACTGCACCCGCGCCTGCCACTGCCGCGCCTCGTCGGTCCACGGCAGCGCGCCGAGTCCCATCTGGCGGATGCCCTCGACCATCGCTGCGCGCACGGCGTCACCCGACTCCGAGCGCCGGTCGCGGCGCGCCAGCACGATCGCACCGAGGCGCGTCTGCTCCTCGGCCACCACCGCCTCGGCCTGCGCATCCCAGCGCACGACCGACTCGCGGCGCACACGCTCGCGATGGTCGCGCTCGACGTCGGCAAAGGCGATCGGCGCGGCGAGGCGGATCCTGCGCGGAGGCGCCGGGTCCCAATGGGCGATCGCCAGCCATTCGTTGGCGCCGAGCGCGTCCTTGTCGGCCAGGCGCGCCTCGCCGCCGTCCTCGCACAGGTAGGCCGTGGTCGAGCCGGCGCGCCGGCGGGCGATGCGCTCCGGGAATGCCCATGCGATGGCGCGGCCCAGCTCGTTTTCGTCGGTACGGCCTTCGCCGTCGACCTCCAGCACCCTTAGCATCTGGCGCACGGCGTCGCGCACGCGCGAGCTGTCGCGCGCGCGGCGTACCGCCGCCGCGGCATCGGTCGTATCGGCGCCGCGCTCTTCCAGCGTCGCCGCCAGCCACGCCGCGGTTTCCGCGAGCTTCGCCTGCTGTGCGAGCAGCAGCATGTGCGCGAGTCGCGGGGCAGTCGGCAGGCGCGCCAGCTCGCGGCCGTGCGCCGTGATACGCCCGCCAGCATCGAGCGCGCCGAGCTCGGCCAGCAGCTCGCGCGCGTACGACCACGACGCCGGCGCCGGCACATCGAGCAGCGCGAGTTTCGAGGGATCGGCGACGCCCCACGCCGCCAGCTCGAGCGCGAAACGCGTCAGGTCGGCGGCAAGGAGTTCCGGCGTGTCGTGCGCCGGCAGGCGGCCGTGTTGCTCTTCGCTCCACAACCGGTACGCCGTGCCGGGCCCGAGGCGTCCCGCGCGGCCACTGCGCTGCTCGGCAGAAGCGCGCGACACGCGCAGCGTGTCGAGCCGGTTGGCGCCGGCGCCGAGGTCGAAGCGCGCCGCGCGCACGTAGCCCGAATCCACCACGGTCGTCACGCCCTCGACCGTGAGGCTGGTCTGGGCGATGTTGGTCGCGAGAATCACCTTGCGCCTTCCGTCGCGCGCGGGCAGCAGCGCGGCGTCCTGCTCGGCACTGGTCAGGTCGCCGTAAAGCGGGTGGACGGAAATCAATCGACTCTGGCCCGATTGATTTTCGACGAGGCGCTGCGCATCGCGGATCTCGCGCGCGCCCGGCAGGAAGGCCAGCACGTCGCCGTGCGTTTCGCCGAGCGCGGCCAGCACCGCGCGGCCAAGTGCATCGCCGATGCGTTCGTCGGCTTTTACCGGCCGGTAGCGCACCTCGACCGGGTGCAGCCGCCCGCTGCTTTCGACGACGGGCGCGCCGCCAAGCACCCGCGCGACGGCAGCGGTATCGAGCGTGGCGGACATCACCATCACGCGCAGTTGCGGATTCAGGTTGGCCCGCGCGTCGAGCGTGAGCGCCAGCGCCAGGTCCACGTCGAGACTGCGCTCGTGGAACTCGTCGAAGATCACCAGTCCCACGCCCGGCAGTTCCGCGTCGGCCTGCAGCCGGCGCGTGAGCAGGCCCTCGGTGATGACTTCGATGCGCGTGCGCGCGGAGATCTTGCGCTCGAAGCGCACCTGGTAGCCCACCGTGTCGCCAACGCTTTCGCCCCGCAGGTCGGCCATGCGCCGCGCGGAAGCGCGCGCCGCGAGGCGCCGCGGCTCCAGCACGAGGATCTTGCGACCGGCGAGCCAGGGCTCGTCGAGCAGCGCCAGCGGCACCAGCGTGGTCTTGCCCGACCCGGGCGGCGCCGACAGCACGACGCGGCCGTCGCGCGCGAGCGCGGCCTTCACGCCCGGCAGCGCTTCGAGGACCGGCAGATCGGGAAGGGGCCGCCCCGTCTTTGGAAGAATGGGCATCGCGCCGCATCATATGATGCTCGCCCATGAATCGAGTGCTGCAAGACCTGGTGAGCCTGCTCGACCTCGAGCCGCTCGAGGTCAACATGTTCCGCGGGCAGTCGCGCGACCTCGGCGGCAAGAGCGTCTACGGCGGCCAGGTCATCGGCCAGGCGCTGGTCGCCGCCGCGCGCACGGTCGAGGGCGCGGCGCCGCACTCGCTGCACGCCTACTTCCTGCGGCCCGGCGACATGGCCATGCCGATCGTCTACGAAGTGGACCGCGTGCGCGACGGCCGCAGCTTCACGGCGCGGCGCGTGCAGGCGATCCAGAACGGCGAGCCCATCCTGTCGATGATCGCCTCGTTCCAGAAGCCCGAAGCGGGCCTGGAGCACCAGGTCGAGATGCCGAAGGTCGCGCCTCCCGAGGAACTGGAATTCGCGCACGTGCTGCGGATGAAATGGGCCGATGCCGAGCCCGGGCTGCCGGAGCGCGCCCGCGTCGCACTCGGCCGCGACCTCGCCATCGAGTTCAAGCTGGTGAATCCGTGGAATCCACTGCGGCCGGACTCACGCGCGCCGCGCCAGGACATCTGGCTGCGCGCGGCCGGCAAACTGCCGGACGATCCGCTGCTGCACACCTGCGTGCTGGCGTACGCATCGGACTTCAACCTGCTGTCCACGGCGCTGCTGCCGCACGGCAAGTCCTGGTTCTCGCGCCAGATGGTGGTCGCGAGCATCGATCACGCGCTGTGGTTCCACCGCGAGGTGCGCGTGGACGAGTGGCTGCTCTGCTCGATGGACGCGCCGGCCTCGCACGGCGGGCGCGGCTTCTCGCGCGGGCTGATCTTCGATCGCGGCGGCCGCCTGGTCTGCTCGGTGACGCAGGAAAGCCTGATGCGCCAGCTGCCCGAATGAGCGAGATCGAGCTGCATCGCAAGCTGCTCGGCGACACCGTGCGCAACGACGCGCTCGGCGCGGCGCTGGCGCGCGTGCTCAAGCCCGGCATGACGGTCGCCGACATCGGCGCCGGCACCGGCTTCCTGTCGTTCCTTGCGCGACGCCTCGGGGCGACGCAGTGCCACCTCTATGAGTACAGCGGCGCGCTGGCCCTGGCGCAGGAGCTGGCGCGGCGCAACCGCATCACCGGCCTGACCTTCGTCAACTCGCATTCGAGCGAGGTGAAGAAGCCGCCGAAGGCCGACGTAGTCGTCTCCGAGACGCTCGGCAACTTCGCGCTCGAGGAAGGCCTGCTCGAGACGCTGGTGGACGCGCGGCGCTTCCTCAAGCCCGGCGGCGTGATGATTCCCGCCGGGCTGGCGCAGTTCGTCGCGCCGGTGATCCGGCCACGCCTGCAGGACGGCATCGACGTGTTCGCGGGCGGCAGCCACGGCCTCGACCTGGCTCCCGCGCGCGAGACCGCGCTGAACAACATGTACGTACGCACGGTCGAGCGCGCCGACCTGCCCGGCGAGGGCGCGATCCGCGAGTGGGACCGCATCGCCTTCGCGCCCGCGGGCAAGCCGCCGTCGAGCCAGCGCAAGGGCCTGGCGAGCTGGAGCGACCTGGGCGGCCGGACGGTTTACGGCTTCGCCCTGTGGTGGCAGGTCGAACTGGTGGACGGCGTCGCGCTGTCGACCTCCCCGCTCGCGCCGGCCACGCACTGGGAGCAGGTGTATCTGCCGTTGCTCGCGCCGGTCACGCTCGCCAAGGGCCAGGAGCTGGATCTCACGCTGACGTCCAGCACGCGCGACGGCGTACGGCTGGTGTGGGAAACGCGCGTGCTCGGCCGCGGCAAGCCGGTGTCGAGCCAACGCCAGGACCTGGCGCGCGGCAGATTGTAGGAGCGCCTCTCAGGCGCGACCGATGTGCCGCAACCTCAGAGCATCAGCCGCCAGGCGATCCCCGCGATCGCGCCGACCGTCAGCGTCACGCGCAGCCTGAAATACCCCGGGAGGGTGTCGAGCGTGCGCTCGCGCCAATACTCGGCGAGCAGCTGCAGCAGGAACACCAGCGCCAGCAGCGGCAGCTGGTAGCCCGGCGCGACCACCATCGTCACCCAGGTCAGCAGCAGCAGCAGCGATGCGATGAACACGCCGAGGATGCCGTTGGGCCCCTCGATCGCGGGCAGCGCGAAGCCCCAGAACGTGCCGGCGAGGAACGCCGCCAGCAGCGTGACGTAGCCGGTCCAGGCGTCGTCGAGCCACAGCGGCGCGCTCGCCGGCGCGGCCGTCAGCCACAGCGGCCCGATCACGAAGGGCACGAGGCCCGCATAGCCCAGCAGAACCACGATCGGCGGCAACCGCATCCAATCCCCCTTGTCAGCCCATTCTGGGCCAAGTCACGTCAGGACGCCGCCGCCGGCTGGCCCGACTCCGGGCACAGCGCCTTGACCTGCTCGCGGATGATTTCACCGAGCCGGCGCGCGCCCTTGCCGACCAGGTCGCCGCCCGGATGGATGAAATACAGCGTCGCGTAGCGCTCGGTGCCCTCGCGCATCGGCACCGCCTTGAGCTGTCCGGCGTCCAGCTCCTCGCGGATGCTGTCCTCGGGAAACCAGGCGAAGCCCAGGCCCATCGTCGCGGCGCGGATCGAGGTGGCTTTGTTCGACACGGTCCAGCGCTGCGTCGCGATGGCGCTGGACGCGCGCACGCGCCGGCTGCCGGTGTCGCGGATGATCAGGTGGCGATGCGGCTTGAGGTCGGCGGGGACCACCGGCCGGCCCAGGTGATGCAGCGGATGCGAGGGATGGGCGGCCAGCACGAAACGCACGTTCATCAGCGCCTCGCCGACGAAACCCTGCGGGATGGTGGGGCCGATCGAAATGTCCGCGCGCCCTTCGGTCATCGCCTCGGCGTTGCCTTCCAGCACTGTTTCGTACAACTCGATGCGCGTCTGCGGATGTTCTTCTCCGATCGCGGCCATGCACTTCAGCATCTACCTCGTCGGGATAACCACCTCCTCGGCGATGCGGATCTCGGCTTCACAGCC
>JANNKD010000282.1:0-16717 GCA_031396115.1 Gammaproteobacteria bacterium
TCGACGGCAAGCGCTTCTTCAATCCGTCCGGGACCATCGGCAAGGACCTCATCGAGGTGCTGACCTGGGCCAGCAAGCGCGAACCCGCGTCGTGGCCCACGTCGGTGCCGCTCGCCGCGCCGGACCAGCCGCCCGAGCGCGTGTTCGGCGACGAGCTGCGCGTGAGCTTCGTCGGCCACGCCACCGTGCTGATCCAGACCGCCGGCTTCAACATCCTCACCGACCCGATCTGGTCCGAGCGCGCGTTCATGGTGAGCTGGGCCGGGCCCAGGCGCGTCACCCCGCCCGGCATCGCCTTCGAGGACCTGCCGCCGATCGACCTGGTGCTGGTCTCGCACAACCACTACGACCACATGGACCTGCCGACGCTGGCGCGCCTGCGCGAGGCGCACGATCCGCTGATCGTCGCGCCGCTGGGCAACCAGCAGGTGCTGCTCGGCGGCGACGCCGCGATGCGCGTCCACACCCTCGACTGGTGGCAGGACCTCGACTTCACCGACAAGGTGCGCGTGCATGTCGTGCCGGTGTACCACTGGTCGCGCCGCCACACGTTCGATCGCAACAAGGCGCTGTGGGGCGGCTTCGTGGTCGAGACGCCGGGCGGCAAGATCTACGTCGCCGGCGACACCGGCCTGTGGGACGGCGCCTTCTTTGCGGAGGCGGCGCGGCGCTTCGGCCCGTTCCGCCTCGCCGTGCTGCCGGTGGGCGCCTACGAACCGCGCTGGTTCATGAAGGACCAGCACGTCAATCCCGCCGAATCCGTGCGCATCCACCAGTTGCTCGGATCGCCGGCCACGCTGGGCGTGCACCTGCGCACCTTCCAGCTCACCGACGAGGCCATCGACCAGCCCGAGATCGAGCTGGCAGCGGCGCTGCGCGAGCAGAATGTGCCATCGGAGCGCTTCTTCACGCTGCCGATCGGCGGAACCTGGAGACAACCATGAGCGAATCCTTCGAGGGCGGCTGCACCTGTCGCGCCGTGCGCTATCGGATGACGCGCAAGCCGATCATCGTGCATGGCTGCCATTGCACGTGGTGCCAACGCGAGAGCGGCAGCGCGTTCGCGGTCAACGCCGTGATCGAGAGCGCCTGCGTCGAGGTGCAGGGCGAGTTCGAGCTGGTGCTGACGCCGTCGGCATCGGGCAAGGGCCAGCGCATCGCGCGTTGCCCGAAGTGCCGCGTGGCGCTGTGGAGCCACTACCCGAACGCCGGCGATCCGATCCGCTTCGTGCGCGTCGGCACGCTCGACGAGCCGGGGCGTTTCCCGCCCGACATCCACATCTTCACGTCCACCAGGCAACCGTGGGTCGTGCTGCCGGAGGGCGCGAAGGCCTTCCCGGAGTTCTACAACGCCAAGGACCTGTGGCCGTCCGAGAGCCTGGCACGGTGGAAGGCGGCGAAGAGTTAGAGTATTTCCCTGAACACGGGGTGGAGGCTCATGAAACTCGACGCGCGACGTCGCATAGGGCGGACTCGGTGAAGAACGACCCGAAGCTTCGTGTCGCCAAACGTATCGTTGTTGCGGTCATTGGAGGAACCGTGACTCTTATCGGGATTGCTCTGATCGTTTTGCCGGGGCCAGCGTTTGTAGTCATTCCCATTGGCCTTTCCATACTTGCGACGCAATTCCTGTGGGCGAAACGCTTCTTGCAAAAGGCTCGGCAGATGGCAGATGACTTGTAGAGAGTTGCACGCGAACAACGCGTCCTGAGGCTACCCCGGCCCGAACTTCATGGTGCGGATCGCCATGAAGATCTCGCGCAGCAGCCAGATCAGCGCGAGCAGGAAGGTCAGCAAGCCGGCGATGAACAGCAGCGCCGCCGGCACGGTGGCCTCGAAGGCCGCGAACTCGCCGAGGAACAGCACGATGATGGTGCCGCACACCAGCACCGCGGTGATCACGCACAGCATGATGGCGTGACTGATCAGGGTGGCGCGCCGGGTCAGGTTGTTCAGGCGCTGCACCAGGTCGTCACGCCCCGCGCCTTCGGCGCCCGCCAGCTTCACTTCCAGCGCCCGGGCGCGATCCACGATGCGTGACAGCCGGTTGGACATCACGCCGAGGATGGCGCCGACGCTGGTCAGCAGGAACACCGGTGCGATCGACAGCTGGATGACGTGCGCGATCCCGGTCATGGCAATGGTCTGGAACACGCCGCTATCCTAGCGAATGTCCGCCCCCTTCCGCGTGTTGTCCGTCATCCCGCCGATGACGCAGCTCAACACCCCCTACCCGTCCACGGCCTACCTGACCGGATTCCTGCGCGAGCAGGGCGTGGACGCCCGCCAGGAGGACCTGGCGCTGGCCCTGATGCTGGAGCTGTTCTCGCCGGCCGGGCTGGAGGCGATCCGCACGCGCTGCGAGGCCTTGCCCCAGCGCAAACGCTCGCGCCAGGTGCGCCACTTCCTCGCCCACTACGCGCGTTATCACGCCACCGTCGCCGCGGCGATCGCGTTCCTGCAGGGGCGCGACCCCACCGTCGGCCACCGCATCGCCGGCCGCGCCGTCCTGCCCGAGGGCCAGCGCTTCGCCTCGCTCGACGTGGGCGTCTCCGCGGAAGGCGCCGACCCGCTGGCCTGGGCCTTCGGCGCGCTCGGCACCCACGACCGCGCGCGGCACCTGGCCACGCTTTACCTCAATGACCTGGCCGACGTGCTGCGCGACGCGGTGGACGCGCGCTTCGAGTTCGTGCGCTACGGCGAGTCGCTCGCCCAGAGCCAGGCCAGCTTCGATCCGCTGGCGCAGGCACTGGCCGCTCCGGCCAACCTGATCGACGAAACGCTGGCGCGGCTGACGAAAGAGGCGCTGGCGCGCCACGCGCCGCGCGTGGTGCTGCTGTCGGTGCCCTTCCCCGGCTCGGTCTACGGCGCCTTCCGCATCGCGCAGGCGATCAAGGCGCACGATCCGTCGATCGTCACGGTGCTCGGCGGCGGCTTCGCCAACACCGAGCTGCGCGAGCTGGCCGAGCCGCGCGTGTTCGACTTCTTCGATTACGTCACGCTTGACGCGGGCGAGCGGCCGCTGCTGGCGCTGCTCGAACACCGGGACGGCAAGCGGCCGCGCGAGAAGCTCGTGCGCACGTTCCGGCGGGCTACTGGCAAGGTCGAGTACATCGACTTCCGCGAGCCCGACATCCCCTTCGCCCAGACCGGCACGCCGACCTGGGTCGGCCTGCCGCTGCACAGCTACCTGTCGGTACTCGACATGCTCAACCCGATGCACCGGCTGTGGTCCGACGGACGCTGGAACAAGCTGACGGTGGCGCACGGCTGCTACTGGAAGAAGTGCACCTTCTGCGACGTGAACCTCGACTACATCTCGCGCTACGACCTCGCCGGCGCGACCACGCTGGCTGACCGCATCGAGAAGATCGTCGCCGAGACCGGCCAGACCGGTTTTCACTTCGTGGACGAGGCGGCGCCGCCCAAGGGCCTGAAGACGCTCGCCGCCGAACTCACGCGCCGCGGCACCGCGATCTCGTGGTGGGGCAACATCCGCTTCGAGAAGACCTTCACGCCGGCGCTGTGTCGCGAGCTGGCCGACAGCGGCTGCATCGCGGTGTCCGGCGGGCTCGAAGTCGCGCACGACCGGCTGCTCAAGCTGATGAAGAAGGGCGTCAGCGTTGAGCAGGTCGCGCGCGTCACGCGGGCCTTCACCGACGCGGGGATCCTGGTGCACGCCTACCTGATGTACGGCTTCCCGACCCAGACCGTGCAGGACACGGTGGATGCGCTCGAGTACGTGCGCCAGTTGTTCGCGCAAGGCTGCCTGCAGAGCGGCTTCTGGCACCGCTTCACCTGCACGGTGCACTCGCCGGTCGGCAAGCACCCGGCGGACTACGGCATCACCCTGCACACCCTGCCCGCGGGAGGGTTCGCGAGGAACGACGTCGGTTTCGACGACCCCACCGGCACGGATCACGACGCGCTCGGCGTGGGCCTGAACAAGGCCCTGTACAACTACATGCACGGCCTGGCGCTGGACGAGGACGTGCGCAGCTGGTTCGACGGCAAGGTGCCGCGGACCCGGGTGGCGAAGACGTTTATCGCCAAGGCGCTGGTGTCATCCCGAGGCGCGTAGCGCCGAGGGATCTCGTCTGGAACGAGATCCCTCGCTGCGCTCGGGATGACACAAAAGGTAGAGTTGTGCGATGACTCCTGAGCATTTTGACGTGTTGATCGTAGGCGCCGGCCTGTCCGGCGTCGGCGGCGCCTGCCACCTGACCATGAACTGCCCGGGCAAGACCTACGCCGTGCTCGAGGCGCGCGAGCGCATGGGCGGGACCTGGGACCTGTTCCGCTACCCGGGCATCCGCTCGGACTCCGACATGTTCACGCTGGGCTACTCGTTCCGGCCGTGGACCGAATCCAAGGCCATTGCCGACGGCCCCGCGATCCTCAAGTACGTCAACGACACCGCGCGCGAGTACGGCGTCGACCCGCACATCCGCTACCAGCACCGCGTGGTGCGCGCGGCCTGGTCGAGCACGGAGGCGGCGTGGACGGTCGAGGTCGAGCGTGGCGCGAACCGCGAGCCCGGGAGCCTCACCTGCTCGTTCCTCTACATGTGCGCCGGCTACTACGACTACGACCAGGGCTACGCGCCGGCCTTCCCGGGCAGCGAGCGCTTCCGCGGGCGCATCGTGCACCCGCAGAAGTGGTCCGACGACGTGGACTACGCCGGCAAGCGCGTGGTCGTCATCGGCAGCGGCGCCACGGCCGTGACGCTGGTGCCGGCGATGACCGACCAGGCCGCGCATGTGACCCTGCTGCAACGCTCGCCGACCTACATCGTCACCCTGCCCTCGCAGGACCTGCTCGCCAACTTCGCCCGCAAGATCCTGCCGGCGAAGCTGGCCTATGCCGTGGCACGCTGGCGCAACGTGCTGCGCGCGATGTTCTTCTACTGGATCGCGCGGCGCTTCCCAAACGCGTTCAAGGCGCTGGTGCGCATGGGCATCAAGGCCGAGATGGGCAAGGACTACAGCGTCGCGCCGCACTTCACGCCGAACTACGAGCCGTGGGACCAGCGCCTGTGCATGGTGCCCGACGCCGACCTGTTCAAGGTGCTGCGCGAGGGTCGCGCCTCGATCGTCACCGACCAGGTCGAGACCTTCACCGAGACCGGCATCCGGCTGAAGTCCGGCGCCGAGCTGCCGGCCGACCTGGTGATCACGGCCACCGGGCTCAACATGCTGCTGCTGGGCGGCACACAGTTGTCGGTCGACGGCACGCCGGTCGATCCGCCGAAGACCATGAGCTACCGCGGAATGATGGTCAGCGACGTGCCGAACATGGCCTTCGCGGTGGGCTACACCAACGCCTCGTGGACGCTCAAGTGCGATCTCGTCGCCCAGTACATGTGCAGGCTGATCAACCACATGGAGCGCAACGGCTACCGGCAGTGCACGCCGCGGCGCAACGACCCAAGCGTCACCGAGCAGCCGATCATCGATTTCTCGTCGGGCTACGTGCAGCGCTCGATCCACCTGTTCCCGAAGGCGGGCTCGAAGGTGCCCTGGAAGCTGCACCAGAACTACGCGCGCGACCTGCTCAACCTGCGTTTCGGCACGCTCGACGACGGCGTCCTGGAGTTCGCACAATAGGGCTCCAATCCCAGGGAGCCTGTCCATGCAACCCACCAGCGCCCTGCTGGCCCCGGTGATCGCCCTTGTCCTGTGGACCGCCGTGATGTGGTTCTGGATGTACTTCACCCGCATCCCCGCAATCATCCGGCTGCGCATGCGGCTCGACCCCACCGCGCCACGCGGCGCGCAAATGAACGAGTTGCCGGCGCAGGTGCGCTGGAAGGCCGACAACTACAACCACCTGTTCGAGCAGCCGACGCTGTTCTACGCCGTGGGGATCACGCTGGCCGTGCTGGGCGACGCCTCGACCCTGGCGCTGGCGCTGGCCTGGGCCTATGTCGGCCTGCGGGTGGTGCACTCGCTGTGGCAGGCGCTGGTCAACGTCATCCCGATCCGCTTCTACCTATTTTCAGCCTCGTCGCTGGTGCTGTGGGCGCTGGCGGTCAAGGCGGCGGTGCAGGTGTTCTGATGGCCATCGACTATCGCGACCAGGCGCTCAAGCTCTACCCGTGGATCTGCGGCCGCTGCGGCCGTACCTTCACCAACGCCAACCTGCGCGAGCTGACCGTCCACCACCGCGACCACAACCACGACCACAACCCGCCGGACGGCAGCAACTGGGAGCTGCTGTGCCTGTACTGCCACGACAACGAGCATCAGCGCCAGGTCGCGCGCGCCGCCGGCACCAGCCCGCCGCGCTCCGCGCCGGTGGCGACCGGCAATCCGTTCAGCGGCCTGAAGGACCTCATGAAGGACAAGAAGCCATGAACGACAACGCCGTCATCATCGAGGCCTGGAACACCGTTCTGTTCGACAAGTTCGTACGCTTCAAGCACCTGCTGATCACGGGCCTGGCGGGCCACAGCGATGAAGCCCTGCGCCGCGGGTTGTTCAAGGCCGGCGAGCGCGTGCTCGATGTGGGCTGCGGCTTCGGCGACAGCACACTGAGGATTGCCGCGCTGGTCGGGCCCACGGGCGAAGCCATCGGCGTGGATTGCGCCTCGAACTTCATTGAGCTGTGCCAGCAGGAAGCGCGCACCGCGGCGGTTCCGAACGCGAAGTTCCTGGTGGCCGACGTGGAGCGGGACGACCTGCGCGGGCCCTACGACCACGCCTTCGCGCGCTTCGGCACCATGTTCTTCAACATGCCGGGCGCGGCGATGCGCAACGTGCGCAAGGCGCTGAAGCCCGGCGGCCGCTTCACGCAGATTGTCTGGCGCAAGCGCGAGGAGAACCCCTGGCTGCACGACGCCGAGCTGCGCGTGCGCGAGATCGTGCCGGTGGTCAACCACGAAGACACCAACCAGGTGCATTGCGGCCCCGGCCCCTTCTCGATGGCCGGCCCCGACATGGTCAGTGCGATGCTGAAGGCCGCGGGCTTCACGGGCATCACCTTCGAGCGTTTCGACACCGACATCTGCATCGGCCGCAATCTCGAGGACGCCGTCGAGTTCGCGATGGCCCTCGGTCCGGCCGGCGAGATCATCCGGCTCGCCGCCGCCGAGGGTGAGCGCCTCAAGCCCAAGGTCGTCGTGGCGCTGCGCGAGGCCCTGGGCAAGTACGTGCGGCCCGACGGCGTGTGGGCGCCGTCGAGCACCTGGTTCGTCTCGGCGCGCGTCGCGTAACCGGGCTAGGCCTGGTTGTCCCGGCTGGCTTCGTCCTTCAGCCGCACCTCGATCTCCTCGGGCGTCCACAGCCGGCCGCGGCCGACGCCTTCGCACTCGTGCGCGACCTTGTTCCAGGCCCCGGCCGACATGTGCTCGCGCCAGAACGGATAGGTGCGGCATTGCCCGGGCCGGGCGCCGTAGACCGTGCAGCGGGCGCCGTCGAGGAACAGGCAGTTCTGCGTGGGATGGCGCAAGTGCCAGAAGCCGTTGGTCCTGGAGCAGTAGCGGCGCGTGAAGGCGCCGGTGCGCAGCTTGAGGTGCGCGGCCAGGCGGCGGCGCTCGTCGATCGTGACGTACACCCACGAGGGCTTGCCGTGGCGCGCGCGGCAGCACTCGCCGCAACCGGTGCACTGGAAGCGCAGGCCGTTGGCGTGGAACCCCGGATCGGGTGCGGACATGGCCGCGATTATCCCGCGCCGCGCTATGAGAGTCCCGCCTCGCGCATCACCTCGACGACCGGCGCCAGCTCGGCCTCGTAAGGCTTCCAGCGCGCGACGGAGCTGCGGTAGATCGGATTGCGCACCTGCGAGACGCTCGCGGTGCGCACGATGCGCTCGGTCTTGTGGAACTCGAGGCAGGCCGGATCCCAGCCCAGGCCCAGGGCCTCGAGCAGCCGGCGCGTCTGCGGCTCCTGGTCCGCCACCAGGCTCTCGTAATCGCTGACGACGAGGCGTCCCGGCAGGACCCGCTGCCAGTGCGCCATCAGCCGCAGGTGCTCGCGCGCGCGCGCCGCGATGTGCCGCAGGTCGCACGCCCAGCGGATCTGGCCGAACTGGGTCATCCAGCACGACAGCGCCACGTCGCGCAGGTCGCGCCGCGCATGGATCACCGTCGCGCGCGGGAACAGCGTCAGGATCCAGCCGACGTGAAGGTAGTTGTCCGGCATCTTGTCGACGACGAAGCGCGCGCCGGGCTTGCCGAGCTTCTGCTTCAGGCGCGCAAGCTGCTCGAGGTAGCGCGCGGCGACGGCCTGGATCTGCTCGCGCGTCGCGCGGGCTAGCGCGGCACGCGGGTCGGGTGCGCCGACGAGCCGCAGCAAGCGGCCGAGCGCCGCTCCCGCGAGATTCCGTTCGCCGAGGCCCGCGACCTCGGGATGGCTCGCCAGGATCTGCTCGGTGAGTGTCGTGCCCGAGCGCGGCATGCCGACGATGAACACCGGGGCCGGATCCTCGGAACCGAGCCCGGCCACGCGGGTGAAGTATTCCGGCGTGAAGGTCTCGATCAGCGCCTGAACGTTGCGCGCGTGCTCCGCCGGCTCGTATTCCCAGCCGTGCCGGCTCTTGAAGCGCCACTGGGCCTCGTTGGCTTGCCGTGCGTGGACGATGGCCCGGTCGGTTTCGCCGCGAGCGTCGTGCCAGGCCGCGAGCCCGCTGTGCAGGCTCGCCCGCGCGCCTTCGCGCAGCGTCTTGCCGGCCAGCAGGCGCTCCATTTGCCCTGCGATCGCGGGGTCGAGCCGCGCGCGCAGCGTGGTGGCGAGGCCGGCCATCGCCGCCACGCACCGGGCGTTGTGCCGCAGGGCCTGCTCGTGGGCTTGCACGGCCTCGTCAATCTTTCCGGCCGACGCCAGGACCGTGCCGATGCGCGCGTGCAGCATGGCCGACTCGGGCTGCAGCGCAAGGACCGCGCGCAGCGTGGCGATCGCGTCCTCGGTGTCGCCGTCGTCCCACTGCGCTTGCGACAAGCTCAGCAGCAGGCGGTGATCGTCCGGCCGCGCGGCGGACAGCTCGCGAAGCGTGGCGACCGCGCCTTCGCTGTCGCCGGCCTCGAGCTGCAGCAGGGCCTGCCCCGCCCTCGCGCGAGGCGCGGCGGGATCGAGCGCAAGGGCCTTGGCATACCAGAACGCGGCTTCGGCGGCCTCGCCGACACCGCGCCAGACGTCGCCGATGCTCACACTGAGCTCGACCGATCCCGGAGCCAGCTCGTGGGCGCGCGCGAAGGCCGACATGGCCTCGTCGAGCTCCTCGGTCTCGACCAGGCACAGCCCGAGGTTCAGGTGGGTGCGATAGTCGCCGCCGGCCAGCTCCACGGCGCGGCGGCAATGCTCGAGCGCCTTCCGGGCGCCGCCGCGCTGCAGCAGCAGCGCGCCGAGGTTGGCGTGGGCAAGGGCGAAGGCGGGGTCGTGCCGCAGCGCCCGCCGATAGCACCGGATGGCGCGCCGCGCGCGGCCCATCTCGCGTAGCGCGTCACCGCAGGCAGCGTGGTAATTGGCCTGGTCCGGATGACGTTTCGCGAGCCCGCGGAACTCGCGCAGCGCCTCCCGCGCCGCGCCTTTGGCGAGCAGCGCGCAGCCGAGGTTATGGCGGGCAACCGGATAATCCGGCCTGAGCTTCAGCGCGCGCTCGAGCGCCTCGACCGCGCCGGTGCAATCGCCGGCCCGTCGCCGCGCCTCGCCGAGATTGCACTGATACAGGGCCTCGCCCGGGACAGCCCGGGCGGCGAACTCCAAATGCGGCAGCGCGGTTTGCGGCTGGCCCTCGAGCAGGCAACGCACACCCGCCTCGTGCCGGCGGGCGGCCTCCCCTTCCGGCTGGATCAGTTTTCGGTCTTGCGGCGCCGCCGCAGGGCCGCCAGCGCGTACAGGCCACTGAGCGTGAGCAGCGAGCCTGGCGCCATCACGCCACCGCCACCACGGGTCGGGGACTCGACGTTGAAGTTCACGACTTCCGCCAGCTCGGTCTTCGTCAACCCTTCGAGGAGGCCATCACTCGACATGGCCGAGCGGCTGTCGAACGACTCCGCGTTGTCCTTGGCCTCGGTCAGCGTGGGGTTCATTTCGGCGAAGATCAGGATGCGCCGCGTCGCGTTCGCCGGAATGTCGAGGTCGAACGACTCGGCGAAGTTGTCCCTGTCGCCCATGCCGTCCAAGGTTCCCGCGATCGACGTCGCCACCGGGATCAGGTCCGCGCCCGCATGGAAACGGGCGAGCGTAAACAGCGGATCGCTGGCTGTGTCACCGCCGACCACCGTGTTGTCGCTGCTGATGTACCAGCCGTCGGTGGTCTCGATGGTGGCGTCGCCGTCGGCGCTCCATTGCGCCGTGGTGTTGCTGTCGGAGCCGATGTTGCCGCCGATCGCGATGGACCTGGTGACGGCAGAAGCGGTGCTGTTCGTGAAGCTGTACAGCACGCGGATGACGCCCGGCCGGCCCACGCTGAAAGCCATCTTGACCTGCACGGCCACGCCGCTGACGGTTGCCGTATCGGACGTCACGGTGTTGTTGGTGAGGTCCACGGTGCCGTCAGGATTGACGAACAGGACGCCGTCCACCGCCACGCCGAACGCCGAGTCGATCCAGTCGCCATGGTTGACCGCGGCGACCGTCATCTCGGCCTCGGCCATGCAGAAGCCCGTCGACGACACATAGGTGGCGGTCACGGCCGGATTGAGGCACCACGTCAGGTTGCCGAGACCGGACGTCGTGCCGCCGGCAGTGTTGGTGCCGGGTGACGTGCCCCACTTGAACGTTCGCGTGCCCGAGGTGACGGTCAGCGCGAGCGGAAGATTGGTGACCGCGGCGCGTGCCGTGCCGCCGGCCAGCGATCCCAGGCCCATCAGCCCCATGATTGCCGCGCCGCGCAGCCGGTCGAAACCTTTGCCTTTCATCGGAGCTCCCGCTCGCCCTAGGAAGCGCCGAAGGTATCCCAACCCGCGGTCCGCGTCAGTAGTGAAGACCTAGGGGGTCCGCGCGCCGAACTTCTCGACCGCCGTCTCCGGGGACCGGGAACGTCTTGATTGTTGCTGCGCAGCCCCGGGCATACACTGGCGCAGCGATTCTACGGGGCATCGGGCACCTGCGCCGCATCTTGGCGCCTCTCGACCGGGGGACTTATGAAGAGCATCCACGTTTGGGCATCGCTTCTCTGCGCAACATTGACCACGCTGCAGGTGCTGGCGCAGGACGCGCCGACCGAAACAGCTCAGGCGCCGACCGAAACGCCTCCGCCCAGCGAGGCTGCGCCTGCAGCTGAACGGCCGCCGGCCGAGGCGTCGCCGGAATTCGAGCCCGTGATCGTCACCGGCACGCGCGTGAAAGGCCGGGTGGTAACGCAGTCCGCATCGCCGATCGACGCGTTCAACGGCGCGGAGTTCGAGCGCCAGGGATCGCCCGACCTGACCGATGCGCTGCGCATGGTGGCGCCGTCGTTCAATACGCAGCGTTACCCGATCTCCGACGGCACCGCGTTCATCCGCCCGGCCAACCTGCGCAACCTGCCGCCGGACCAGACGCTGGTTCTGATCAACGGCCATCGCCGGCACCGCTCGGCCTTGGTCAATCTCCAGACCGAGCCGTTCGGCACGGTCAACCAGGGCGCGCAGGCCGTGGATTTCGGCATCATCCCGACCGCCGCGATCGACCGGGTCGAGGTGCTGCGCGACGGCGCCTCGGCGCAGTACGGCTCCGACGCGATCGCCGGCGTCATCAACATCATGCTCAAGCAGAACGCGCGGGGCATGACGCTGAGCAGCCAGTACGGCTCGACTTACGAAGGCGACGGCACGAACTACCGGGTGTCGGGCAACTGGGGCCTGCCGCTGGCCGGCGGCTTCTTCAACGTCACGGCCGAGTATCTCGACGCGAATCACACCTCGCGCGGCCAGGCGCGACCCGACGCCACGACCGTCGCCGCCTTCGTCGGCGAGCAAAACGTGCCGTTCGGCGCCCTCGGCCAGCGCTGGGGGGACCCGGACACCGACGGCGGGCGCCTGTTCGTCAACCTGGAGCTCGACGCGAGCGACACCGTACGGCTCTATGGCCACGGCAACATCGTCAACCAGGATTTCATCTCGAGCTTCTTCTATCGCACGCCGGTCGGCGTGTTGGGCGTGACGCCGCGCGGAACGCTGTCCGTCGATACCAGCCCCGCGGACGGCCAGCCGGACGACGTCGCCCAGTCGATCGTCGACGCCCTCAACACGGCCGGGCTGGACCCGAACGACTTCCTGACGGCCGACGCCGGCAGCCCCAGCGGCTTCATCGCCCTCAATCCGGTCTGGACCCGGTTCCCGGGCGGCTACACCCCCAGCTTTGGCGCCGAGATCCAGGACCGCGAGGCGGTGCTCGGCCTGCGCGGCGGCCCCGACGACGGGCTGCGCTGGGACGTGAGCGCCCGCTACGGCACCAACCAGGTCGAATACATCCTCCGGAATTCGATCAACCCGAGCCTCGGCCAGTTGTCGCCGCTGAATTTCCGGCCCGGCACGCTCGAGCAGCGCGAGGGCGGCATCAATCTGGACTTCGTCTATCCGGTGGCGGCCGGATTCGCCTCGCCGCTGAACCTCGCGTTCGGCGCGGAGAACCGCACCGAGACCTACGAGATCGGCATCGGCGATCCGGCCTCGTTCGAGTCCAGCCCGACGGGCATCCTGTTCGGCGTGGGGTCCGACGGCTTCCAGGGCGACCCGCCCGATGCCGCCGGCACGTTCGGCCGCACCAGCTACGCGGGCTACGTCGACCTCGAAGCCAACATCATCGAATCGCTCACGCTCGGCGCCGCGACGCGCTTCGAGGACTCCGACGAATACGACTCAAACTTCGACTGGAAGCTCGCGGCGCGCCTGCAAGTGATCGAGCCGGTGGCGCTGCGCGCCACTGCCAGCACCGGCTTCCGCGCGCCTACGCCCGGCCAGACCAACACGCTGGACGTCACCACGACCGCCGACGCCACCGGCACGCTGGTGCCGCTCGGCACTTTCCCGGTGAGCAGCCCAGCGGCCGTCGCGCTCGGCGCCACGACGGTGCAGCCCGAGGAGTCGTTCAACATCACCGCCGGCGTGGTGCAGACGCCGATGGACAACCTCAGCATCGTGCTCGACTACTACCGCATCGAGGTCGACGACCGCCTCGCGCTGGCCAACTTCACGATCACGCCGGGCTCGCCGGAGCAACTTGCCCTGATCGCCGCCGGCGTCGAGAACGCGACGCTGCTGCGGTCGGTCTCCTACTTCACCAACGCCTTCGACTCGACCGTGGACGGCTTCGAGGCCGCCATCACGTCGCGCATGGGGCTCGAGGACTGGGGCTACCTCACGCTGGACGCGCGCCACAGCCACAACGAACAGACCGTCGACCGCGTGACACCCGGCACCATCGACGCCGAGCGCGTGTACGACCTCGAAAACCAGCTGCCGAAGGACCGCACCATCCTCAGCGCCAACTACCAGTCGCCGTGGCGGTTCGACACGCTGCTGCGCGTCAACCGGTACGGCGGGTGGAAGGACCGGACCTTCGGCGAAACCTCGACCTTCGGGGCGAGCTGGATCGTCGACCTGATCGGCACCCTGCACCTGCCGGGCGGGTACCGCATCGCTGCGGGCGCGGAGAACCTGTTCGACGAGCGTCCTGACGACGAGCAGAACAGCGTGCTGAGCTTCCTCGGCGCCACCAGCCCGCTGTCGTCACCGTACAGCGTCAACGGCGGGATGTGGTTCATCCGGGTGGCCGCGGAATTCCAGTGAAGTACAAGGGCAGCTGTCACTGCGGCAAGGTCGCCTTCGAGGTCGAGGGCGAGATCAAGGAAGCGATGGCCTGCAACTGTTCCATCTGCGAGCGCAAGGGCTCGCTGCTGTGGTTCATGCCACGCGAGGCCCTGAAGCTGCTCACGCCCGAGAATGCGGCGAGCAGCTACACCTTCAACAAGCACAGGATCAAGCACCGCTTCTGCCCTACCTGCGGCATGAACCCCTACGCCGAGGGCACCGACCCGAAGGGCAACAAGTCCGCGGCGATCAACATCCGCTGCATCGAGGGGATCGACCTGGCGTCGATCCCGGTCAAGCACTTCGACGGGCGGGCGCTTTAGCGGCTGAAAGAAAAAAGGGGCGCCGTAGCGCCCCTATGGTGTGCGGCGGTGCCTATGCCAGCTGCCGATGCGCCATCTTGGTCATTTCGAACATGTTCACGGACGACTTGCCCTTGCACACAGCGGACAGGGCGGAATCGGCCTTGATCATGCGCGGATTGCTCTTGGACTGGAGCTTGTTCCGCCGGATGTACTTCTACAGCTTGCTGACCATCTCGGTGCGGGTGACCGGTCCCGATCCGACGACGGCAGCGAGCTTGGCGCTCGGGGTGAGTGGCTTCCAGAACTTCGACCGCGGATTCCTGCGCTTCATGTGCCTACCTCCTTGAGCCGGCTGAGAGATTTATGCCGGCGGAAAAGAAAAACGGGGACAGCGAGTCCCCGTTTGTCTGAAAACGGTCGCGCCTGAAGGCGCTCCTACATAGGACGCTCATCTCATTCCCAGTTCAGCGCGCCGCCGGTCTGGTACTCGGTCACGCGGGTCTCGAAGAAGTTCTTTTCCTTCTTGAGGTCCATGACCTCGCTCATCCACGGGAACGGGTTCTCGGCGCCCGGGTACAGCTGCTTGATGCCGATCTGCGAGCAGCGGCGGTTGGCGATGAACTTCAGGTACTCGTTGAACTGGCCGGCGTTCAGGCCCAGCACGCCGCGCGGCATGGTGTCGTGCGCGTACTTGATCTCGAGGTTGGTGGCCTCGTCGATCATGTGCCGCACCTCTTCCTGGAACTGCGCGGTCCACAGGTGCGGGTTCTCGATCTTGATCTGGTTGATCACGTCGATGCCGAAGTTCATGTGCATCGACTCGTCGCGCATGATGTATTGAATCTGCTCGGACGTGCCGACCATCTTGTTGCGGCGGCCGAAGCTCAGCAGTTGCACGAAGCCGACGTAGAAGAAGATGCCCTCGAACACCACGTAGAACGCGATCATGTCGCGCAGGAAGCGCTGGTCGTTCTCCGGCGTGCCGGTGTGGAAGTTCTGGTCGGCCAGCGACTGCGTGTACGGCAGCGACCACGCGGCCTTGTCGTGGATCGACGGGACCTCGCGGTACATGTTGACCACCTCGGCCTCGTCCAGGCCGAGCGACTCGATGCAGTACTGGTAGGCGTGGGTGTGGATCGCCTCCTCGAACGCCTGGCGCAGCAGGTACTGGCGGCACTCGGGGTTGGTCAGGTGGCGGTAGACCGCCAGGACGAGGTTATTGGCGACCAGCGAGTCGGCGGTCGAGAAGAAGCCCAGCGAGCGCTTGATGATGGTGCGCTCGTCCTCGGTCAGGCCCTTGGGGTCCTGCCACAGCGCGATGTCGGCGGCCATCTGGATTTCCTGCGGCATCCAGTGGTTGTTGCAGGCGTCGAGGTACTTCTTCCACGCCCACTCGTACTTGAACGGCACCAGCTGGTTCAGGTCGGCGCGGCAGTTGATGATCTTCTTGTCGTCGACCTGGATCCGGCGCGCGCCCATCTCGAGCGATTCCAGGCCGGTGTAGCCGGCCACCGGCGGCGGCACCAACGCGAATTCCTTGGCCTTCGCGGTCGGCACGGCCATCGGGTCCGGATGCGTCTCGGCGGTGTGCACCGCGAGGCGGCCCACGGCGCCGGCCGGCGCGGCCATTTCGCCGCCGAACGCGGGCGGAACTCGGCTGAATTTCGTGACCTCCGGCTTCGGGGCCGTGGTCGTTGGTGTGTCATCCCAGGTCAACATGTCAGTCTCCTCGTCGCGCCCCATTCGGGGGGCGCGTGCAGCCCTTTGCTTCAGTTCATGCGCGAGGCGCGAACCACGGTGTGCTGGGCCAGCAACTTGTCGTTGGCCGTGCGCATGCCGCGTTTCAGGCTCTCGCAAACCCGCTCGATCTCCTCGATGCACAAGGTGCGGAAAGAATCGATCTCCGCGTCATTCGTCAGGTAAGCCAGCTGGAAGCCGGCCTCCACGACGCCCATCGGGGCGAAACTGCTGCCGCCCGTCTTGGGTGCAATGACCTTGGTCTTGAACAGGTTCATCCCTTGCTCTCCTGTGGTTAAACAGGTACCGAGTCGCGCCTAGGAGGCGCTCCTACTGGCACGCCTCACAATCGGGGTCGGTGATGGAGCAGACCTTCGCTCCGCCCACGTCCGAGACCGGTGCTGCGTGTCCATTGCCGTTCGCCGACGCGGCGTACTGCGCCGACGCTTCCGCGACCGCCTTGGCGTGCGCGCCGTTGCCCTTGCCGTTGCCCACCTTGTTCAGGCGGTCGTCGTCGATGGTGGTCTTCTCGGCGTGCGTCGCGCCCAGCGTGCGCAGGTAGTAGGTCGTCTTGAGACCCGACACCCACGCGTGCTTGTACAGCTCGTCGAGCTTCTTGCCGCTCGGCTGCTTCATGTACAGGTTCAGCGACTGCGCCTGGTCAATCCACTTCTGGCGGCGGCTGCCTGCATCCACCAGGCGCCTGGCATCCACCTCGAAGGCGCACTTGTAGAGCTCCTTCACCTCGGCCGGGATGCGGTCGATCTTCTCGACCGAGCCGTCGTAGTACTTGAGGTCGTGCACCATGACCTCGTCCCACAGGCCGAGCTTCTTCAGGTCGTTCACCAAGTACTGGTTGATGACGGTGAACTCGCCCGACAGGTTCGATTTGACGTACAGGTTCTGGTACGTCGGCTCGATCGACTGCGACACGCCGGTGATG
>JANNKD010000143.1:0-10966 GCA_031396115.1 Gammaproteobacteria bacterium
TGTAGATGTTGCCTTTCTTCTGCTCGCGGGAGGCGAGCTCGATGTCGAGGTCCTGGAGCTTCTGGCCGTCGACGATGGCCACGCGCAGTTCTTCGCGCTGGGTGGCGTTGATGAGGATTCTTTTCATTTGCTGCGGTTCTCGGTTAGGAGCCACCGCAGACGGGGAGCCGAGTCTTGGTGCCGGCAATCATGGCGCCGCGCCGGGAGCCATCGCTCCACCGGAACAGCACTTCACAGATTCTCGTGTCAGTTCAGACTCATTGGGCGCCGCCAGGACAATCCTTGGTCGTCCGGCTCGCCGCTCACCGCCATGCGGGAGCTAAGGTTGTAGACACCTGTTCGCCGCTGTCACCGATCGAACCAGGAATTCTTTATGCTACGGGGGCTTACATCGCACTCCGAAAGCGCGGGCATTGTGACACATTCCCCACCGAAAAACCCAGCACCCCCTGGCAAGCGCCAGTCCGTCCGCAAAGTTGCGATCACCCGCAACGAGGACGGCCAGCGCGTGGACAACTTCCTGCTGAAGATCCTCTCCGGGGTGCCCCGGTCGGCGGTCTACCGGATCATCCGGTCCGGCGAGGTCCGGGTGAACAGCGGCCGGGTCAAGCCGGATCGCCGCCTGCGGGAGGGGGACGAGGTGCGCGTGCCGCCAGTGCGGCGGCCCGACGACAGTGCCCCGGTGCGGCCGCCTGACGACGTGCTCGACCGGCTGCGTGCCGCCGTGATCTTCGAGGACGAGCACTACCTGGCGCTGAACAAGCCGGCCGGCCTGGCCTCCCATGCCGGCAGCGGCATCCTGTTCGGCGTGATCGAGGCGGTGCGCGCCTGGGGTGTAGGAGCGCCCCTTGGGCGCGATTCTTTTCAGAGGCAATACGAATACATCGAGCTCTGCCACCGGCTCGACCGCGATACCAGCGGCGTGCTGCTGCTGGCCAAGTCGCGCAAGGCCCTGCTGCGCGCGCAGGCCGCCCAGCGCGAGGGCAAGGCCCAGAAGCGCTACCGCGCGCTGCTGTGCGGGGGCTGGCCCGGCGGGTCGCGCGACGTGGATTCGGCGCTGCTGAAGAACCGCCTGGCCAGCGGCGAGCGTTTCGTGCTGGTGGACGAGCAGGGCAAGCCCTCGCGTTCCCGCTTCACGCCGGTGCAGAAATTCGCCGACGCGACGCTGTGCGAAGTGGACATCTTCTCCGGCCGCATGCACCAGATCCGGGTGCACGCCGCCGACATCGGCCATCCGGTCGCCGGCGACCGCAAGTACGGCCAGGCCGACGACAAGCGGCCGTTGCGCGAGCTCGGCCTCAAGCGCACCTTCCTGCACGCGTTCTCGTTCCGGCTGCCAGCCGCCGGGGAGTTTCCGGCGCTGGTGATCGAGTCGACGCTACCGCAGGAGCTCGACGACTTCCTGAAGAAACTGGGCGCGGGGCGGTGAAGCGGCCGTACGAGCTTCTGGTGTTCGACTGGGACGGCACGCTGGCCGATTCCGCCGGGTTGATCGTCGCCGGCATGCAGCGCGCCATCACCGAGCTCAGGCTGCCGGCGCGCAGCGACGGGCAGATCCGCGAGCTGATCGGCCTGGGGTTCTACGAGGCGATGCAGCAGCTGTTCCCCGAGTTCACTTCCGGGCAGGTGCACCAGGCGCTGGAGGACTACCGGAGCCTGCTGGCCGGCGGAGGCCATGCACAACACGGGCCGGCGGAGGCGCCGCTGTTCGCCGGCGCTCTCGAGACGCTGCGCGAGCTGCACGGCGCCGGTTACCGCCTGGCGGTGGCCACCGGCAAGTCGCGCTCGAGCCTGCTGCGCTCGTTCGCCAGGCACCCCGAGCTGCACGCGCTGGTCTCCTCGAGCCGCTGTGCCGACGAGACTGCCTCCAAACCCGATCCGATGATGCTCAACGAACTGCTCGAGCACGAAGACCTGCCGCCCGCGGCGGCGCTGATGATCGGCGACACCGAATTCGACATGCAGATGGCGCGCTCGGCGCAGGTCGGCGCGCTCGGCGTCGCCTGTGGCGTGCACGAGCAGGAGCGCCTGCACGGCGCCGGCGCGCTGGCGATCCTCACCGACGTCAGCGGCCTGTCCGGCTGGCTGCGGCGGGGCGGGAGTTGAGCGTGCGCCGCTGGCTGGCCAACCCGCTCGGCACCTGGGCGCTGTTCTTCGCGCTGGCGCTGCTGGCGCTGGGGCTGTCGCGGCTCGGACTGCTGGCCTGGTTGTGGGATTCCGTGGGCGGCGTCGATCGGGTCTGGCGCGCGTTCACGCTCGGCGCGCGGCTCGACCTCGTGCTGCTGTGTTATGTGGCCTCGCTGCCGTGGCTGCTGCACCTGGCGCTGCCGCCGTCGCCGGCGCGCGCGCGCCTCGCCGCGGTGCTGCTCACGTTCATCGGCTCGTTGCTGCTGTTCATGGAGCTGGCGACGCCCGAGTTCATGCGCGAGTTCGACAACCGGCCGGATCGGCTGTTTTTCGAGTACCTCGAGCATCCGCGCGAGGTGTCCAGCATGCTCTGGCACCACCACCGCTTGGCGATGCTCGGCATCCCGCCGCTGCTGGCGCTGGCGATCTGGGGCCAGTGGCGCGCCTGGCGGCGCTGGCTCGAGCTCGAGCAGCCGTGGCGCTGGACGCGCCGCGCCGCCGTCGCGCCGCTGCTGGTCGTCGCATTGTTCGTCGGCGCGCGCGGCCTCGACCACCGGCCGCTGAACCTCAGCCACGCCGCCTTCAGCGGCAACCGCCTCGCCAACGAGTTGCCGGCGAACTCGACCTACACGCTGCTGTATGCCGCCTATGCGCGGCGCAGCGAGACCGACGTCGGCCGCGCTTATGGGCGCATGGAATGGGACGAGGTGCTGGCGCGTGTGCGCAAGCACATGCGCGTGCCGGAGGCCGACTTCACCGATCCGGCGATTCCGACGCTGCATCGCTCGCGCGCGGCCCCGCGCGAAGGCCCGCCGCTGAACCTGGTGATCATGCTGCAGGAGAGCCTGGGCGCCAGTTTCGTCGGCACCCTTGGCGGCCTGCCGCTCACGCCGAACATCGACCGGCTGTACCAGCAGGGCTGGGGCTTCACGCGGCTGTACGCGACCGGCACGCGCACCGCGCGCGGCATGGAAGCGATGGCGGCGGGATTCCCGCCGACGCCGGCGCCGGCGGTGCTGAAGCTGCCGCGCGCGCAAGGCGATTTCTTCACGCTCGGCGCGTTGCTCAAGCGTCAGGGCTACGCCACCGAGTTCATCTATGGCGGCGTCGCCAACTTCGACAACATGCGCGGCTTCTACCTGGCCAACGGTTTCGACCGCGTCATCGAGCAGAAGGACTTCAAGGACCCGGTGTTCCTCGGTTCGTGGGGCGTGGCGGACGAAGACTGGGTGGCCAAGGCCCACTCGACATTCCTGGCCCACGGCGACAAGCCGTTCCTCGCCGTGATGATGAGCACCACCAACCACGACCCGTTCGAGTACCCGCTCGGACGCATCGAGCCGTACGAGCAGCCGGACTTCACGCGCAACAACGCCATGAAGTACGCCGACTACGCGATCGGCAAGTTCTTCGAGCTGGCGCGCACGGCGCCGTACTTCGAGCGCACGATCTTCGTGGTCGTGGCCGACCACGACGCGCGCGCCTACGGGCCGGAGCTCGTGCCGGTGAGCCATTTCCACATTCCGGGCGTGATCATCGGGCCGGGCGTGCCGGTGAAGCGCGACGAGCGCGTGACCAGCCAGCTCGACCTCGGCCCGACGCTGGTGCATCTGCTCGGGCTCGACGTCGAGCATCCAATGATCGGCCGCGACCTGCTGGTCCTGCCGCCGACGGAGCCGGGGCTCGCGCTGATGCAATACGACAACCAGCACGGCTTCCGCCTTGGCAACCAACTGGTGGTGCATGCGATCGGCCAGCCCCCGGTGGGCTTCACGGTCGGTCCGGACGATGCGCTCGAGCCGGCGCCGCTCGACCCGGAGCTGGCGCGCGACGCGTTGGCCCACGCGCTGTGGGCGGGCGAGACCTACAACCGCCAGCTCTACCGGCTGCCGGCTGCGGGCGATCAGGGCAGGAAGTAGCCGGCCTGCGCCAGCAGCCGGCGCACGCCAATCAGCGGCAAGCCGACCAGCGCGGTCGGGTCGGTGCTGTCGACCGCCTCGAACAGGCTGATGCCCAGGCCCTCGACCTTGAAGGTGCCGGCGCAGTCGTAGGCCGGTTCGGCATCGAGATAGCGGCCGGCCTCATCCGCGGTGAGGGCCCGAAAGCGCACCGTGGTGGTGTCCAGGTGCTCGTAGACGCTGCCACCGGCGACCAGTGCCGCGGCCGTGTAGAACGCCACCGACCGGCCCGAGCAGGCCAGCAGCTGGGCCAAGCCTTCGCTTCGCCCGCCCGGTTTGCCGAGCACCCGGCCGTCGAAGGCCGGCACCTGGTCGGAGCCCAGCACCCAGCGGTCCGGATGCCGGGCCGCCACGTCCTGGGCCTTGGTGCGGGCCAGCCGCTGGGCCAGCGCGGCCGGGGCCTCGCCGGGCTGCGGCATCTCGTCGGTGCCGGGGGCCACGGCCTCGAACGGCAGGCCCAGGCGAGCGAGCAGCTCGCGCCGATACCGGGAGGTGGACGCCAGCAGCAAGGGCCTGGCCTGCGAAATCAGCGGTTTCATCTTGATTTCTTTGACTTTTAGAGACCCCGACTCTATCATCCGCGCCCCTATGAAACGCCGCGCAGACGGGATTCCGCTGCGGGTGAAGGCCTCGCAGGCCGTAACGCGCCGTGAGGCTTTCGCCGGCAGCGTGCCATTGGCCAAGCTGCCGCGCCTCGCGGCCAGCCTGGCGCAGAGTTCGGGCACGCTGCAGGTCGAGTTGCAGGCGACGCGTGACGGCGAAGGGCAGGACTGGCTGCACGGAGAGATCCGGGGCCGCCTGCCGCTGACCTGCCAGCGGGGCCTGCACGCTTTCGACTGGAACTGCGACGTGGCGCTGTCGCTGGCCCTGGTCGAGAGCGAGGCTGAGGAGGAAAAGCTGCTGAAGGACACCGAGTCGTACCGGGTTGAGGACGACGAGTTGCCCCTGCGGGACCTGGTCGAGGAGGAGGTGTTGCTGGCCTTGCCGATGATGCCGCGCTGCGAAGACCAGGATTGTGTGAAGCGGCTGATCAAGAAGTAGAATACGCGCCCTTTTTGACCCCCTCCCTCCGGGGTGGGGCACCAGGAGCTTCAAATGGCTGTTTCAGATTCCAAGAAATCACGTGCCTACCGCGGCCACCGCCGCGCGCACCAGAAGCTGTCGAAGCCGACGCTGTCGGTCGACCCGACCTCCGGTGAGACGCACCGGCGCCATCACGTCACCGCCGACGGTTACTACCGCGGCAAGAAGGTGATCGACACCGGCACCGCCGAGCCTGAGGCCGGCGCCGAGTAGGAGCGCCTCCCAGGCGCGACCGGTATGCAACCGGTCACACTTTCAGTCGACGCGATGAGCGGCGACCACGGCCAGGCCGTGGCGGTGAAAGCGGCCGCGCTGGTGTTGCGCGACCGGCCGCACCTCAGGCTCATCCTGGTCGGCGATGAGGCCGCGCTGAAGGCGTCGCTCGCCGCCAACCACCTGGCCGGCGACAGCCGCGTCACGGTCCAGCACGCCAGCGAAGTGGTCGGCATGCACGAACTGCCGTCCAAGGTGCTGCGCAGCAAGAAGGACTCGTCGATGCGCGTCGCCATCGACCTGGTCAAGGAAGGCCGCGCGCAGGCCGCCATCTCGGCTGGCAACACCGGAGCGCTGATGGCCACCGCGCGCTTCGTGCTGAAGATGCTGCCGGGCATCGATCGCCCGGCGATCATCACGGCCATCCCGTCGATCGACGGCCACACCTACATGCTCGACCTCGGCGCCAACGCCGAGTGCAGTGGCGAGCAGCTGTTCCAGTTCGCGGTGATGGGCTCGGCGCTGGTCACGGCCGTCAACGGCATCGAGCGGCCGCGCGTCGCGCTGCTCAACATCGGCGAGGAAGAAATCAAGGGCAGCGATGCCATCAAGCAGGCGGCGGCGCTGATCCAGGCGGCCGGCCTGAACTACGTCGGCTTCGTCGAGGGCGACGACATCTTCCTCGACCCGGTGGACCTCGTCGTCTGCGACGGCTTTGCCGGCAACGTCGCCCTGAAGACGGGCGAGGGCGTCGCCAAGCTGATCACCAAGTTCCTCAAGGAAGAGTTCTCGGCCAACTTCCTGCACAAGCTCGCCGCGATCGCCGCCTATCCGGCGCTGAAGAACCTCGGCAAGCGCATCGACCCGCGGCGCTACAACGGCGCCAGCTTCCTCGGCCTCAACGGCATCGTCATCAAGAGCCACGGCGGCGCCGACGCACTCGGCTTCGCCAACGCCATCAAGGTCGGCCTGGAAGAGGTCCACAAGAACCTGCCGGCGCGTATCAGCGCGCTGATGGGAAGCGCGCTGGCGCAGCCGGCTGCGCCGAAGGCCGCGGTCACTTCACCAGCTGGTTGAGGTCGAAGATCGGCAGCAGGATCGCCATCACGATCAGGAACACCACGCCGCCCATGACCAGCACCAGGGCCGGCCCGAGCGCGGCCATCACGGCGCCGATCAACGTCTCCACCTCGCGCTCCTGCTGCTCGGCCGCGCGGTCGAGCATCTCGTCGAGCCGTCCCGAGGCCTCGCCGCTGGCGATGAGGTGCAGGGTGATCGGCGGGAACAGCCCGCTTTCGCCCAGCGACTTGTTGACGGCCGCACCTTCGCGCACGCGCAGGGTGGCCGCCTCGATCGCGTCGCGCATCGGCAGGTTGGACACCACCTGCGCACCGATGCGCATGGCGTCGAGGATCGGCACGCCCGAGCCGAACAGGATGCCCAGCGTGCGCGTGAACCGTCCGGTGTTGTTGGCGCGGATCAGCGGGCCGACCAGCGGCAGCCGCAGATTCATGCGGTGCACGCGGCGCTTGAACTCGTCGCTGCGCATGGCCTGACCGAAGGCGATCAGCGCGACCGCACCCAGCACCAGCAGTCCGAGCCCGTACTCGCGCAGGAACTCCGACAGCGCGATCAGCCCGCGCGTCAGCAGCGGCAGCTCGGCGTCGAGGTCTGCGAACACGGCGACGATCTTCGGCACCACGTAGGTCAGCAGGGCCGTGACGATGCCGATCGAGAACACCACCAGGAAGGCGGGATAGATCGCCGCCACCAGGACTTTCTGCTGCAGCACGTGGCGGCGCTCGACGTAGTCGGCCAGCCGCTCGAGCACGCCGTCGAGCTTGCCAGACGATTCGCCGGCTTCGATGGTGGCGCGGAACAGCGGCGGGAACACGCTGGGGAACTCGCCCAGGGCCTGCGCCAGCGTCTTGCCCTCGACCACGCCGCTGCGCACGCCGAGCGTGACGCGCTTGACGTTCTTCTGCTCCGCCTGCTGGCCGACCGCGGCCAGCGCCTCGTCGAGCGGCAGCCCGGAGCGGGCCAGCGTGGCGAGCTGGCGCGTGAACAACGTCAGCTCGGCGTGGCTCCAGCCGCCGCGCTGGAACAACGCGCCGCGGCGCGCGGCCTGGGCCTCGGCCACTTCGTTGACGGTCAGCGGCGTCAGTCCGCGATCGCGCAGCATGCCGCGCACCTGGCGCGGCGTGTCGCCCTCGAGCAGCCCCTTCTCCTGGCGGCCGCGGGCGTCGAGCGCGGTGAATTCGTAGGCGGGCATTAGAAAACGTCATTCCCGCGCAAGCGGGAATCCAGTGTCGTGCCGGGCCCTCTAGATCCCCGCTTGCGCGGGGATGACGGCGTCCGGTTCATTCTTCAATCGTGACGCGCAGGACTTCCCGCAGCGTGGTGTGTCCGGCCAGCACCTTGTTGCGGCCCGACTGGAGGATGCCGGGGCTGTGCTTGCGCGCGGCGCCCTCGAGCGCCTGCTCCGAGGCGCCGTCGTGGATCATCGCTTCGAGGTCGCGGTCCACCTCGATGATCTCGTGGATGCCGCTGCGGCCGAGGAAGCCGGTGTGGCGGCACTGCGGGCAGCCCGCCGGCTTGTACAGCGTGACCGGTTTTTTCGGGTCCACGCCGAGGTGCTCGCGCTCGGCCACGCTCGCCGGGTACGGCTGCTTGCAGTGCTTGCACAGCTGGCGCACCAGGCGCTGCGCCGCCAGGCCGACCAGCGAGGAGGAGATCTGGTAGGGCTCGACGCCCATGTCGCGCAGGCGCGTGACGGCGCCGACCGCGGTGTTAGTGTGCAGCGTGGACAGCACCAGGTGGCCGGTCTGGCTGGCCTGCATCGCGATCTGCGCGGTCTCCAGGTCGCGGATCTCGCCGACCATCACCACGTCCGGGTCCTGGCGCAGGATCGCGCGCAGGCCGCGCGCGAAGGTCATCTCGACCTTGGTGTTGACCTGGGTCTGGCCGATGCCGTCGATGTAGTACTCGATCGGATCCTCGACCGTCATGATGTTGCGCGTGTGGTCGTTCAGCACCGCCAGCCCCGAGTACAGCGTCGTGGTCTTGCCCGAGCCGGTCGGGCCGGTGACCAGCAGGACGCCGTACGGCCGGTGGATGACGCGATTCAGCGTCTCGATCTGCACCGCGTCGAGTCCGAGGTGCTCGAGGTCGAGCCGCTCGGCCTGCTTGTCGAGGATGCGCAGCACCACGCGCTCGGCGTTGGCGCCGGTCGGGATGGTCGACACGCGCACGTCCACTTTCCTTCCGCCGAAGGCGCGCGAGATGCGGCCATCCTGCGGCAACCGCTTCTCGGCGATGTCGAGCTTGGCCATGACCTTGATGCGCGACACGATGCGCGGCGCCAGCATCCGCGGCGGGCTCATGACCTCGCGCAGCACGCCGTCCACGCGGAAGCGGATGGTCAGGCGGTTCTCGAAGGTCTCGATGTGGATGTCGGAAGCGTTGTCCTTGATCGCCTCGATCAGTAGCCCGTTGATGAACTTGATGATCGGCGCGTCGTCGCTGCTCTCGAGCAGGTCCTGCTTCTCGGACAGCGCCTGGGTGATGGCGTCGAGGTCGGCTTCCTCGGTCTCGAGGCCTTCCATCAGCCCCGACGCCGCGCCGGTCTGGCCCTCGTAGGTCCGCTGCAGCAGCGCGTCGAACTCCTGCGCGCTGACGTTCTGCACGCGCACGGGGCGCTGCACGAAGCGCTGCGTCTCCTGAATGGCGTCGAGCGCCACGCCAGGCCGGCAGGCGACGGCGACGTGGTCGCCGCGATCCTCGGTGACGATCAGCCCGTGCCGCTTGGCGAAGGCGAACGGCGGGCGCTTCAGGGGGGCATCCATGCGGGCCTTACAGCAGCGCGGGCGACTCCGTCGCTCCGCTCGGCGCTTCCTCGACCGGCGGTTCTTCCGGCGGCACTTCCTCGGCGGGAGCGGGCTCGCCGCCGGTGTCGGCAGGCGGGGCCGCGGGCGGCTCGCCTTCGGGAGCCAGCGGCGGCATGGGCTCCGGCGCGGCCTGCACCGGGGCCGGCGGGGCAGGCGGCGTGCCCTGGCGCTGGAAGTCCTCGTACTTCGGCAGCACCGGGACCGGTCCGCGCGGCAGGACGGAATTACGCGGCCGGTTCTGCTGGTAGATCTGGTCCTCGCGCGCCCTGTCGTATTTGCGGCGCGTGTAGTAATCGGCTTCGGCCACGTCGCGCAGGATCGCCGGGCGGATGAACAGCACCAGGTTGCGCTTGATCTTCTCGACCTTGCTGAACTGGAACAGCGCGCCGATCAGCGGAATGCGCGACAGGAACGGGATGGAGTTGTCCGTCGTCACGACCTGGTCGTCGATCAGCCCGCCGAGCACCAGCACCTGGCCGCTGACCACCGTGACCGTGGTGTTCAGCGTGCGCTTGCTGGTGACGGGATTGAGCGAAGTGGGGTCGCCCTGCAGTTGCGACACTTCGAGCGTCAGCTTCAGGTTGACGCTGTCGCCTTCGTTGATCTGCGGCGTGACGCCGAGCTTGAGGCCGACGTCCTTGCGCTGGGTGGTCTGGAACGGGTTGCCGCTGACGCCGCCGGTGGAAGTGGTGTAACTGCCAGTGGAGATGGACAGCTCCTGGCCGACCGACAGCTCCGACTCCTCGTTGTCGGTGGCGACCACCGCGGGCGTGGACAGCACGTTGGTGTCGGTGTCGCCCTGCAGGGCCTTGAGGATGGCGCCGATGCTGGTGCCGCCCGGCCGGTTGTCGATGCCGCCGACCGCGGTCAGGCCGGTGCCGAGGCCGATGCCCGCCGTCGCGCCGCTGGTGATGGGCAGGGTGCCGGTGGCGGCGCCGAGCGTGTTGACCAAGGTCAGGGTGGTCGGGTCAAGAATCCCGGCCGCGGCGATGCGGTTGTCGTTGAACACCGCCCAGTCGAGGCCGAGCTGCGCCGACTTGGCCGCCGACACTTCGGCGATGACCGCCTCGACCAGCACCTGCGAGCGCCTGATGTCGAGCTGGGCGATGACGTTGCGGATCGCCTTCATCGACTTCGGCGAGCCGGTGATGACCAGGGCGTTGGTGTCCTTGTCCGCGATGATGCGCGTGCGGCCGTCGCCGCCGCCCGCCGCGGGCGCCGTCGGCGTCGCGGCCTTGGCCGACGCGTCGGCCTGCTGCGCGTAACCCTCGAGGATCGGCGCCAGGTTTTCGGCGCTGGCGTAGCGCAGGTAGACCACCTGGGTCGCGCCGTCCTCGGACAGCGGCACGTCGAGCTGGGAAATGATGTCGAGCAGCTTCTGGCGCTCGGACTTGTCGCCGCCGATCAGCACGGAGTTGCTGCGCTCGTCGGCGATCACCGTGGCCGGCTTCACCGTCGGGTCGGCCTGCTTGTCCTGCTGCGTGAGCGTGGTGAGGATCCGCACCACGTCGGAGGCGCCGGCGTGGATCAGCTTGACCATCTCGACTTCGCGGTCACCGGTGCGGTCGATCTGCTCGATCAGCCGGCCCAGGCGCACGACGTTGGCGGCGCGGTCCGAGATGATCAGCATGTTCGACGGGCCGTAGGCGACGAGGTGGCCCCACTGCGGCACCAGCGGCCGCAGGATCGGCACGAGTT
>JANNKD010000147.1:0-1718 GCA_031396115.1 Gammaproteobacteria bacterium
CTGGCTGTTCGGCACGGCGAGCCCGCTGCTGCCGGGCGTGCTGGCGATAGCGGCGCTCTTGATCTACCGGCACCGGGAAAACATCCGGCGCCTGCTCGCGGGCCAGGAGAGCCGCATCGGCACTAAGAAGCAGGGTGGGACAGGCCTTGGTGGCGGCGTTGTTTACCGGCGGTGGACAGCCCGAGGCGGCGGGGCTGTTCGCCGCGCCGTCGGATAAGCTGGGCCGCAGCTCAATCACGCACCATGAGAGCGGCCTTGGCAGGACAACTCTCTCGCTGCCGTCATCATGTTGCCTTCCGACCTTGCAGGCGCGCGACAGCGGTGATAGTATTACCAGGTATTACCAGGTATTTACAGGGAGATGCCCATGGAAATCACATCGGTCACCAGCAAGGGGCAGGTAACAATCCCGAAGGAAGTCCGGCAGCAGTTGGGCATTCGGCAGGGCAGCCGCATCGAATTTTCGCTGGTCGGCGATCATGTAGAAATGCGTGTCAGGAGTTCGCCGGCCGGCGTGCCGGATAGCGGATTTGGCATGCTGAAAAGCCGCCGCGCAGCCGTGCCGGCCGACGTCGACCCGGCGACGCTGCTGAAACGATGATTGGCCTCGATACCAACGTCCTCGCCCGCTACTACGTCGAGGACCGGTCGGATGCGGAAGCGGAACGCCAGCGGATGGCGGCACGGCGCCTGATCGAGTCCGGCCGGCCATTGATGGTGTGCAAGACGGTGATCCTGGAATTCGAGTGGGTCATGCGTGGTTACTACGGATTTGCGCAAGTTGAAGCGGTTTCAGTTTTGCGACATCTGCTCGCGCTGCCGCATGTCACCATCGAGGACCGCAACACGGTGGAGCACGCGCTGTCGCACTGCGACGCGGGGATCGATCTCGCCGATGCGCTGCATCACGCGAGCTACCGGGCCTGCGCCGGCATGGCGTCGTTTGACGAGCGCAAGTTTGCCCGGCGCGCGAAGAAACTGGGCCTGACGCCGAAGGTGGTGGTGCCGGCCTAGAGTCCGTGGCCGGAGCTATCGGTGGTGGGCGATCTCGCTGCGCTGGTTCACGCCGCCAGCGAGGGCCGCCTGGACTGAGCGGAAAGACCGTAGAGGTGTGGAAATTCCGCAGCATGAGCCTGCGCGAGGACGGCGCTGACGCTCCGCAGGCGCAGCGGGACGATCCGCGGGTGACGCGCTTCGGCGCCTTCCTCAGGCGCACGTCCCTGGACGAACTGCCCCAGTTCTTCAACGTGCTACAGGGGCGCATGTCGGTGATCGGGCCGCGTCCCCACGCGGTCGCGCACAACGAGCAGCACCGCAGGCTGGTGCCGGGCTATATGATCCGGCACAAGGTGAAGCCCGGCATCTCCGGCTGGGCGCAGGTGGACGGCTGGCGCGGTGAGACCGACACGCTGGAAAAAAATGCAAAAGCGGGTGGAGTGCGACCTTTACTATAACCGGAACTGGTCGCTTTGGCTGGACGACAAGATCCTCGCGCTGACGGTGGTTCGCGGTTTTGTCCAGCCGAACGCGTATTAGGCCGGGGTTGGGGAGAGGCGGCAGCCCTCGCCTGCCATCACGCCGCCTGCGCCTCGGCCGGAGTCCGCTTTTTCGACGCCTTCGGGCGCTTGAACGCGATACGGGGTGACAGCCCTGCAATCATCGCCATGTCCATCAGGACATCGAGAGAAAACAAGTGAATGCGGCCGCGCGCCAGATCG
>JANNKD010000156.1:0-1863 GCA_031396115.1 Gammaproteobacteria bacterium
GCCCAGTGCGAGCTTGGATGGCGATTCGCCCTTGCGCAGCAGACCGATCCGGTTGCGCAGACTCTTGGCCAGCCGCCGCGTATCGAGGTGGCGCACCATGCCTCCCGTCGCCTCGCCACGCTCGGCGCAGAGCGCGCCTGCGAGGTCCACCCAGGGCGGCGGAACTTCCGGGCCCTCGTCGAGCAGTCGGCCGAAGCGATCTACGTCATCCAGGACGACAAGTTCGTGCTGGTGAATCCGGCCTGGCAGCGGCTGTTCGGCTTCACCGTCGAGGAAGTGTGCCGGCCGGGATTCGGGTACCTGCGCGTCATCGCCCCCCAGAGCCACGCCATGATCCGCGAGCGGGTCGCCCGGATCGACGCCGGCGACCACGAGCCCGCCCGCTTCGACCTGACCGGCCTCGCCAAGGACGGTCACACCATGGACCTGGTGTGCAACGTGGCGCAGATCGTGTGGCGCGGCCGGCCGGCGACCCAGGGCATCTACCACGACGTCACCGAGATGAAGCGCTCGGCCGAGCACCTGTCGCGCACCCTGTCGCTGCTCTCGGCCACGCTGGAATCCACCGCCGACGGCATCCTGGTGGTGGACGGCGACGGCGACATCGAGACCTGCAATCGCAAGTTCCTGGAGATGTGGCGGCTCCCCGAGGACATCCTGGCGAGCAGCGACCACGAGCGGCTGCTGGCCCACATGGGCGAGCAGCTGCGCGACGGCGAGGCCGCGGTCCGTCGGGTGCGGGACATCGAGAAGACCCCCGACGCCGAGAGCTATGACGAGGTCGAGTTCCGCGACGGCCGGGTGTTCGAGCGCTACTCGATTCCCCAGCGGCTCGACGGCCGGGCCATCGGCCGGGTCTGGAGCTTCCGCGACGTCACCGCCCGCAAGAGCGCCGAAATGCGGCTGGTGCACGACGCCTTTCACGACACCCTGACCAGCCTGCCCAACCGGGCGCTGTTCACCGACCTGCTGCAGCGGTCGATCGGCCGCGGCAAGCGCCGCGAGGGCTACACCTTCGCGCTGCTGTTCCTCGACATCGACCGCTTCAAGGTGGTCAACGACTCGCTCGGCCACCTGATCGGCGACCAGTTGCTGATCGCCGTGGCCCGGCGGATCGAGCGCTGCGTGCGGCCCGGCGACACGGTGGCGCGGCTCGGCGGCGACGAGTTTACCGTGCTGCTCGACGACATCGAGGACGTCGGCGGCGCCACCCGGGTCGCCGACCGGATCCAGCGCGAGCTGAACCTGCCGTTCAACCTGAGCGGCCAGGAGGTCTTCACCTCGGCCAGCATCGGCATCGCGCTGTCGCACTCCGGCTACGAGCGCCCCGACGACCTGCTGCGCGACGCCGACATCGCCATGTACCGCGCCAAGGCCCTCGGCAAGGCGCGCTACGAGATGTTCGACTCGGAGATGCACGCCCGCGCCGTCTCGCAGCTCCAGCTCGAGACCGACCTGCGCCGGGCGCTCGACCGGGAAGAGTTCCGCATCCACTACCAGCCCATCTACTCGCTGGTCACGGGCCGGGTCACGGGCTTCGAGGCGCTGGTGCGCTGGCAGCATCCCCAGCGCGGCACCGTGCTCCCCGAGGAGTTCGTCACCGCGGCCGAGGAAACGGGGCTGATCGTCCTGATCGGCCGCGCCGTGCTGCGCGAAGCCTGCCGCCAGGTCCGCGAGTGGCAGATCCAGTATCCGAACGAGTCGCTGACGGTGAGCGTGAACCTGTCGGCCAGGCAATTCCGCCAGCCCGACCTGGTCGACCAGATCGCCCGGGTGCTGACGGCGTGGGACCTGGCGCCGTCGTCGCTGCGGCTGGAAATCACCGAGAGCGCCATCATCGAGAACGCCTCGGCCGCCATCGAG
>JANNKD010000195.1:0-15628 GCA_031396115.1 Gammaproteobacteria bacterium
CATGACCAGGATGGTGCCGGGCCTGATCGAGCCGGTGGCGAACGTGGTCATGGGCAGCATGCGGCCGATCTGCGTGGCGCCGAGCAGTGCGCCGTAATACCCGGCCAGCGCCGCCTGCGAGGACAGCGCGTCCATGGCCTGCGCCCGCGTGATGCGCGGCACCAGCTCCATGGCGAAGCAGGTGATCTTGCGGTCGCGCAGCAGCTTGACCAGTTCGGGCTCGCGATGGGCGTAGACGAACGACAGCAGCACCGAGCCTTCGCGCAGCTGCCGGGCCTCGTCGAGCGAGGGCGGCTGCACCTTCAGCACGATGTCGGAGTCGAGCGTGAGCCCGCCGACCGACGCGCCGGCCTTGGTGAACGCCTCATCCGGAATCAGCGCGGCATCGCCGGCGCCGGCTTCCAGCAACACATCGCAGCCGAGCTTCTTGAGCTTGGCGACGACGGCGGGGACGAGCGCGACGCGGCGCTCGTTCGGGCGATTCTCACGCGGTACGGCAACCTTCACCGCCATGGTGTTCCCCCGATAAAAGGATGAGCAGGATACGCGTCGCCGGGGCGACCGGACGGTTCGAGTTTGACGCGATGCAGCAAAGTCTAGCCGATGAGGGCGGCCGCGGCCGCCTGCTGGCGCTGGCGCGCGAGCTCCTCGAAGTCCTCGGCGATGGAGATCAGCCGCTTGCGCAGGTGCCGGCGCTGTTCGGCGCTGAGCGTCGGGGCCAGTTGCGCGAGCAGGCCGATGTAGTGGTCGCGGTTGTAGTCGTTGAGCTCGCGGATTGCCGCGCTGTCGGGCAGTTGCGGGTCGCGGAACACCTCGCGCAAGCGCGTCTCGAAGTCCGGGGCGGCCCGCGCGGCCAGCGTGCGCTCGAACACCACGGCCCAGTGCTCGCCGTGACGCTTCCACAGCGCCGGTTCGTCGCGCCGCGCCGCGGCCCAGTCGCGCACCCGCGCCTGCTGCGCGCCGTTCAAGCTGCCGAGCCAGCGCCGCAGGCTGCGTGCGACGTCCCTTTCGTGCTGCTTGCGGGACTCGTCGGGCGTGCGCTCGGCTTCCTCCTCGGCTTCTTCGCCTCGGTCCTCGGCCATTTTTTCCAGCAGGCCGCGGACCTGGTCGTCGTCCAGCGCCTGCAGGACCCGGGCCGACGGCGGCAGCGCCTCGAGGAACAGCCGCTCGCCGTGGTCGCTGGCGCGCTGCAGGTAGCCGGCGATCTGGTCGCGCGTCAGGGTGCCCTGCGCTGCCTCGGCGACCTCGCGCAGGTCGCGGGCGTAGGTCGCGAGCTGGGTGCTGCGGTGCCATTGCCAGAGCGAATCGAAGCCCGAGTCGAACGCCACCCTGCTGGGCCCGTCGAGCTCGATGTACTTGTCGACTTCCCACGCCACCAGCCAGTCGAGCCGGTTGTAGGCGAGCTTCATCGTGCTGCAGGCGCCCAGCAGCGCGACGGCGGAGGCGAGCGCCGCCCAGCGGAAGGGTTTCAGACTTCAACCATCTGGAAGTCGGACTTGGCGGCGCCGCAATCGGGGCAGGTCCAGCTCTCGGGGATGTCGTCCCAGCGCGTGCCGGGGGCGATGCCCTCCTCGGGCAGGCCCCTGGCCTCGTCGTACTCAAAATCGCAGATCAGGCAGCGCCACTTGCGCATGGGAGTCGCACAGGAAACGAGCGGCGAATCTTAACAGCGCGCCGGGGATTTCAAGAACTGCCAGTGGCAGTTCTTGCCCGGCGCGCCCGGGGCCCCGCCCCAACCCCGATTACGACGCCCCGGAGCGGTATCGGGCGATGACGTCGTCGCGGATGGCCGGCTTGATGTTGGCGCGGCTCATGTCGCCCTGGTAATGGGCAACGACCTTGGGATCCATGATGCGGAACCACAGCGGGGGCAGGTAGGCGACCAGGATCATCGAGGCGTAGCCCGACGGCAGCTGCGGGCAGTGCTCGAAGTGGCGCAGCGACTGGTACGAGCGCGTGGGGTAGGCGTGGTGATCGGAGTGGCGCTGCAACTGGTACAGGAACAGGTTGGTCACGACGTGGTTGCTGTTCCAGGAGTGGTGCGGCTGGCAGCGCTCGTAGCGGCCGTCGGGCGTTTTCTGGCGGCACAGGCCGTAGTGCTCGAGGTAGTTCACCGACTCGAGCAGCGAGAACCCATAAATCGCCTGCACCACGAGGAACGGCAGGATCACCCAGCCGAGCCAGGCGAGCAGCGCGCCGTAGAGCACGACGGTCATCGCCCAGGCCTGCAGGGTGTCGTTCTCCCAGGTCCAGGGCCCTTTGCCGGAGTGCGCCAGGCGTTTCTTCTCGATCTCCCACGCCGATCTCACGCTGCCAATGACGGTGCGCGGGAAGAATTCCCAGAAGGTCTCGCCGAAGCGCGCGCTCGCCGGATCTTCGGGGGTGGCGACGCGCACGTGGTGGCCGCGGTTGTGCTCGACGTAGAAGTGGCCATAGGCGACCGGCGCCAGCGCGATCTTGGCGAGCCAGCGCTCGACCGGGTCGGTCTTGTGGCCGAGTTCGTGCGCGGTGTTGATCGATACGCCGGCGATGCCGCCGGCCGAGATGGCGAGGCCGAGCTGCTCGAACCAATGCAGACCGGCCGTCGCGATGTAATGAAACGCCCAGATCCAGATCGCGTACTCGATCGCGACCGCGACGTAGACGATATAGCGGTAGTAGCGGTCGGCTTCGAGCGCGGGTACCGCGCTTTCGGGCGGATTGCTGGCGTCGGTGCCGATGGCCCAGTCCAGGAGCGGGATCACCGTGTAGATGAACAACGGGGCGAACCAGTAGAACACCGACCAGCCGGTGGCCTCCGCAAGCTGCACGCCGGACAGCGGCAGCAGCATCACCGTGAAGCCCATCATCCAGAGCCAGCGCTTCTTGTCAGTCCAGGCCGCCGGCGCACTCATCGTCTCTGCCATCATTACTCTTTCCGGGTGAGGAATTGAACGAACGTTTAATAAAATTTACTCTGACTGGAACGGGACCGTCAAACACGGCGACTTGATATCCGCCCATCCGGATACCCGGATAATCTCTTAAACTGGCGGGATGCCCGACGACTTCGAGCCGACGGACCGCGGGGGCCTGCTGGAGTCACTGATCCGGCAGCGCATCCTCGTGCTCGACGGCGCCATGGGCACGATGATCCAGAGCTACAAGCTGGACGAAGCCGGCTACCGCGGCGCGCGGTTCAAGGACCATCCGCGCGACCTCAAGGGCAACAACGACCTGCTGGTGCTGACCCAGCCGGACATCGTGCGCGAGATCCACCGCGCGTACCTCGAGGCCGGCGCCGACATCGTCGAGACCAACTCGTTCAACGCCACCCGCATCTCGCAGGCCGACTACGGCACGCAGGACCTCGCCTACGAAATCAACCTAGAGGCAGCGCGCCTGGCGCGGCTCGAATGCGAGGCGATGACCGCGCGCACGCCGGACCGGCCGCGCTTCGTCGCCGGCGCGCTCGGGCCGACCAACCGCACCGCCAGCATCAGCCCGGACGTCAACGATCCGGGCAAGCGCAACGTGACCTTCGACGAACTGGTTGCGGCCTACGCCGAGGAAACGCGCGGCCTGCTCGATGGCGGCGCCGACCTGCTGATCATCGAAACCATCTTCGACACGCTCAACGCCAAGGCTGCGATCTTCGCAATCGAAGGCGTGTTCGAGGACCAGCAGCGCCGCCTGCCGCTGATCATCTCCGGCACCATCACCGACGCCTCGGGCCGCACGCTCAGCGGCCAGACCGTCGAGGCGTTCTGGAACTCGGTGCGCCACGCGCGGCCGTTCGCGGTGGGCCTGAACTGCGCGCTCGGCGGACGCGAGATGCGGCCGTGGATCGAGGAGCTCGCGCGCGTCGCTGACTGCTACGTGTCCTGCTACCCGAACGCGGGACTGCCCAATGCCTTCGGCGAGTACGACGAAACACCGCACGACACCGCCTGCATCCTCGAGGACTTCGCCGGGGCGGGCTTCGTCAACCTGGTCGGCGGCTGCTGCGGCACCACGCCCGACCACATCCGCCATGTCGCGCGGCACGTACAGGGCAAGGCCCCGCGCGTGCCGGCCGCGCGCGAGCCCGTGTGCCGGCTGGCGGGCCTGGAGCCGTTGAACATCACGCGCCAGATCAATTTCGTGAACGTCGGCGAGCGCACCAACATCACCGGCTCGGCCAGGTTCAAGGAGCTGATCAAGGCCGGGGACTACACGGCGGGCCTGGCCGTGGCGCGCCAGCAGGTGGATTCCGGCGCGCAGGTCATCGACATCAACATGGACGAGGGCATGATCGACGGCGTCGCGGCGATGACGCGTTTCGTCAGCCTCGTCGCCAGCGAACCGGACATCGCCCGCGTGCCGCTGATGATCGATTCCTCCAAGTGGGAGGTGATCGAGGCGGGCCTGAAATGCGTGCAGGGCCGGCCGATCGTGAATTCGATCTCGATGAAGGAGGGCGAAGCCAAGTTCATCGAGCAGGCGAAGCTGTGCCGGCGTTATGGCGCGGCCGTCGTCGTCATGGCCTTCGACGAGCAGGGGCAGGCCGACACGCTCGAGCGCCGCAAGACGGTTTGCGCGCGCGCGTACCAGATCCTTACTGAGCAGGTCGGGTTCGCGCCGGCCGACATCATCTTCGACCCGAACATCTTCGCGGTCGCCACCGGCCTGGCCGAGCACGCGCGCTACGGCCTGGACTTCATCGAGGCGACGCGCTGGATCAAGGCCACCCTGCCCGGCGCGCTGGTGTCCGGCGGCGTGTCGAACGTCTCGTTCAGCTTCCGCGGCAACAACGCGGTGCGCGAGGCGATCCACGCCGTGTTCCTGTACCACGCGCGCGCGGCGGGCATGGACCTGGGCATCGTCAACGCCGGCGCGCTGCCGGTGTACGGCGAGATCAGCGCGGAGCTGCGCGAGCGCATCGAGGACGTGCTGCTGAACCGCCGCAGCGACGCGACCGAGCGGCTCATCGAAATCGCCGAGCGCCACAAGTCCGGCGGCGCGAGGCGGCCGGAGGACGACCTGGCCTGGCGCAATGCGCCGGCGGCCGAGCGCCTGCAGCACGCGCTGGTCAAGGGCATCGATGCGTTCGTCGAGGCCGACACCGAGGACTTGCGCAAGGAAACGGTCGCGCGCGGCGAGCGCGCGCTGACCGTGATCGAAGGCCCGCTGATGGACGGCATGAACGTGGTCGGCGACCTGTTCGGCGCCGGCAAGATGTTCCTGCCGCAGGTGGTGAAGTCCGCGCGCGTCATGAAGAAGGCCGTGGCCTGGCTCGAGCCGTTCATCAAGGCCGAGAAGAAGCCGGGGGACGTCGCGCGCACGGCGGGCAAGATTGTCATGGCGACGGTCAAGGGCGACGTGCACGACATCGGCAAGAACATCGTCGGCGTCGTGCTCCAGTGCAACAACTTCGAGGTCATCGACCTCGGCGTCATGGTGCCGGCGCAGAAGATCCTCGACACGGCGCGCGAGGCGAAGGCCAACCTGATCGGCCTGTCCGGCCTGATCACGCCCTCGCTCGATGAGATGGTGCATTGCGCCCGGGAAATGCAGCGCCTGGGGCTCAACCTGCCGCTGCTCATCGGCGGCGCAACAACCTCGCGCGCGCACACCGCGGTGAAGATCGCGCCGCAGTACGCGGGCCCGGTGGTGTGGGTCAAGGATGCCTCGCGCTCGGTGCCGGTGGCTTCGCAACTGCTGTCGGATACCGGCCGGCCGAAGCTCATGGCCGAGGTGAGGAAGGACTACGACGCCATCCGCGAGCGCCATGGGCGCATGCAGCAGGAGAAATTCGTGGGCCTGGCGGCGGCGCGCGGCAACCGCACGGTAGTGGACTGGTCCACGTACAGGCCGTTCCGGCCGCGCCTGCTGGCGATGCAGCACCAGGACGTGGTCGCCGGCGCCTGGGCGCCGGCGCACGGTCACGTGCAGTTCGTGCGCGCGTTCAAGGACTACCCGCTCGCCGAGCTGCGCAAGTACATCGATTGGCAACCGTTCTTCATCGCCTGGGAACTCAAGGGCCGCTATCCCGACCTGCTCAACAACCCGGCGCAGGGCGAGGCGGCGCGCAAGCTGTGGGCCGACGCGCAGGACATGCTCGACCGCGCGATCGCCGAGAAATGGCTCACCGCGAGCGGCGTGTGCGGGCTGTTCCCGGCCAACGCGGTCGGTGACGACGTCGAGGTGTACGCCGACGAGACGCGTGCGCGCGTGGCCGCGCGGCTGCACTGCCTGCGCCAGCAAAGCGAGCACCGGCCCGGGGTGCCGCATCGCTCGCTCGCCGACTATGTCGCGCCGAAGGACACCGGCCTGCACGATTACGTCGGTGCGTTCGCCGTCACGGCCGGCCTGGGCTGCGCCGGGAAAGTCGCGCAGTTCAAGCAACAGCACGACGACTACAGCGCGATCCTGCTCGAGTCGCTCGCTGATCGCCTGGCGGAGGCGTTCGCCGAACGACTGCACGAGCGCGTGCGGCGCGAGCTGTGGGGCTACGCCGCGGACGAGCACCTGGGCAACGAGCAGCTGATCGCCGAGACCTACCAGGGCATTCGCCCGGCGCCCGGCTATGCGGCCTGCCCCGAGCACACCGAGAAGGCCACGCTGTGGCAGCTGCTCGACGTCGAGAACAACACCGGCATCCAGCTCACCGACAGCTACGCGATGTGGCCGGCCGCCGCGGTGTCGGGCTGGTATCTCGCCCATCCGCAGGCGCAGTACTTCGTCGTCGGCCGCGTGCAGAAGGACCAGGTCGAGGACTACGCGCGGCGCAAGGGCTGGGATCTCGCCACGGCCGAGAAGTGGCTCGGGCCCAACCTGGGTTACGAACCCGAGGACTGACGCTAGAATCCGCGCAGTCCGACAGGGGGAAACGATGCGCATCGCCGTCCGCGTGCTCGCGGGTGTGGTCCTGCTGCTCGCGGGGCTGACCGCTTTCGACTATCTCGCGCCCTACACCGCGGCGCGCACCGGGCTGTCGCTCGAGCAGCGCCGCAGCGGCCTGAACGAGTCGCGCGCCAGCATTCCCGGGTTCGAGATGGCGTACCTCGAGGGCGGGCAGGGCGAGCCTCTGCTGCTGATCCACGGCTTCGGCGCCGACAAGAACAACTTCACGCGCGTCGCCCGCTTCCTGACGCCGCATTACCGCGTGATCGCGCCGGACCTGCCGGGATTCGGCGCGGCGACGCGCTCCGACACGGCCACGTACACCATCGCCGAGCAGGTCGAGCGGCTGCGCCAGTTTGCGCAGGGCCTGGGACTGAAGCGCGTTCACCTGGGCGGCAGCTCGATGGGCGGGCATATCGCGACGACCTGGGCCGGCAAGTACCCGGAGGAAGTGGCCAGCCTGTGGCTGCTGGCGCCGGGTGGCACGGTGGCCGCGTTCGATTCGGAGTTGCGCCGCGAATTCCAGCGCACCGGCGAGATCCTGCTGGTGGCGAAGACGCCGGAGGAGCACGCGCGCGTGCGCGCCTTCGCGATGGCGCACGAGCCGTGGCTGCCGCACTCGCTCAAGCGCGTGCTGGGCGAGCGCGCGGCCGCGGATTACGCACTGCATTCGAAGATCTTCAAGGCGCTGCGCCAGGAGCCGCCGGTCGAAACCTTGTTCCCGCGCATCGACGCGCCGGCTCTGATCGTGTGGGGCACCGAGGACCGCGCGCTGAATCCCAAGGGCGCCGACACGCTCAGGGCGATGATGCCCAATGCCCGGGTGATCCTGATGCCGGGCATCGGCCACCTGCCGATGATCGAAGCGGTGCGCCAGTCGGCCGAGGACTATCTCGCGTTCCGGCATATTCTCGCCGGTTCCTGAACCAGGACGCACCGCCATGGCAACCGAAAAAAAGCAACACTGGATGGAGCCGCCGGAGTGGTGGAAGAAGGCCAAGCCGCTGCGCTGGCTCGCCATCCTCGGCATGCTGTTCGTCGCCTTCTCGGTGCTGTACACGGCCAAGGTCGTGATCGCGCCCAGCGCGCATCCCGAGACCGGGAAATTCACCGCGGTCGTCGCGGACCCGGTCGCCATGATCGCCCCGTTGAAGAGCTACGACTCGGTCGGCAAGGTGCGTGACGTGCTCGACGGCCAGAAGCTCAAGTACAGCGTCACGCCGGTGCGCCCCGCGGACAGCACCAAGTACCCGCCGCGTGACACCGACACCATCGTGGTGGCGGCGTTCCCGCACTTCGGCGTCAACGGGCAGCTGACGCTCGAGTTCTTCAACGACCGGCTGTGGGAGGCGACCTTCGTGCCGGGCGACCTGCGCGACTACGTGGGCAACCTCCACGCCGGGGAACCGCGCCTCAAGCGCGAGAAGGACGGCCGCACCGAAATGACCATCGGTCCGCTGCGGCTGGCGACCAACGTGGACTTCGCCTCGACCGACACCGGCCGCAACCTGCAGACCAAGCCGTACGTGATCTGGCAGGACCTGCGCCTCAAGGACGCGCTGGACGACTGGGACCGGCGCTTCGTGGCGCGGCCGGGCAAGCGGGCGGAGTAAGCGGCCTGTAGGAGCGCCTCTTAGGCGCGATTCCTAATGGTGGTGCCCGCCCGCGCCGTGCACGTGGCCGTGCATGAGTTCTTCGGCGGTGGCTTCGCGCACCTTCGTCACTTCCACGTCGAAATTCAGTGTCACGCCAGCGAGGGCATGGTTGCCGTCCACGCTGATCATGTCGCCCTGCACCTTGGTCACCGTCACCGCGACGGGGCCCTGCGCGGTCTGCGCCTGGAATTGCATGCCGGCCTTGAGGTCACGCACGCCCTGGAATGAGCGGCGCGGTACCTGCTGCACCAGCGCCTCGTCGCGTACGCCATAGCCTTCTTCCGGCCCGACCTTCACCGACAGTTTCTCCCCGACTTGCTTGCCTTCGAGCGCCTTCTCCAGGCCCGGCACGATGTTGCCCGCGCCGTGCAGGTAGGCAAGCGGCTCGCCGCCGGCGGAGGAATCGATCACCGTGCCGCTGTCGTCCTTCAGCGTGTAGTGGATGTAGGCGACGCAATTGACGGCGATCTGCATGGGCAACCCGGGGTGGCGAACAGCAAAGGGCGCGCATCCTAACAGTCCTTTCGAGTGCCATCGCAACCTTTTCGGGATCTGTCGCATCTCACAATCAGACTCGGAGTCACCGGTTGATGGCGCAAAAGGCTACGCGGGTCGCCATTTGAGCTATTAATTGGTGACGGTCGCTAGATCGTTCAGTCGGCTCCCGAGGCCGCTGGCTCCGGGTCAATCAAATCAACAAGTTGCGCGCCACGAAAAGCTGGCACGAGCTTTGTAACTAGAAACACAAGTCAATAAGGGGTACGTCATGAAAAAGGCAACGCTGAAGTCCACATTGCTCGCGGCCACGGTCGCACTGTCCTGCCTGGCGGCGCCGGCCGCCTCCGCCGCGGAGGCCCCGAAGGCGCCGCGCGACACGGGCGTCGGCCAGATGATCGCCGCCCAGGGCAATGCCGCCCTGCGCGTGATCCGCGCCGAATTGCTCCCCGCGGTCCGCTCCAGCAAGCCGGCCCTGCCGGCGCGCGCCACGCGGGTGGCGGCGCCGGCAGTTGCACCGGCCGCCGGCGGGTCGATCGCCGCGAACGCCGCCTGCGCCGAGTAAACTCAGCCACCTCGCCCGGGGCTCGGAACCGGGCGGTCCAAAATAAAGAGATCCGCGTCATGAACATGTCCCTGGTCCGCACCGGCAGCGCACTGCTCGCCGTTGCACTGCTCGCCGGTTGCGGCGAAGCGAAAGAAGAAGAAAAGAAGGAACAGACCGCCGTCCCGGTCGAGGTGGGCAAGGTCACGGTCGGACCGATCGATGCCGCCTACCGCGGCACCGCCACGCTCGAAGCCGAGGACGAGGCCACGGTGCTGGCCAAGACCAGCGGCGTGATCGAGCAGATCCTCGCTGAGGAAGGCCAGCGGGTCGCCGCCGGCCAGGTGCTGGCACGCATGGAGACCGACCGCCTCCGGCTCGAGGCGGCGCGCGCCAAGGCCGAGGCCGACAAGGCCCGCGAGAACTTCGAGCGCAACACGCGCATCTTTGAGAAGAACCTGATCAGCAAGGACCTGTACGACCAGTCGCGCTTCGCGCTCGACGCGGCGCGCGCGGCGTACGAGCTCACGGCGCTCACGCTGCGCGAGAGCGAGATCCGCGCGCCGATCGGCGGCGTCGTCTCGGCGCGCTACATCAAGGTCGGCAACGCCATCCAGCCGAATGCGCAGGCGTTCAAGATCACGCAGATGGACACGCTGCACGCCCACATCTACGTGCCGGAGCGCGACATCCACAAGCTCGCGCCCAAGCAGCTGGCGACCCTGTCGCTCGACGCCTGGCCGGAGAAGAGCTTCAAGGGCACCATCCTGCGCGTGAATCCGGTGGTCGACGCCGCCACCGGCACCGTCAAGGTGACCGTGGCGATGGCCGACAACCAGCGCGAGCTCAAGCCCGGCATGTTCGGCCGCGTCGAGATCCTGTATGACCGCCGCGACGCCGCGACGCTGGTGCCCAAGGACGCGGTGTTGACCGAGGATGCCGCGCAGTCGGTGTTCCTGGTCGCCGGCGGCAAGGCCAAGCGCCGCTCGATCAAGGTCGGCTACTCCGACAGCTACAACTACGAAGTGCTGGAAGGCCTGAAGTCCGGCGACCAGGTGGTCACCACCGGCCAGGCCAACCTCAAGGACGACGCCAAGGTCCACGTGGTCAACGCCCCCGGCGCCGCCGCGCCGCCGGCGACCGCGCAAGCCGCCCTCCCCGCCAACTAAGCCGAGGGCGGCCCCATGGGCATCATTGAGCTGAGCACCCGTCGGCCGGTCGCGGTCACGATGCTGACGCTGGCCGTCATGCTGTTCGGCTACGTCTCGCTGCAACGCCTCGAAGTCACGCTGCTGCCGAACCTGTCGTACCCGACGCTGACGGTGCGCACCGAACTGCTCGGCGCCGCGCCCACCGAGATCGAGACGCTGCTGTCCAAGCCGATCGAGGAAGCCGTCGGCGTGATCAAGAACGTGCGCCAGGTGCGCTCGGTGTCACAGGCCGGGCGCAGCGACGTCACGCTCGAGTTCAACTGGGGCACGGAGATGGACATGGCCGTGCTCGACCTGCGCGAGAAGCTCGACGCGCTGGTGCTGCCGAAGGAAGCGGTGCGGCCGATCGTGCTGCGCTTCGACCCGAGCCAGGACCCCATCGTGCGGCTCGGCCTGTCTCTGAAACCGCCGGCGGTGGAGGGGGCGAAGGACGGCGACAAGGCCGGGGCCCCCAAGGCCGTGGTGGCGCCGGTTGCCGGCGAGGCGGAGCTCAAGCGCCTGCGCCGCATCGCCGAGGAGCAGGTGCAGAAGATGCTCGAGGGCGTGCCCGGCATCGCCGCGGTGAAGATCTCCGGCGGCCTCGAGGACGAAGTGCAGGTGCTGGTGGACCTGTCGCGCCTGTCGCAGTTGGGCCTCACGCTCGAGCAGATCGCCGAGCGGCTGCGCGCCGAGAACGCCAACATCTCCGGTGGCCGCGTCGACGAAGGCACGGTGTCGTACCTCGTGCGCACGCTGAACCAGTTCAAGAGCCTCGACGAGATCAGCGAGACCATCGTCGCCACGCGCCAGGACCGCTCGGTCTACCTCAAGGACATCGCCGAAGTGCGCGCCGGCTACAAGGAGCGCGAGGCCATCATCCGTATCGACGGCTCCGAGGCCGTCGAAATCGCGCTGTACAAGGAAGGCGACGCCAACGCGGTGGCGGTCGCCAAAGGCGCGCTGCACCGCGCCGACATCATCCGCAAGGCGCTGCCCGGCGACCTGCAGATCACCACGCTCTACGACCAGTCGGTGTTCATCGAGCAGGCGATCAGCGACGTCATGTGGGCGGCGCTGGAAGGCGGCTTGCTGGCGGTGCTGGTGCTGTACCTGTTCCTGCACAACGCCTGGATCACGGCCGTGGTGTCGCTGGCGATCCCGATCTCGGTCATCGCCACCTTCAACGTGATGCTGGGCGCCGGCGTGTCGCTGAACATCATGTCGCTCGGCGGCATCGCGCTGGCCATCGGGCTGCTGGTGGACGACGCCATCGTGGTGCTCGAGAACATCACCCGAAAACACGAGGCCGGCATGCCGCTGGCGCAGGCCACGGTCACCGGTGCGCAGGAGGTGGTCGCCGCGGTCACCGCCTCGACGCTGACCACGGTGGCGGTGTTCTTCCCGATGGTGTTCGTGCAGGGCATCGCCGGCCAGCTGTTCTCCGATCAGGCGCTGGTCGTGACCGGTTCGCTGCTGTTCTCGCTGATCGTATCGTTCACCGTCACGCCGATGCTGGTGGCGCGCGATGCACGCGGCAAGCCGGTGCCGGAAGCCCGCCCCGCGGTGACGCGCGCGCAGGCCATGGCCGGCTACGGCACGCCGATGAAGTACACACCGACCTTCGAGCCGGCGCTCAAGCCGCTGGCCTGGCTGCTGCGCCAGATCCGCTGGATCCTCGGTGTGATCCGCTACGGACTGTTCGAGGTGATCATCCCGTGGGTCATCCGGCCGCTGCTCATCCTGTTCGCCGGCATTGGTGAGGAACGCCGGGCGCGCGCCAGCGTCGCGGTGCGGGCCTGGGCGGAGCGCGGCCGCGGCCGCAACCTCGGTTTTTTGCGCATGTACGCGGCGCTGGCGGCCCTGCCGCTGATCTGGATTTTCGGCCGCGGCATCTCCGGGCTGCTCGGCACCGTGCTGCGACCGGCGGCCGAGGGCTGGCAGCGCGGGTACAAGGGGATGGAGAACCGCTACGTGCCGGTGCTGGCCTGGTCGCTGCAGAACCGCGGCATCGTCGTCGGCGCGGCCACCGCCATGTTCGTGCTGTCGTTGCTGCTGCTGACGCGCATCGGTGTCGAGCTGCTGCCGCCGTTCAACCAGGGTGAATTCCGCACCGAGGTCACGCTGGCGCCGGGCACGCCGCTGGAGCGCACCGACGCGGTGCTGCAGCAGCTGTCCGCCACGGTGCGCGGCGACGCGGCGCTGTCGGCCAACTATTCGGTCGCCGGCACGGGCAACCGGCTCGACACCAGCGCCGACACCGGCGGCGAGAACTACGGCGTGCTGAACCTCGCGCTCAAGCCGCAGGCCTACGATCAGGAAGGCGAGGTGATGGATCAGCTGCGCACCAGGCTCGACGGCCTGCCGGGGCTGACCTACCGCTTCACGCGGCCGACGCTGTTCACGCTGAAGACGCCGCTCGAGATCGAGGTCGCCGGCTACGACCTCGACGCCATCCAGAAGGTGTCCGAGCAGTTGCGGGCGCAGATGCTGGCCAGCGACCGTTTCACCGAAGTCGAGACTTCGCTCAAGCCGGGCCATCCCGAGCTGCAGATCGTGTTCGACCAGGAGCGCGCGGCGGCCCTGGGCCTCAACACCGCCGACCTCGCCTCGCGCGTGGCGCGCTCCGTGCAGGGCACGGTGGCGACGCGCTACCGGCTCGAGGACCGCGAGATCGACGTGCTGGTGCGTGGCCGCGAGGCCGACCGCCAAAGCATCGCCGCGGTGCAGGCCCTGGTGATCAATCCCGACGTCGCGCGGCCGTTGACACTGTCGTCGGTGGCCGAGGTCGCGCTGCGCACCGGTCCGTCCGAGATCCGGCGCCTCGACCAGGAGCGCGTGGTCGTGCTGTCGGCCAACCTGGTGTACGGCGACCTCGGCGAGGCCGTCGACGAATTGCAGGGCATCATCGGCCAGGTGGCGCTGCCGCCGGGCGTTGCCGCCAATGTCGCCGGCCAGAGCGAGGAGATGGAGGTCAGCTTCCGCTCGCTGCAGCTCGCGCTCGCGCTCGCGATTTTTCTCGTCTACCTGGTGATGGCCAGCGAGTTCGAGTCGCTGATCCACCCGTTCGTCATCCTGTTCACCATCCCGCTGGCGCTGATCGGCGCGGTGCTGGCGCTGTACGTGACGGGCTCGGTGATCAACGTCATCGCGCTGATCGGCATGATCATGCTGGCCGGCATCGTGGTGAAGAACGGCATCGTGCTGATCGACCTCGTCAACCGCCTGCGCGAGGAGGGGATGGATCGCACCCGGGCCCTGATCGAGGGCGGCCGCCACCGGCTGCGGCCGATCCTGATGACCACGCTGACCGCGATCCTCGGCCTGCTGCCGATGGCGATCGGCGGCGGCGAGGGCGCCGAGGTGCGCGCGCCGATGGCCATCACGGTGATCGGCGGCCTGATCGTCTCCACGCTGCTGACGCTGGTGGTCATCCCGGTGGTCTACACGCTGCTCGACCGGCACGAGAACGCCCAGGACCGTTCGACCAACGGCCTGGCACCGGCATCCCAGAAGTGACACGCGAAGCGTGTCATCCCGAGCGGAGCGAGGGATCTCGTTCCAGACGAGATCCCTCGTCGCTCCGCTCCTCGGGATGACACGGAAGGGGCTCCATGAAACTGACTGAAATTTCGCTCAACCGGCCGGTCACGGTCTGCATGTTCTTCGTGTGCCTGACGCTGATCGGCGTCATGGGCGGCAGCAAGCTGCCGCTCGAGTTCCTGCCCGACATCGAGTTCCCGGGGCTGTTCGTGCAGATTCCGTACCGCAACTCCACGCCCGAGGAAGTCGAGCGCCGCATCACGCGGCCGGTCGAGGAGGCGCTGGCCACGCTGTCGGGCATCGAGAACATGGAGTCGACCTCGCGCGACGACGGCGCCGAGATCCAGATCCGCTTCAAGATCGGCGAGGACATGGCGGTCAAGGGCGTCGAGGCGCGCGACAAGCTCGACGCGATCCGCGCCTCGCTGCCGGCCGACGTCGAGCGCCTCAACGTGTTCAAGTTCGCCTCCAACGACATCCCGATGCTGCAGTTCCGCATCGCGGCCGATCGCGACCTCAAGAACAGCTACGACATGCTCGAACGCAACCTCAAGCGCCGTGTCGAGCGCATCGAGGGCGTGTCCCGCGTCGACCTGTACGGCGTCGAGAAGAAGGAGATCCGCATCGAGCTGGCGGCGGAGCGCATCGCCGCGCACGGCGTCGACGTGCGCGAGCTCGGCGACACGCTGCGCAAGGCCAACTTCGCGCTGGCCGCCGGCGACCTGGTCGAGGCCGGCAAGCGCTACTACGTCAAGCCGGAGGGGCGCTTCACGCGGCTCGAGGACGTGCAGGACTTCGTCATCAACAGCCGCGGCCTGCGGCTGGGCGACGTGGCCGCGATCCGCTTCACGCAGCCGCGCCAGACCTACGAGCGTCACCTGAACCAGAAGTACGCGGTCGGCCTGTCGGTGTTCAAGGAGGCCGGCGCCAACCTGGTCGAGACGTCGGACCGCGTGATGCGGGAGATCGAACAGGTCAAGCAACTCGGCGAGATGTCGGGCATCAAGATGGTCCTGTTCGACGACCAGGCGACCTCCGTGCGCACCTCGCTGCGCGACCTGGTCGAAGCCGGCGCCATCGGCGCGCTGATGTCGCTGGTGGTGCTGTACCTGTTCCTGCGCGACTGGCGCACGACGCTGATCGTCGCCATCTCGGCGCCGCTGTCGCTGGTCATCACGCTGGCGGCGATGTTCTTCCTCAAGATGAGCCTGAACATCCTGTCGCTGATGGGCCTGATGCTGTCGGTCGGCATGCTGGTGGACAACGCCGTGGTCGTGAACGAGGCCATCTTCAAGGGCCGCATCGAGCATCCCGAGGACCCGGTCGGTGCGACGCTGCGC
>JANNKD010000208.1:0-13278 GCA_031396115.1 Gammaproteobacteria bacterium
GCTGCAGGCCTTCATGCAGGATCGCTGCATGGAGTTGCTCGGCGCCGCCGGCGCGCGCAAGGCGTGGCGCGAACCGATCGAGGCACAGAACATCGGCACGCACCTGCTCGGCACCTGTCGCATGGGCACCGACCCGCGCACCTCGGTGGTGGACCGCTTCCATCGCTCGCACGAGGTGAAGAACCTGTTCATCGTCGACGGCAGCAGCTTCGTCACCTCGGGGCGCGGGCAGCCGACCATGACCATCCAGGCGCTGGCCTTCCGCGCCGCCGAGCACATCGCTTTCTTCGCCAAGAACGGACAGATCTGACATGACCAGACACTTGCTCGTTGCTGTCCTCGGCGCGTTCCTGCTCGCGGGCTGCGGCCATCAGGGCCACCGGGAGAAGGTCGAGTATTTCCCCATCGCGAGCGACCCGGAGGGCAAGTTGCCGTTCGCCGACGTGGTGCGCGTCGGCAGCCTGCTGTTCCAGTCCGGCAAGCTCGGGTTCGACCCCGCCACCAACAAGCTGGTGCCGGGCGGCATCCAGCCGGAGACGCGGGCGACGATGGACAACATCCGCGACACCTTCGCGCGCCACGGCGTCGGCATGGACCGCGTGGTCAAGTGCACCGTGTTCCTGGTCGACATGAAGGAGTGGCCAGCGATGAACGAGGTCTACGTCACCTACTTCCCGGCCGGCAAGCCCGCGCGCAGCGCGCTGGCCGCCAGCGGCCTGGCGCTCGGCGCCCGCGTCGAAATCGAGTGCATCGCCGCTCTGTAAGATAGCGGTCCCCCATGTCCTCCCTGCCCGAACTGCGGCTCAAGCCGCGCGAAGAACGCCGCCTGCGCGCCGGCCACCTGTGGATCTACTCCAATGAGGTGGACACGGCCGCCACGCCGCTGACGGGTTTCGAGCCCGGCGCAATGTGCCGCATCGTCGATGCGCGGGGCAAGGTCATGGGCGTGGGCTACGTCAATCCGGGCACGCTGCTGGCCGCGCGCGTGCTGACCAGCAACGCCAAGGCCGATATCGACGCCGCCTGGTTCGCCAACCGCGTGAGGAGCGCGCTGGCCTTGCGCGAGCGGCTGTACGAAAAACCCTTCTACCGCCTGGTCTACGGCGAGGCCGACGGCCTGCCGGGGCTGGTGGTGGACCGCTACGGCGAGGTCTGCGTCGTGCAGATGGCCACGGCCGGCATGGACCGGCTCAAGCCCGCGCTCATCGAGGGCCTCAAGCAGGCGCTGGCGCCCGCCGGCATCCTGCTGCGCAACGACGTGTCCATGCGCGAGACCGAGGGCCTGCCGGAGTCCGTCGAGGAGATCGGCGTCGTGCCGGACAGCGTTACGATCGACGAAGCCGGCGTGCGTTTCGAGATCCCGATCAAGACCGGCCAGAAGACCGGCTGGTTCTTCGACCAGCGCAGCAATCGCGACCGGCTCGCGCGCTACGTGCCGGGCAAGAAGGTGCTCGACGTGTTCAGTTACCTCGGTGGCTGGTCGCTGCGCGCGCTGAAGGACGGCGCGGCCAGCGCCACGGCCGTCGACAGCTCGGCGCCCGCGCTGGAAGGCGCGGCGAAGAACGCGGAGTTGAATGGCCTGGCGCTCGAAACCATCCAGGGCAAGGCCATCGACGTGCTGCGCGAGTTGCGCCTGCAGCAGAAGAGGTTCGACGTGGTCGTCGTGGACCCGCCGGCGCTGATCAAGCGCAAGAAGGACCTCGAGACCGGCAGCGCGCACTACGGCGCGCTGAACAAGACCGCGATGGAATTGTTGTTGCCCGACGGCATCCTGGTGTCGTGCTCGTGCTCGCACCACCTCGACGCCGACGCGCTGCAGCGCATCCTGCTGCGCGAGTCGCGCACGGCCGGGCGCCGCCTGCAGATCCTGGAGCAGGGTGGGCAGGGGCCTGACCACCCGGTGCACCCGGCCATTCCCGAGACGCGCTACCTCAAGGCCTTTTACTGCCGGGTGGCTTGATCGGCGAACAGGTCCAGCTCGGGCCGGTAGATCTCGCTGCGCAGGTCGAGGGCGCCCATGACGCTGTGGAACACGTGCGCCTGCGAGGGCTGCTCCGGCACCTGCAGCGACTTGCGCTCGCGGAACGCCGGCGACATCCAGACGATGAAGGGGATGTCTTTCTGCACGTCCGGCGCGATCGAGTACGGCGTGCCGTGCAGGTACAGACCGTATTCGCCGAGCGATTCGCCGTGGTCGGAGACGTACATCAGCAGCGCCGGGGCCGGCGCGAGCGCCTGCAGCAGTGCGATGGTTTCCGCGATCACGTGGTCGGCGTAGACGAGGGTGTTGTCGTAGGCGTTGACCAGCTCGCCGTTGGTGCACTGCTGCAGTTCGACCGAGGTGCAGACCGGCTTGAACGTCTCGAACCGCGCCGGGTACTTGCTGTGATACGCCGGCCCGTGGCTGCCGCCGAGGTGCAGCACGACGAAGACACGGTCCTGGGTCGAGGCGCGGATGCGCGCCGCCAGCCCCTGCAGCAGCACTTCGTCGTGATCGCAGCCATCGCCGCGACAGTCTGGCCGCAGGTCGCGGGCGCGCTCGAAGGTTTGCACCTTCATCCGCGGTTCGCCCCAGTTGCGCGTGCGCCAGACCACGTCAACGCCGCTGCGCTGCAGGTAGCTCGGCAGCGGCTCCCACGATGCGGTGCGGCCCGAGTCGAGGTGGGACAGCAGGCAGGCGAGCGAGGCCGTCGTATAGGTGGAGCAGGAGCGCGCGTGCCGCAGTGCAACCACGTCCAGGGTGGCCAGCCGCGGATTGGTCGGGCGCGGATAGCCGTACAGCGAGAAATTCTGCGCCCGCGCGGCCTCGCCGATCAGCAGCACGACGACGGTTTTTCCGTCCGCGGCGAAGCGGGCGGCCGGCAAGAGCTTCTGCTCGCGCGGCGCTGCGAGCTCGAGCAGGCGCCGCGAACCGTTGACGACGTACGACCAGGGCATCGTCATGCCGCCGAGGCGGCGCGCGTTCTTGTCGATCCACAGCCAGCTCGGAGCGTTGGCCCAGGCCCAGCCCAGGGTGACGGCAAAGACGACGCCGACGAACGCGAGGCGCTTGAGCCATGGGGTCCGGCGCAGCGTGACGCGCGACAGCAGCCAGCAGGGCAGCGCGCCCAGCAGCAGCAGGTACGCGAGCATCCTCGGATGGAGCAGTTCGCCCGCCTCCGCTGCGTTGGTGGCGAGAACGTTGCCCATCATCGCCTTGTCGAGCACCACGCCGTAGCTCAACACGAAGTACAGCGCGATCGAATTGGCGATCGCCGCGACCATCAGCAGCGGCCGCACGACGCGCTCGGATGCGAGTGCCAGCGCGCCGAACAGCAGGCAGGTGGTGGCGAGAACCAGCACGACCAGCGTGAGCAGGGTCAGCAGCCCGCGTGCTGATCCCGTGTCGAGGTTGCCCAGCGCGAATGCATAGAGCGGGGCGTGGTACAGGACGGCGTTGGCCAGCGCGGCGGCCAGGATCAGCGCTGGCGCCGTCAGGCTCCAGCGCAGGCGGCCCGTCGGCCGGGATGGAGCCTCTGCAGGCGGGGTCGGCATGACGCCGAGCATAGGGCCATCGTCTAGAATGCGCCGCCCATGCTCGTCCACCCGAACTTCGATCCCGTCGCCATCCAGATCGGGCCCGTGGCCATTCACTGGTACGGGCTCATGTACCTGCTGGCCTTCGCGGGCGGCTGGTACCTGGGCACGATCCGCGCGCGCCAGCCGCACTGGAACTGGCCGAAGGACCGCGTCAGCGACCTGCTGTTCTACCTCGCGCTCGGCGTGATCCTCGGCGGCCGGCTCGGCTACACCCTGTTCTACAACTTCAAGGGCTTCCTGCAGGATCCCCTGGTGCTGATCCGCATCTGGGAGGGCGGCATGTCCTTCCACGGCGGCCTGCTCGGCGTGGTCGTGGCCTACCTGTGGTTCGCACGCAGCTACAAGCTCGACCCGTTCGTTGTCGGCGACTTTGCCGCGCCGATGATCCCGTTCGGCCTGCTGACCGGCCGCATCGGCAACTTCATCAATGGCGAGCTGTGGGGCAAGCCCACCGACCTGCCGTGGGGCATGGTGTTCGCCAACGCGCCGACGCTCGAGCCGCGCCACCCGAGCATGCTCTACGAAGCGTCCCTCGAGGGCGTCGTGCTGCTCGCCGTGCTGTGGTGGTTCGGCCGCAAGCCGCGCCCACGCATGGCGGTGGGCGGGTTGTTCCTGGTCCTGTACGGCGTGTTCCGCAGCATGGTGGAGTGGGTGCGCTTGCCGGACTCGCACATCGGTTACCTCGCCGGCGAGTGGCTGACCATGGGCATCGTGCTGAGCGTGCCGATGATGGCGGCGGGAATCGTGATGCTCGCGCTGGCCTACAGAAAACCTGCTCTAGCCCCTGGCCCCTAGTTCCCATGAAGCAATACCTCGACCTGATGCGCCACGTGCTCGAAACGGGCACGCCCAAGTCCGACCGCACCGGCACCGGCACGCTGAGCGTGTTCGGTCACCAGATGCGCTTCGACCTCGCGCAGGGCTTCCCGATGGTGACGACCAAGAAACTGCCGATGAAGTCGATCGCGTACGAGCTGCTGTGGTTCCTGCGCGGCGAGACCAACATCAAGTTCCTGAAGGACCACGGCGTCAGCATCTGGGACGAGTGGGCCGACGAGAAGGGCGAACTCGGGCCGGTGTACGGCAAGCAGTGGCGCTCCTGGCCGACGCCGGACGGCCACAGCGTGGACCAGGTCCAGCTGCTGCTCGACCAGATCCGCGGCAACCCGGATTCGCGCCGCCTGATCGTGTCGGCGTGGAACGTCGGCGAGCTCGACCAGATGGCGCTGGCGCCGTGCCACGCCTTCTTCCAGTTCTATGTCGTCGACGGCCGGCTCAGTTGCCAGCTGTACCAGCGCAGCGCGGACATTTTCCTGGGCGTGCCGTTCAACATCGCCTCGTACGCGCTGCTGGTCATGATGGTTGCGCAGGTCACGGGCCTCAAGCCCGGCGAATTCATCTGGACCGGCGGCGACTGTCACCTGTACACCAATCATCTCGAGCAGGCCAAGCTGCAGCTGTCGCGCATGCCCAAGCCGCTGCCGCGCCTGAAGCTCAACCCGGCCGTGAAGGACCTGTTCGCGTTCAAGTACGAGGACTTCGAGCTGACCGGCTACGAACACCACCCGCACATTGCCGCGCCCGTTGCGGTCTGAGGCGAAAAAGGGGACGCACACAATTAAGAAAAGGTGTGCGTCCCCTTTTCGGCATTCTTCACGGAATCTTGACGGATCCTTGACGCGCTCCCGCCACGCGGCCGCGCAACATTGGCGCAATGCAAGCGACGCAATCCTGGTGGCTGACCCATGCGCTGATGCCGGTACTGCTGTGTGTCGGACTGGCGGCCGTGTTCCACTTTGGCAACTGGGATCGGGCGGTCGCCGGCGCCTTCTACGACTCCGCCGGGCAAACCTGGCTGCTCGACGGGCCGCCGGGCCGCGCGCTGCACGGCGCGCAGCGCCTGTTCATCGCGGCTGTCGTCGTGACGGCGCTGGCGCTGCTGACGTTGCGACGCTGGCGCCGGCCCGCGTCCTACCTGCTGGTCTGCCTGGCGCTGACGACGTCGCTGGTCTCGCTCGGCAAGCACGCGACGCGCGTGGAATGTGCGCGGGACCTCGCCGAGTACGGCGGCTCGCATCGGCGGGGCGGCCAGTGTTTTCCGGCGGGGCATTCGTCGGCCGCTCTCTCGCTCGTCGCCCTGTACTTCCTGCTGGGCGAGCGCCGCGCCGCGATGCGCTGGGTGGGCCTGGTCGTCGCCGTCGGGCTCGGGCTGGCGTTCGCGGCCACGCAATGGGCGCGCGGCATGCACGTCCCTTCGCACGACCTCGCGTCGGCAGCCATCGCCTGGGCGGTAGCGCTGGGCGCGTACACTGCCTTGTATCGTCGGCGCTTGTGGGATCCGCGACATGCACCTGCTGCTGATTGAGGACAATCAGGACTTGGCAGCCAACATCTGCGAGCACCTGGAGGCCCGCGGCCATGTCATGGACGCCGCCGGCGACGGCGTAACCGGCCTGCACCTCGCCGTAGTCAACACCTACGACGCGATCATCCTCGACATCGGCCTGCCGGGCATGGACGGCTTCACGCTGTGCCGCAAGCTACGCGAGGAGGCGCACAGCCGCGTGCCGGTGCTGATGCTGACGGCGCGCGACACGCTGCAGGACAAGCTCGGCGGTTTCGGCGTCGGCGCCGACGACTACCTGGTCAAGCCCTTCGCGCTGCAGGAACTGGAGGCGCGGCTGCAGGCGCTGGTCCGCCGCGGCAAGGGCGGGGACGGCGTCGTGCTGCGCGTGGGCGACCTCAGCGTCAACGTCGATACGCTGCAGGTGCGGCGCGGCGAGGCCACGCTCGCCCTGCCGCCGACCGCGCTGAAGCTGCTGATCCTGCTGATGCGGGCTTCGCCGCGCGTGCTGCCGCGCCGCGAGATCGAGATGGCGATGTGGGGCGACCTGCCGCCCGAGAGCGATGCGCTGCGCACGCACCTGCACGCGTTGCGCGCCGTGGTGGACAAGCCGTTCCCGGTCAAGCTGCTGCACACGATGCACGGCATCGGCTACCAGATCCGCGTGCCCGATGCGGCCTAGCCTGCAACTGCGCTTCACGCTGGCCTGCACCGGGCTGGTGCTGGTGATCAGCTCGCTCAGCGCCGTGGGCCTCTGGGTCACCCAGGAGTACGTCGAGGACAACCTGCTGCTCGAGCTGATGCAACGCGAAGTGGACGAGTACGCGCGGCTGTACCGCGAAGACCAGAGCCAGCTGCCGCCGCGCTCCAGCGAGCTGCGCAGCTACGTCGTGGATCCTGCCGACGTCAACAGCTTGCCGGCCGAGCTGCGGGACCTGCCGCCGGGCATCTGGCACGACGTGCTGATGGAGGGCCGCAACTACCAGGTCGCCAACTTCACGCTGCAGGACAAGCGCTTCTACCTGACCTACGACATCACGGCAGTCGAGGAGCGCGAGTACTGGCTGACCGTGGTGCTCATCGCCGGCGTGGTCCTGGCGACCCTGCTCGCCGCGGTGCTCGGCTGGCGCCTTTCGAGCGTCGTGCTGGCGCCGGTGGCGCGGCTCGCGACGGACATCAAGGAGCTGGATCCAGGCCAGCCGGTGGCTGCGCTGGCGCCGCGTTTTCCCGACGCCGAGTTGGGGATCATTGCGTCGGCCTTCGACTATTACCTCGCGCGCCTGGCGGAATTCATCGAGCGCGAGCGCGCCTTCACCGAGGACGCCAGCCACGAACTGCGCACGCCCATCGCCGTGATGGCCACGGCTGCCGAGCGCCTGGCCGGGGATGCCGCGCTGCCGGACGCGCTGCGCCCGGCCGTCGAGCGCGTCGCGCGCGCCGCGCAGCAGATGCAGGCCACGACGCAGGCGCTGCTGGTGATGGCGCGCGAGACGGAGCCTGCCGAGGAGGCCGCGCTGGTACCGCTGCGGCAGGTCGCCGAGGAAGCGGTCGCCGCGTTGCCGGGGCCCGCGCCCGTGGCGCGACTGGGCGCGCCCGGGCCGCAGGTACCGCGCGCGCTGGCGGCGATCGTGATCGGCAACCTGCTCGGCAACGCGGCGCAGCACGCGGGCACGACGGCGGTCGAGCTGGTGCAGGACGGCGAGCGCGTGACCGTGCGTGACCGTGGCGCCGGCATCCGGGCGGAGGAATTGCCGCAGCTGTTCGAGCGCGGCTACCGCGGCAGCCGCAGCGGCGGCCTCGGGCTCGGCTTGCACATCGTCCGGCGCATCTGCGACCGGCAGGGCTGGGCCATCGCGCTCGACAGCGCGCAGGGGCATGGGACTGCCGTGACCGTGCGCTTCGCCGCCGCTCCCGAGGCGCGCTAACAGAAAGCTCACGGTAGCTTGACCGGCGCTTGATCCGCCCCGCCGCAGTATCACCGGCATGGCGATTCCAACACTGGACTTGGCGCTGCCGCGCTACCGCCCGCTGCTCGTCCTCGGCGCGGTGTACCTGCTGTCGTCGGCGCTCCTGCGCGTTGCGCTGTGGCTGCACTTCGGCGGCGAGGCCGGGATCGGGCCCGCCCAGGTTCCGGCGATCCTGGGCCTGGGCGTCGTAAACGATGCCGTCGAGTTGCTCTACCTGCTGGCGCCGTTCGCGCTCTACCTCACTGTGCTGCCGCAGGCCTGGTATGCCTCGCGTCCGCATCGCGTGGTGCTGGCGGCCGCGCTGTACGTCGCGCTGTTCGGCATGGTGTTCCTGAACGCGATGGAGTACTTCTTCTTCGAGGAGTTCGACGCCCGCTTCAACCGCGTCGCCGTGGATTACCTGATCAGCCCGCACGAGGTGCTGGGCAACATCTGGGAATCCTATCCCGTGATCCCCATCGCGCTGGCCGCGGTGTTCAGCGGCCTGTTGCTGTTGCTGCCGGCCTGGACGCTCGTGGCCCCGACGTTGCGCCAGGTTGCGGGGCCGCGCCAGCGCGCCCTGGTGCTGGGGCTGCACCTGGGCTTGCTGTTGCTCGCCGTTGCGCTGTATCCCACGGACGCGCTCAGCGTGTTCGAGAACCGCGTGGCGAACGAGCTGACGGCCAACGGCCCGAGCAGCTTCTTCAACGCGCTGCGCACCAACCACCTCGACTATCGCGCGTACTACGCCACGGGCGAGCACGACCGCATGCTGTCGATCCTGCGCGACGACCTGGCCAGCGCGGGGGGCGAGCTGGTGAACCCCGCCGGCGTGACGCGCCGGTTTGCGGCGCGGCCGGAGGGCCTCGGCAAGCTCAACGTCGTGGTGCTGGCGGAGGAATCGCTGGGCGCCGAGTTCGTCGGCGCCTACGGCGACACCCGTGGCCTGACGCCGGAGTTCGACGAGCTGGCGAAGCAGGGCCTGCTGTTCACCCATACCTACGCCAGCGGCACCCGCACGGTGCGCGGCCTCGAGGCCATGTCCGCGTCGCTGCCGCCGATCCCCGGCGATTCCGTGGTCAAGCGCGCCGGTAACGAGTCGGTGGTGACCTGGGGTGAGGTGATGCAGGGACTGGGCTATCACGCCAGCTTCCTGTACGGCGGCTACGGCTACTTCGACAACATGAACGAATATTTCGCCGCCAACGGCTTCGCCGTCAGCGATCGGCGCGACATCACCGATCCCAGCTTCGCCAACATCTGGGGCGTGGCGGACGAGGACTTGTTCCGCCACGCCATCGACTACTTTGACCAGCGCGCCAGCGAAGGCCGCCCGTTCTTTTCGCTGGTCATGTCCACGTCCAATCACAAGCCCTACACGTTCCCGGCCGGAATTCCCGGCGTGCCGGAGAAGGGCGGCGGGCGCGAGGCCGGCGTGCGCTACGCGGACTTCGCCCTCGGCCAGTTCTTCCGCGAGGCGCGCAAGCACGACTGGTTCCGCAACACGCTGTTCGTGGTGATGGCCGATCACGGTGCGCGCGTCTACGGTGCGGCCGAAATCCCGCTGTACAGCTACGAGATCCCTTTCCTGGTTCTCGCGCCGGGCTTGCCGCCGCGAAAGGTCGAGGCGCTCACCGGCCAGATCGACCTGGCGCCGATCGTGCTCGGCCTGCTGGGCTTGCCGTATGAGGCGCCGTTCTTCGGGCGCGACGTGCTGCATTACCCCGACCCGCACCGGGTGCTGCTGTTCAACCACAACCAGAAAGTGGCGATCCTTCGCGACGAGGAGCTCGCCATCCTGGGCCTGCACCGCAGCCAGACCAGCGTGCTGCACCGTCGGCAACCCTTGCTCACGCGGCGTGACCGCGACGCCTACGAGCCGATCGCGCAGGACCGCGGCCTGCTCGACCTGACCACCGCCTACTACCAGATCTCTGCCGAGATGTTCCAGCGCGGGGAGTACCAATGATCAGGGTGTCGAGGAACTGGATCATGCTGGTGGCGCTGGCGGCTCCCGCCTCCCCATTTGCCGCCGGCCCCGCCACGGACGAAGACGCCGAGTTGGAACGCACCGGCGACTATCTGCAGGTTGGGATTCCCTTGGTCGCACTGGGCCTGACGTTCCTGATGGGCGGCGAGAACGAGGAGGGTGCCGGCTCGTCGTACGCGGGATCGGGGCTGGCGCTGGACACGGAGTGGCTGCACATGAGTGGCTCGCCGCGGCACGACCTGCTGCTTGCCATCGGCCGCGCGGAGCTGGCGACCTACAGTCTCAAGTACAGCATCGATTCCGAGCGGCCCAATGGCGGCGGCCAGTCCTTCCCCTCGGGCCATACCTCGATCGCGTTTGTCGGCGCCGAGTTCATCCGCAAAGAATACGGCGGGTGGTGGGGCGTCCCGTCGTACCTGGCGGCGTCCTACGTCGGCTTTTCGCGCGTCGAGACCAAGAATCACTGGAACAGCGATGTGCTTGCGGGGGCCGCCATCGGCATCCTCAGCAACCACGATGGGCTCAACTTCACGCTGCCCTGGGGCCAGCTGGCGATCGCGCCGTCCCTGACCGGCGCCTTGGGTTCGACGGTGTTCGACGCGTCCGACTTCGCGACGCGTGAAATGATGGAGACTCCCGATCCCGGGCCGGTGCTGAAACTGAACCTCGAGTTCCGTTTCTGAATCCAGGTTTTCTGTCATCCTGCACCCGGTGAATCCCCCGGAATGAACCCGCGCCCTGCGCATGGCCCGACACATCAGCCTGGTTGTCGCGATGGATGAGAACGGCCTGATCGGCCGCAAGGGCCAACTGCCGTGGCGCCTGCCGGAGGACCTCAAGCACTTCCGCCGCCTCACGCTCGGCAAGACCGTGCTGATGGGCCGCAAGACCTGGGATTCGCTCGGCAAACCGCTCGAGGGCCGGCGCAACTGGGTGCTGTCACGCGACCCGTCATTCCGCGCGGCAGGGTGCGAGGTGTTCGGGACTCTCGAGGCAGCACTGCTGGCGCATCGCGAAGGGGAGCTCGTCGTCATTGGCGGCGCGGAGCTCTACCGCCAGGCGCTGCCGCACGTGCAAACCGTGCACCTGACGCGCGTGCATGCCCGCGTGGACGGCGACACGCGGTTTGCCGCCTGGAATGCGGCGGAGTTCCGGCAGACCGCGGTGGCGGATCATCCCGCCGACGTCCGCCACGCCCATGCCTACAGCTTTGTCACGCTCGAGCGCGTGTAAGGCCCTCGCGGCCCTGGCGCTGCTCGCCGCCTTCGGCGCGCGGGCTGAGGAGGCCGCGACACAGGCTTCGGCGCCGCCGGTCATCCGCGAGATCGTGTTCCGCGGCAACGAGGTCACGCAGCCGCGCACGATGCTGCGCGAGATGCCGGTGCACGTGGGCGACCCTGCGGATCCGGCGTTGATCGAGGCCAGCCGCCAGGGCGTGCAGGACCTCGGGTTGTTCCGCTCCGTCGACGCCGGCTTGGAGCCGGTCGAGGGCGGCGTGCGGCTCGTGATCAAGGTCAAGGAGAAGATCTTCATCCTGCCGTTTCCGCGCGCGGACGCCAGCAGCGACGGGGGCTATGCCTACGGCGCGCAGTTGCGGTGGGACAACGTCTGGGGCCTGAACCACACCTTCACGCCGTATTTCGAGAAGCGCCAGCCGAGCGAGGGCGACAACGACCCGGAGAAGCGCGGCCTGCAGACCCGCACGCAACTGCGCTACTTCGCGCCGTTCGTGTACGACACGTACAGCGTCGCCCTTGCGGGTGGCTACTTCAAGACGCCGTATCTCACGCCGCTGCGCTACGAGCAGGAGAGCACGTTCGCGTCGCTGGCCCTGCAGCGCAAGATCAGCGACGGCCGCAATAGCCAGGGCTGGGCGGCGGCGACCAGCCTCGCCTGGAACGAGGAGGTCCATTCCGGGCCGGATGCGCCGACCGATCCGCTCAGCGCCGCCAAGGGGCACGCGCTGTCGCTGGGTGCGGTCCTCTCGTATCGCGACCTGCATTTCAACCCGTACAGCGACGAAGGCGTGACCTGGGGCGTCGATGTTTCGAGCGCGACCGAGGGCGTCGCATCGGACTACGCCTTCACCAGCTACGGCGGCTCGTATTACCGCTACCTGACCGTCGGCAAGACGCCGTACCAGAACCTGAATCTGCAGTTCGAAGCCCGCGCGCGCCACGATGGCGTCTATGGCGGCGACTTCTACGCCATCGGCGGCGTCGAGACCGTGCGCGGCTTCGAGCCCGAGACTGCGAAAGGGGATGCGTACTACGCCGCCAGCATCGAGTACCTGCGCCCGGTGTTCCGGCGCTCGATCCGCGTGCTGGCCGTGCTGGATGCGGCCAACGCCTTCGAGGCGCCCGGCGACGCCAGCCTCGACAAGGTCTACCTCAGCGCCGGCGTGGGCGTGCGGGTGCGCTTCCAGGCCTTCGTCGCCTTCGAGCTCGAGCTGGGCATGGCGTGGCCCCTCAACGGCGGCAGTCCACGCGTGTTTGCCAGCAAGGTCTGAAGGCCGCTATAACGGCGCCACGACCGTAACGGGAGAGACCATGGCCGACATCAAGGCGCTGTTCGAGCAGGCGAAGAAGGACGTCGAGTCGCTGACCAAGCGGCCGAGCAACGAGGACTTCCTGTTCCTCTACGCCCACTTCAAGCAGGCCAACGGCGGCGACGCCAAGGGCGACCGCCCCGGCATGCTCGACATGGTCGGCCGCGCCAAGTACGACGCCTGGGCCAAGCTCAAGGGCGTCAAGCCGGACGATGCGATGAAGCGCTATGTCGACAAGGTGACCGCGCTCGTGAAGACGCATAAATAGGCTTCGAATGATTGGCGAGCGCGGTCATCCCGAGGAGCGTAGCGACGAGGGATCTCCTGGAATGCGCCTGACCGGTTGGCAGGGTTTACTGGCGATTGCAGCGCTGGCGGGCTGCCACAACGACGGCGATGCGGGCCTCTGGGTGCCGCCGGCCCCGCCGGTCCCGCTGACCACCGTGTCCGGCGGCTCGCCGTTCGCGGCGGGCTGCGACCAGCAGGCCGTCAATGGCACCCTGTACACCGCCAGCGAAGTCGAGCCGTACCTCGCCATCAACCCGGCGAACACGGACAACCGCATCGGCGTCTGGCAGCAGGACCGCTGGTCCAACGGCAGCGCGCGCGGCCTGCTGGCCGGCGTGTCCTTCGACGGCGGCGACACCTGGGCGGCGCGCGCCGTGCCGTTCTCGCGCTGCACCGGCGGCTCGCTGCTCAACGGCGGCGACTACGCCCGCGCCACCGATCCCTGGGTCGACATCGGCCCGACCGGCATCGCCTACTTCATGGCGATGACCACGTCCGGCTCGCGCAGCGCCATGCGCGTCTCGCGCTCGCTCGACGGCGGCAATACCTGGGAAGCGCCCATCACGCTGATCGACGACGACAC
>JANNKD010000227.1:0-4575 GCA_031396115.1 Gammaproteobacteria bacterium
GCGCACTTCTTCGCCCAGCACACCGCGCCCGGCGTGTCGGTGCTGAACGCCGGCGACGGCCGCCACGCGCACCCGACGCAGGCGCTGCTCGACATGTTCACCATCCGCAGCCACCTGCGCCGCACCGGCAAGGCCGACTTCGGCAAGCTGCGCGTGGCCATCGTGGGCGACATCCTGCACTCGCGCGTGGCGCGCTCCGACATCCACGCGCTGCGCGCGCTCGGCACGCGGGACATCCGCGTCATCGGCCCGCGCACGCTGATCCCGGCGCACGTCGAAGTGCTCGGCGCGAAACCGTACTACCGCCTCGACGAAGGGCTCGACGGCGTCGACGTCGTCATCCTGCTGCGCCTGCAGCGCGAGCGCATGAGCGGCTACTACATCCCCTCGCCCGGCGAGTTCTATCGCAGCTTCGGCCTGACGCGCGCGCGCCTCAAGCAGCTCGGCCCGCAGGCCATCGTCATGCATCCCGGACCGATCAACCGCGGCGTGGAGATCGAAGGCGACGTCGCCTACGGCGAGCGCTCGTTGATCCTGCAGCAGGTCACGCACGGCATCGCGGTGCGCATGGCGGTGATGGCCATGCTGGCCGAAAACGGGGGCAAGCATGGCTGAGTCGCTGCTGATCGCCGGCGCCCGCCTGCTCGACCCGGCGTCGAAGCTCGACGCCACCGGCTTCGTCGCGGTGCGCGACGGCGCCATCGCCCACGCCGGGCGCAAGGCGCCGAAAGGCAAGTTCGACCGCACCATCGATGGCGCCGGCTGCTGGCTGATGCCCGGCATCGTCGACCTGTGCGCGCGCCTGCGCGAGCCCGGCGCCGCGCACAAGGCCACGATCAAGTCCGAGATGCCCGCGGCGCAGGCCGGCGGCATCACCACGCTGTGCATCCCGCCCGACACGCGACCGGTGATCGACACGCCGTCGGTGGTGGACCGCATCCAGACGCGCCTGGCGCGCGCCGGCGCCGGACTCGACGTGCGCGTGCTCGGCGCGCTGACCCAGGACCTGAAGGGCGAGGCCCTGCCCGACATGGCGGCGCTGGCCGCGGCCGGCGTGGTCGGCGTGACCAACGCCTTCGCGCCGCTGGCCAACCTGCTGATCGCGCGGCGCGCGCTCGAATACGCCCAGGGCTGCGGCCTGACCGTGCACGTGACGCCGCAGGACGCGGCGCTCGCCGGCGGCGGCTGCGCGCACGAAGGCGCCGTCGCCACGCGCCTGGGCCTGCCGGGCATCCCGGCCGCGGCCGAGACCGTCGCCATCGCCCAGTGGCTGGCACTGGTCGAGGAGACCGGCGCGCGCGTGCACTTCGGCCGCCTGTCCACCGCGCGCGGCGCCGAGCTGATTGCGCAGGCGCAGGCCGCCGGACTGCCGGTGTCGGCGGATGTTGCGATGCATCAGCTGTTCCTCACCGAAGCGTCGCTGGCCGGTTTCAACGTGGACTGCCACGTGATGCCGCCCCTGCGCTCCGAGCGTGACCGCGACGCCCTGCGCCAGGCCGTGCGCAAAGGCACGATCGGCGCGATCTGCTCCGACCACCAGCCGCACGAAGCCGACGCCAAGATCAACCCGTTTCCGCTGACCGAGCCCGGAATTTCCGCGCTGGAAACTCTCCTGCCGCTGGCGCTGCGGCTGGTGGGCGACAAGCTGCTGACGCCGCTGGCCGCGGTCGAGCGCCTGACGCTCGGTCCGGCCTCGGTGCTGGGACTGGCGACCGGCCGGCTGCGCGAAGGCGCCCCCGCCCACCTGACTTTGGTCGACCCGGACGCGCGCTGGACCCTGCGCGCGGACGAACTGCGCTCCGCCGGACGGCACACACCGTTCGCCGGCGAGCAGTTCCGCGGCCGCGTCGTACGCACACTGCATGCGGGACGCAGCGTGTTCGAGGCGTAAGTCGCCCAAAACGTTGGTGTATAGTTCAAACCGGTTCACGTATGGCGACGGGCCGGCGGCCCGCTGGAGAAAGAATTCCATGGCGAAGATCATGGTTGTGGACGATGCACCCGCGGATCTGCAGAACCTCAAGAACATCCTGACCAAGGGCGGTCATCAGGTCATCGAAGTAACCTCGGGCCAGGACTCGATCGCCAAGGCGAAGGCCGAGAAACCCGACGCCATCGTGATGGACGTCGTCATGCCCGGCGTGAACGGCTTCCAGGCCACCCGCCAGATTTCCAAGGACCCGGATACCAGCAAGATCCCGATCATCGTGGTCAGCGCCAAGAACCAGGAGACCGACCGGCTCTGGGCGATGCGCCAAGGCGCGCGCGAGTACGTCGTGAAGCCGGTCAAGGACGCCGACCTGCTGGCGAAGGTCAAACAGGTGCTGGGCGGTTGAGCTGAACTGAACCGACGGGGGATCCGGGGGGATCATGGCGAGCACCAAACCTGTCGCGCCCAAGGCGGGCAGTCGTCCGCGCGGCGTTCGCCGCATCATCTTCCTGTCCATCACCGCCATCGTGCTGATGGCGGGCGCGTTCGCGAGCTTCTTCTACATCCAGGACACCGCCGTCCGCAACCAGGCCTGGCTCGACCAGCGGCTCGAGCTCAAGGCCAACATCGACCTGCTCACCAAGATTTCGCGCGAGGCCTCGCAGGGCCTCGAGCCCGACTTCCGCGCCCTGACCGACCTGACCGTCGAGCAGGAAGGCAGCCGCGCCTTCGGCTCGCTGATCGACACGTTCGCCACCGGCGACGAATCAACCGGCATGGATCCGCTGCCGAGTGACTTCCAGGAGGACGTCACCGAGCTCAAGACGGTGTGGGTCGACAACCAGGGCAGCATCCAGGGCATCCTGGCCAACGCCGAGTCTTACCAGCGCACCGGCTCCAACGTGGCGACGATCCTGGACGCCGTGACCGGCGTGCGCCAGCACTATGAGCAACTGCCGCCGGACCGCGTGGTCTCGAACCAGTTGCTGCGCCTGGAGCGCATCGGCACCACCGCACGCGTCCTCACCGGTCTCGGTCCCGACGTCGCCGCTGTGGCCGACACCCTGAAACGGCTGCAGGCCGACTTCCAGTCCGGCCAGCAGGTGCTGTCGCAGAACAGGGCGCTCGCGCCGGTGATCGCGACCGCCGGCGAGGCCTTCGCGCCGATCGTGACGGCCATCGAGACGATCGAGGCCGATGCTCCGAAGCTGCAGCAATACCAGGAGGCCGCCGGTGGCTTCCTTGCCGCCGCCACCAACATCATCACGGCCGGCAACGCCGTCGACCAGGACGTGCTCGACGCCGTCGCCGACCGCAAGCTCGACCCGACGCTGTCCTACATCCTCGGCGCCCTGGCGCTCGCCGCCCTGGTCCTGCTGGTCATCTTCATCATCCTGGACGGCCGCCGGCGCGTGACGGAAGCCGTGGATCGCGACACGCGCCAGCAGAAGGCCATTCTCGAGTTGCTGGACGAAATCACGAACCTCGCCGACGGCGACCTCACGGTCGACGTGACGGTGACCGAGGACTTCACCGGCGCGATCGCGGACTCGATCAACTACACGGTCGGTTCGATGCGCAGCCTGGTCGGCACGATCAACACGACGTCGGCGGAGCTGTCCACCGCCGCATCGAGCACCGCCGACACCGCCCGCAAGATGAACCAGGCCTCCGAGCGCCAGGCCAAAGAGGTGGCCAACGTGACGACGGCGATCGTCGCCTCCTCGCAGCAGCTGGAAAAAGTGGCCGGCCGCGCCGAGTCGCTCGCCCAGGACGCCCAGCGCTCGGTGCAAGTCGCGCGCAACGGGGCGGAGACGGTGAACCGCACCATCCAGAACATGGCCTCGTTGCGCGAGCAGATTCAGGACACCGCGAAGCGAATCAAGCGCCTCGGCGAGTCGTCGCAGGAAATCGGCAACATCATCGAGTTCATCAACGACATCTCGGAACAGACCAACACGCTCGCGCTGAACGCTTCGATCCAGGCCGCCATGGCCGGCGAGCAGGGCCGCGGCTTCGCGGTGGTCGCCGACGAAGTGCAACGCCTGGCCGAGCGCGCCGCCAATGCGACCCGCCAGATCGAAAACCTGGTCAAGACCATTCAGGCCGACACCACCGAGGCCATCGTCTCGATGGAGCGCTCGACCGCGAACGTGGTCGCCGGCGCAAAATCGGCCGAAGAAGCCGGCCAGGCGCTGACCCAGGTGGAAGGCGCGTCGAACGACCTCGCCCGCCTGATCACCGAGATTTCCGCACAAGCGCGCGGCCAGTCGGCCGCCGCCACCAAGATCGCGGGCACCATGCAGGTCATCCGCGACATCGCCGTGCAGACCGCCGGTTCGGCCGCCCAGACGGCGAACGCGGTCGGTAACTTGAACGCGCTGTCCGACAAGCTGCGCCAGTCGGTCGCCGGCTTCAAGCTGCCCGAGCGCACGCAGCAGCGCGCGGCGGCTTAGTCTCGAAGGAGCGGGGTCGGGCGGCTCCGCTCCCGATCGGGTCAGTGCCTCAAGTGGCCTACTTATAGGCCTTCGCGATCTCGGTACGCGCCAGCGCCAGCGCCTGGCGCATCTTCCACGCCTCGTACTTGTCGCGGTCGGCGACCGCCGCGTAGACCGCGTCGATCGCGCCGTTCACGCCCTTGGGCG
>JANNKD010000289.1:0-7641 GCA_031396115.1 Gammaproteobacteria bacterium
AAGATGAGCCTGAACATCCTGTCGCTGATGGGCCTGATGCTGTCGGTCGGCATGCTGGTGGACAACGCCGTGGTCGTGAACGAGGCCATCTTCAAGGGCCGCATCGAGCATCCCGAGGACCCGGTCGGTGCGACGCTGCGCGGCGTCAACAGCGTCGGCCTGGCGGTCACGCTCGGCACGCTGTCCACGGCCATCGTGTTCCTGCCGATGATCTTCGGCGCGCAGGACGAGCTGACGCTGTACCTGCAGCACGTCGCCGTCACCATCTGCATCTCGGTGGCGGCCTCGCTGCTGGTCGCCATCACGCTGATCCCGCAGCTGACCACGCGCATCCACACCACGGTCGCCGGCGACTCCGGCTGGATGAAGAGCTTCGGCGCGTGGTACGTGCGCGTGCTGGAGTGGGCGCTGCACCACCGCGGCAAGACCTGGCTGTTCATCGTGCTGGTGCTGGCCAGCGCGGCGGTGCCGTTCGCCGCCGGCCTGAAGTTCGACATGTTCCCGCAGGAGGGCTCCAAGCGGCTGTTCATGGATTACCGCATGAACAACACCTACCCGCTCGACAAGGTGCGCGAGTCGGTCGACTCGGTCGAGCAGTGGCTGGTGGCGCACAAGCAGGAGCTGGAGATCGACCAGGTCTACAGCTATTTCGACATCGGCCGCGCGCTGACGCTGGTGTACCTCAAGGAAGACGAGGAGCGCACGCAGACGCCGCAGGAGATCCAGGACAAGATCCGCAAGGGCATGCCGAAGATCCCGATCGGCGAGCCGAGCTTCGAGGGCGGCCGCGGCGGCGGCGCCGAGCAGCTCGCCGTGCAGGTGTTCGGCGAGTCGAGCGAGCGCCTGCGCGAGGTGGCCAACGACGTGGTCGCCCTGTTGCGCCAGGTGCCCGGACTCAAGGATGTCCGGGTCAACGCCGGCGCCGCGGGCTGGGAGATGCGGGTCAAGGTGGATCGCGAGAAGGCGCGCCTGTACGGCCTGTCGAGCCAGCAGGTCGCGGAGGTCGTGGCGGGCGCCATGCGCGGCTCGCCGCTGCGTCCCTACCGCACCGCCTCCGGCGAGGTCGAGATGATCCTCGAGCTGCGCCGCGAAGACCGCACCGACATCGACGCACTGCGCCAGTTGCCGCTGCTGACCGCCACCGGCCAGCGCATCGCGCTGGATGCCGTCGCGGAGCTGTCGATCGGCGACGTGCCGGGCGACATCCGCCGCGAGGACCGCCGCACGGCGCTGAAGATCCAGTTCGCCACGGCGGACAAAATCACGCCCGACGATGCGCGCAAGCTGGTCACCGATTTCCTGAACCAGCTGCAATTCCCGCCGGGCTACAGCTGGGGCTTCGGGCAGGCGTTCGACGACGACCAGCAGGCGCAGAACACGATGGGCATCAACATGCTGCTGGCGCTGGCCTGCATCTACATCGTCATGGCGGCGCTGTTCGAGTCGGTGCTGGCGCCCAGCGCGATCATCACCGGCATCTTCTTCTCGTTCATCGGCGTGTTCTGGTTCTTCCTGATCACGGGAACGACCGTCTCGTTCATGGCCATGATCGGCATGCTGGTGCTGATGGGCGTCGTCGTGAACAACGGCATCGTGTTGATCGACCACGTGCACCAGCTGCGTGAGCAGGGCCTGCCGCGCGAGCGCGCACTGATCCAGGGCTCGCGCGACCGCCTGCGGCCGATCCTGATGACCGCCGGCTCGACCGTCCTCGCCATGATCCCGCTCGCGATCGGCCAGACCACCATCGGCGGCGACGGCCCGCCGTACTTCCCGATGGCGCGCGCCGTCATCGGCGGCCTGGCGTTCGCCACCGTCGTCAGCCTGGTGGTGCTGCCGACCATTTATGTGTCGCTGGAAGACGTGGGACACTGGGGCCGGCGCGTGTTCCGCCGTGCCGCGGGCCGCCCGCTGTCGGACGGCGCCGCGGCCGATTCGGAGCCGTTGCCCTCCAAGTAACCGCGAGGGTCTTCGTGAACAAGCTCCTGAAAGGCGCGGGACTGCTGCTCGCGCTGCTGGCCGCCATCTGCCTCATCCGCGTCGCGTTGCTGCCGGGCCCGGCCGCGCCAGGCAGCGCGATTCCACCGATTGCGCTCGATGAAACCGCAGCGGTGAAACGTCTTGCCGGCGCGCTGCGCATCCGGACCATTTCCTACGGCGAGCCGGAGAAGAACGATCCGGCCGCGCTCGACGCGCTGGCCGCGCACCTGAAGCGCAGCTTCCCGCGCACGCACGCCGCGCTCAGGCGCGAGGCGGTCGGCAAGAGCCTGCTGTTCACCTGGACCGGCTCCGACCGGAACGCGCTGCCGCTCCTGCTCCTCGCGCACATGGACGTGGTGCCGATCGAGCCCGGCACGGAAGGCAAGTGGACGCACCCGCCGTTCGGTGGCGTGATCGCCGACGGCCAGGTCTGGGGCCGCGGCGCCCGCGACGACAAGAGCAGCGTGCTGGCGCTGATGGAATCGGTCGAATGGCTGCTGGCGCAGGGGTTCAAGCCGCCGCGCACGGTTTACCTCGCCTTCGGGCACGACGAGGAGATCGGCGGGAGCGAGGGCGCACGGAGAATCGCCGAGCTGCTGAAGGCGCGGGGCGTGAAGGCCGACCTGCTCGACGAGGGCAGCGCGGTGCTGGCCGGCGGCATCGTGCCGAACGTGAAGCGGCCGGTCATTTCCATCAACGCCGCCGAGAAGGGCTACTACACGGTGAAGCTGACCACGCGCGCCGAGGGCGGCCACTCCTCGCGGCCGCCGCGCGTCACCGCGATCAGCCGCCTGGCCCGCGCCGTGGCGCGCGTGCAGGCCAATCCGCTGCCGACGCGCCTGGTGCGGCCGGTCACCGACATGTTCGACCGCCTGGCGCCCGAGATGGGCTTCGCCGACCGCCTGGTGCTGGGCAACCGCTGGCTGTTCGGCCCGCTCGTCCGCAGCCGCATGGCGGCGAGCCAGACCACCAACACGATCGTGCGCACCACCACTGCGAGCACGGTGTTCCACGCCGGCGTGAAGGACAACGTGCTGCCCTCCGAGGCCTATGCCCTGGTGAATTTCCGCCTGCTGCCGGGCGACACCATGGAGGACGTGCTGCGGCACGTGCGCCAGACCGTCGCCGACGACGGCGTGGAGCTGGGCGAATACGGCGGCTTCGGCAACAACGCCAGCGTGCCGTCGCCAATCGACCACAGCGCCTTCCGGCTGCTCGAGCGCACGGCGCGCGAGATCTTCCCCGAGGGCGTGGTCAGCACCGGCCTGGTCACCGGCGCGACCGACGCCCGCAACTACGAAGGCGTGTACGAGACCCGCTACAACTTCGCGCCGCAGGTGCTGGTTCCGGCCGACCTGCCGACCATCCATGGCACCGACGAGCGCATCGGTATCCAGGATTACCTGCGCATGGTCCGGTTCTACGTCCAGCTGCTTCGCAACACGGCGTCGCCAGCGCCCGGTGGGGGTTAATCCTCACGGGTGGCGTTCGCCTGCGGCAGCGTCTAGCATCAAGCGTCAAGGTCCTGACCCGCAACGGGTTTAGGCGTGTCCTAGGGGGCATCGTGGCGGCAGACAACCAGGCCGAATGGCGGACGCGCGCGGCGGCGGCGGCGGACCGTTTCAACGACTGGGGCCAGGACATGCTCGAGCGCCTGCGCGACCTGACGCAGCGCGTGCCCGGCCTGCGCCAGCAGGCGCAACCCCAGAACCAGCTCGGTCTCGCCATGACGCCGCAGGGCCTCACGGTCGCCGGCGTGCTGCGCTCGCCGGGTGCGGTGCCGCGGCTGACGCGCTGCGAGTACTACCCGTTGTCGCGCCAGGCCGATCCCGGCCTGACGCTGCGCACCGTGGTGCTGCAGCAGGGCATGGAGCGCGCCGCCAGCTTCCGCCTGGTGCTGAACCCCGAGGAATACCAGCTGCACCTGGTCGAGTCGCCCGACGTACCCGATTCCGAGCTGCGCGAGGCGGTGCGCTGGCGCATCCGCGACCTGATCGATTTTCCGGTGGACGAGGCGGCGATCGACGTGTTCGACATGCCGCAGCAGGCCGGCGCGCGGCGCGAGACCGGCAAGATGATGTGCGTGGTCGTCGCGCGCAATCCGGTGATCGCGCAGAAGGCGGCGATGGTCAACCGCAGCGGCGGTGAACTCGATGTCATCGACATCACCGACCTCGCGTTGCGCAACCTGCTGGCGCTGACGCCGGCCGACGCCACCGGCGTCGCGCTGCTGTACGTCGAGCCGACCTCCAGCATGATCCTGATCACGGGCGAGTCGACGCTGTACCTGTCGCGCCGCATCTGGATCGGCGCCAACGAGCTGGCCGGCCTGGCCGCGCAGGACCCCGAGGGCACCGAGTTCCGGCGCATCGCCGATGCGCTCGCGCTCGAGCTGCTGAGGTCGCTCGAGTACTACGAGACGCACTTCTCGCGTCCCGGGGTCGAGTCGCTGTACATCGCGCCGATGGGCGCTGCCGACACGCGCCTCATCAACTACCTGAGCCAGGCCATCGGCGTCCACGTGGCCAGCCTCGACCTGAACCAGCTGCTGGAGGTTCCCCAGCCGCTCACCAATGAGCAGCAGGCGCGCAGCCTGCTGGCGATCGGCGCCGCACTGCGCTACGAGCGGGCCACGCTATGAGGCAGCAGGTCAATCTGCTGGCGCCGATGTATCGGAAGCAGCGCGCGCTGTTCTCCGCGCGCGTTTCCATCGGCATCTGCCTGCTGGTCGGCGTCGCGCTGACGCTGATCTACTTCGTCACGGTGTGGCGCGGCTCGGTCATCGGCAACGAGTACAACCGGCTGGTGGCCACGCGCGACACCGCCACGCGCCGGGTCAACGAGCTTGCCGCGCAACTGCAGGGCCAGACCGGCGACCCCGCGGTCCAGACGGAAGTGACCGCGCTGACCCAGGAGCGTGATCGCAAGGGGCAGGCGCTGCAGGCGCTGGCGCTGCGCGAGGCCGACAGCACGACGGGCTTCTCGCCGCAATTCATCGGCCTGGCACGCCAGCGGCTCAACGGCCTGTGGCTGACCAAGATCGAGGTGTCCGGCGAACAGCTGGCGCTGCAGGGCGTGGCCTTGTCCGAGGAGCTGATCCCGCGCTACCTGCGCCGGCTCGGCGCCGAGAGCGTGTTCGCCGGCACGGCCTTCGAGCAGGCGCGGCTCGAGCGCGCCGCCGAGGGCGATGAGCTGCGCTTCGAGCTGCGCACCCAGGCCGCAGGGGGCGCGCCGTGACGCTCTGGCTGCGCGACCTGATGGACCGCTTCGACCAGCTGTCGCTGCGCGAGCGCGTCATCGTGCTGGTCGCCGCGTTGCTGCTGATCGCGCTGGTCTGGGACAGCACCTTCATGGCGCCGCTCGACAAGGAGCGCCAGAGCAGGATGCAGCAGATCGACGCGTTGCGCGCCGAGGTCTCCGGCCTCAACCAGAGCATCGAGGCGCTGGTGGCGCAGGGCGCGGCCAACCCGAAGCAGTCGAGCCACGCGACGGCCGACGCCCTGCGCGACGAGATCAGGGACATCGAGCGGCGCCTGGCCGGCGTGACCTCGGGGCTGATCGCGCCCAAGGAGATGTCGCAGGTGCTCGAGCAGGTGCTGGCGCGCGCCAGCCGCCTGCGCTTGCACGGCCTGCGCACGCTGCCGCCGCAGGGCGTGGTGGCGCCGGGCAGCGACCCCGCGCAGCCCGGCGCGGCCACCGGTTCCGCGCAGATCTACAAGCACGGCGTCGAGCTCGAGCTGTCCGGCAGCTACCTCGACACGCTCTACTTCCTGCAGGCGCTGGAGGCCTTGCCCTGGCGCTTCTTCTGGGATCGGATCGAGATCGCCATGGAGGAGTACCCGCGGGCGCGCGTCAAGCTCCGCCTGTACACGTTGGGGTTGGAGGAGGGCTGGATCGGTGTCTGAGAGCGTACGGAAGTTCTCTCTGTTGTCGATGCTGCTGGCCGCCGCGATGCTGGCACCGGCAGCCACAGCACAGCAGGGGTTAGGCGACCCGATGCGGCCGACGGCGCTGGACGAGCCCGAGCCGGTGGAAAGGGCGGTGCGGTCCGGGCCCCGCTGGCGCTTACAATCAACGCTGGTGGCCGACAGCCGCCGGCTGGCGGTCATCAACGGCCGCACCGTGGCCCAGGGCGAGCGCATCGACGGCGCGACGGTGCGCGAAGTCCGCCCGGGAGGCGTGACGCTGGAAGTGGAGGGACGGCGGGTGGAGCTGCGCGTGCTGCACGGCACGCCGGACGTGAAGCGTGACGGTGGCTGAGCCAAGAGGGGAAACGATGGACCAAGTTGTCGGGGCGAAGAACGCAAGGCGGGTGCTGCTGGCGCTGGCCACGGCCGTGGTCGTGGGCTGCGCCGCGCAGGCGGAGAAGGATGCAGCCGACGCCGACGCCCAAGCGGTGCCCAAGGACGTCGCCGACGCGCTGCTGCCGCCGATTTCGAGCCGGCCGGGCCGCCCCACCGAGACGCGCTTCGACGTCAACGTCCGCGACCTGCCGGCGCAGGCCTTCTTCCTGAGCCTGGTCGAGAACACCCCGTACAACGTCGTGGTGCAGCCCGGCGTCGCCGGCGAGATCACCCTGACCATGCGCGACGTCACCGTGCCCCAGGTCATGGAACACGTGCGCGACGCCTACGGCTACGACTACACGCGCAACGGCAACGCCTACACGGTGTACTCCGAGACCATGCAGTCGCGCGTGTTCCGCGTGAACTACCTGAACGTCAAGCGCATCGGCAAGTCGCGCATCAGCGTCAGTTCCGGCCAGCTCACCGAGCGGCAGGCCACGGGGGGCGCCGGGCAGGAGGGTGGCGATACCGGCAGCGCCGGCACCATCGCGGCGAGCGGCATCCAGACTGAATCGGACGCGGACTTCTGGAAGGACATCGACCTGACGCTGCGCACGCTGGTGCCCGAGGGCAACGGCCGCAAGCTGGTCGTCAATCCCGACGCGGGCCTGGTGGTCGCGCGCGCGATGACCTCCGAGCTGCGCAACGTCGAGAGCTACCTGCGCACGCTGCAGGCCAACCTGACGCGCCAGGTGATCCTCGAGGCAAAGATCATCGAGGTCTCGCTCAGCGAAAACTTCCAGGCCGGCATCAACTGGAACGTCATCAGTACCGACAGCGATGGCAACCTCAGCGCGGTCGGCCAGTTCGGCGGCGCCAACGTGTTCGAGGACGGCGCCAACGCCAGCGCCGGCTCTCCGATCGTGGTGGACCCAGCCACCGGCGCGATGACGCTGCCGGTTGCGCCGACCGCCATCGGCGGCGCCATCACCGCGGTGCTCGGCATCGGCGACTTCAACGCCGTCATCGAGATGCTGCAGGGGCAGGGCGACGTCAAGGTCTTGTCGAGCCCGCGCGTGTCCACGGTCAACAACCAGAAGGCCATCATCAAGGTGGGCTCGGACGAGTTCTTCGTCACCAAGGTGCAAAGCAATGCGACCGCGAGCGGCGGTGGCGCGGCGACCACCAGCCGCACCGTGGAGTTCACGCCATTCTTCTCGGGCATCGCGCTCGACGTGACGCCGCAGATCGACGAAGAGGGCACCGTCACGCTGCACGTTCACCCGACCGTCAGCGAAGTGCGCGACGACGTCAAGCAACTCGAGTTCGGGCAGGGCGAGATCGAGACCTTCCCGCTGGCGCTGTCGAGCGTGCG
>JANNKD010000258.1:0-9016 GCA_031396115.1 Gammaproteobacteria bacterium
GCCAGCCACCGCAAGGCGTTCGGCAAGCTGCTGGTGCAGCAGCCGCTGATGCAGAACGTGCTGGCCGACCTCGCGCTCGAGTCCGAGGCGGCGATGACGCTGATGATGCGCGTCGCGCGCGCGGTGGATGCGTCCGGACGCGACGAGCACGAGGCGGCGTTCGCGCGCATCGCGACCGCGATCGGCAAGTACTGGATCTGCAAGCGCTGCCCGCCGCTGGTCAACGAGGCGCAGGAATGCCTGGGCGGCGCGGGCTACGTCGAGGAGTCCATCCTGCCGCGGCTCTACCGGCAGGCGCCGCTGAACTCGATCTGGGAAGGCTCCGGCAACATCCAGTGCCTGGACGTGTTGCGCGCGCTGGCGCGCGAGCCCGCCACGCGCGAGGCGCTGTTCGGCGAGTTGCTGGCGGCGCGGGGCGCGCACGCGGCGCTGGATCGCGAGATCGCCTCGCTGCAGGCGCAACTCGCGGACGTCAGCGACATCGAGCGGCGCTCGCGGACCCTGGTCGAACGCATGGCGCTGGCGCTGCAGGCCTCCGTGCTGCTGCGTGCCGGCAACCCCGCGGTGGCCGAGGCGTTCTGCCAGTCGCGCCTCGCCGGCGCGCACGGCTACGCCTTCGGCACGCTCGGCGTGGGCGCACCGCTCAATGCGTTGATCGACCGGGCTCGCGCGGCGGCTTAGGCGGGTCGCACACCGTCACCACCGGCAGCTCGCCGTTGGCGCGCACCAGGCGCACCGGCACGCCGTAAAGCTGTTCCAGCGCCTCGGCCGTGATGACCTCTTCCGGCGCACCGGTGGCGAGCATGCGGCCGTCGCGCAGCAACGTGGCGCGGCTGGCGTAGCGCAGCGCGAGGTTCGGGTCGTGCAGGATCACCAGCACGCCGAGGCCGCGGCGCGCCAGCTCGCGCACCGCGCGCAGGCAGTCGTGCTGGTGGGCGAGGTCGAGGCTCGCGGTCGGCTCGTCGAGCAGCAGGAAACGCGCGACGCCGTCCGACAGCGGCTCCCACACCTGCGCGACGACGCGCGCGAGCTGCACGCGCGCCCGCTCGCCGCCCGACAGCGTGGGGTAGCTGCGCTCGGCGAGCGCGCCGACGCCGGCCAGTTCCAGCGCCTCGCGCACGATCTCCGCCTCGCGCGCCGGCGCGTGGCGTGCGCAGGGCAGGCGGCCGAGCGCGACGACCTGCGCGCCGGTGAACGCGAACGACAGGCCGTGCACCTGCGGCAGCACCGCGCGCTGGCGCGCCAGTTCGCGTGCGCCCAGGCTGGCCAGGGCGCGCGCGTTGAGCTCGATCGAGCCGGATTCCGGCCGCTGCTCGCCGGCCAGCAGGCGCAGCAGCGTGGTCTTGCCGGCGCCGTTGGGCCCGAGCAACGCGTGCACCTGGCCCGGCTCGAGGCTCAGGCTGACGCCGTCCAGCAGCAGCCGCCCACCGGCGCGGTAGCGCAGCTCGCGAGCGCAGTACCTCATGCGCCCCTCATGCGTCGATCTCGCGGCGGCGCCGCAGCAGCAGGGCCAGGAAGAACGGTCCGCCGACCAGCGCGGTCAGGATGCCGATCGGCAGCTCGATCGGCACCAGCACCACGCGCGACGCGGTGTCGGCCAGCGTCAGCAGCAGCGCGCCGGCGAGCGCCGACAGCGGCAGCAACTGGCGATGGTCGGGCCCGACGGCGAGCCGCACGAGGTGCGGCACCAGCAAGCCGACGAAGGCGATGATGCCGGCCAGCGCCACGGCGGCGCCCGCGGCGAGTACGACCAGCAGCGTGACGCGGCGCTTGAGCCGCTCGACGTCCACGCCGAGGTGGCCGGCCTCGGCCTCGCCCAGCAGCAGTGCGTTGAGCGCGCGCGACTCGCGCGGCAGCAGCAGGATCGGCAGCACCAGCAGCGGGCCGGCGATCGCGATCTCGGCCCAGCTGGCGCGGCCGAGGCTGCCGAACATCCAGAAGGTGACGCTGCGCAGCGCCGAGTCGCTGGCGACGTGGCTGAAGAAGCCGATGCCCGCCCCGGCGATGGCGTTCAGCGCCAGACCCGATAGCAACAGGGTCGCGATGCGGGTCTGGCCGTCGACCAGCGCCAGGCGCAGCACCAGCGCCGTGGCGGCGGCGCCGCCGGCGAACGTGGCGAGCGGCAGCACTACGCGCGCCGGCACCCATTCGAACAGGCCGGCCGGCTCGCTCAGCACGATCACGGCCACGGCGGCCAGCGCGGCGCCGCTGGAAATGCCGATCAGCCCCGGCTCGGCAAGCGGGTTGCGGAAGATGCCCTGCAGCGCGGCGCCGGCCTGGGCCAGCGCAGCGCCGATCAGCAGCGCCAGCAGCACGCGCGGCAGGCGGATGTCGAGCACGGTCACCACGTGCTGCTCGGGGGCGTCGGCGCCGGCCAGGATGGCGGCCACCTCGCGCGCACTGATCTGCAGCGGCCCGGTCAGCAGGCCGAGCGCGGCCGCCGCCAGCACCAACGCGGTCAGGATGAAGGCGGCGAGCAGGGGGTTACGCAGGGGTCGAGTTCGGTTCCGTATCTGGTTGATTATCGTGAAAATCGCGGGCATTCGCCCCTCTTTCCGCAGTTTTGGGCTGTTATACTTTGCGCCGCTTTTTCCGGCGCGAGAGTGGCGGAATTGGTAAACGCACTGGATTTAGGTTCCAGCGCCGCAAGGCTTGGGGGTTCGAGTCCCTCCTTTCGCACCAACTGTAGTTCGGCCCGAATCCATGATCGACATGCGAAGCGTGGCGCTCACCTTCGCCGTGCTCGCGGGGTGCAGCGGCGGAGACGGTGACGGCGACGCGAATGCGCTGTGCCCGGTAACGCCCGGCGCGCCTGGCGAGCGCGTCGCGACCACGAGCGGGACCGTGCGTGGTGTGCAGGCCGGTGCGACCTGGGCGTACAAGCGGGTGCCGTACGCGGCGCCGCCGGTCGGTGGGCAGAGACTGCGCGCGCCGGCGCCAACGGCGTGCCGGGCGACCGAGATCGATGCGACCGCGCTCGGCCCGGCATGTCCGCAACTCGACGGGAACAACGCGTTCGTCGGCGAGGAGGACTGCTTGCACCTCAACGTCTGGGCGCCGGCGGCGGCCGGCGCGCCGCGCCCGGTGATGTTCTGGATCCACGGCGGCGGCAACGCCATCGGCTCGGCGACCTATCCGATCTACGACGGACGCCGCCTCGCCGAGGCCAGCGACATCGTGGTCGTGACCATCAACTACCGGCTCGCGCAACTCGGCTTCCTTGCCGACGCCTCGCTCGTCGAGAACGACGCCGTAGGCAACTACGGCACGCTCGACCAGATCGCCGCACTGCGGTGGGTACGCGACAACATCGCCGCCTTCGGTGGCGATCCCGGCAACGTGATGGTCTTCGGCGAGTCGGCCGGTGGCCGCAACACGTGCACGCTGCTCGCGGTGCCGGCGGCGGCGGGTCTCTTTCACCGTGCGCTCGTGCAGAGCGGCGCGTGCAAGTTCATCGACACCGAGGCCGAGGCCCAGACCACCGCCGACACGGTCGCGACTGCGCTCGGCTGCGCCGGCGATCGTGCCGCATGTTTCCGCGCTGCCACCGCGGAACAGATCACGCGCGCCAACGCGCAGCCCGTCGGCGCCCTCACCGGCGGCACGTACGGCTCGGTCATCGACGGCGTCACGCTCATCGAGCAGCCCGAAGCCGCGATCACCGCCGGCCGCCATCACCACATGCCGTTCGCGATCGGCGCCAACGCCGACGAGACTGTGCTCTCCGCGCCGGCCACGCTCGACGAGACCGCGTACCAGAACCTGGTCGGTGCGCAGTACGGCGCGATCGCCAACGCCGTCCTCGCGCAGTACCCGTCAGCGAACTACGCGTCGCCGCGCGCCGCGTACGTGCGCCTCACCACTGACAGCCGCTTCGTGTGCCCATCGCGCGAGATCGCCGTGCACGCCGACGCCGGGCAGGCGGAGCCGGTCTATCGCTACTTCTTCCGCTACGCCGCCTCGCAGTACGGCGCGCCCCACGGCATCGACGTGCCGTTCGTGTTCGGTACGTTCGACGCCATCCTGGTGCAGGGCATCCCATACCAGCCGACGGCGAACGACCTCGCGCTCTCGGCCGCGATGCAGGGCTATTGGTCGCGCTTCGCGCGCACCGGCACTCCCGGCGGCACGCCCGCGTGGCCGGTCTACGACGCCACCGACACCGCCCTTGTCCTCGATAACCCGCTGGTGACGGAGGCCGGAATCCGGGACACCGACTGCGATTTCTGGCGCCCTTACTACGACGCGCTCTGACCCATTCGCTTAGAATTGAAGGATCCAATGGAAGTCCAAATCGAAACTCCAGGCGGCCTGGTCCGCCAGCTGCGCGTGCGCATTCCGGCCGAGCGCATCACCACGGCGCTCGACGATCGGCTGAAGAAGATCGCCACGCGCGCCAAGGTTGCGGGCTTCCGCCCGGGCAAGGCGCCGTTCAAGGTCATCGAGCAGCAGTACGGGGAGGCCGCACGGCTGGAGGTGATCCAGGATCTGGTGCGCGGCAGCTACCCTGACGCGGTGGACCAGGCCGGCGTGCATCCGGCCACGGCGCCGAGTTTCGAAGTCGTGGCGGAGAAGGCCGGCGAGCCGCTCGAGTACCTGGCGCGCTTCGAGGTCTTTCCCGAGATCAAGCTCAAGGCGTCCGAGCTCAAGGTCGAACGGCCGGTGGTGGAGGTGGTCGCCGCGGACGTGGACAAGGTCATCGAGTCCATGCGCCGCGCGCAGCGCACGCTGGCGCCGGTCGAGCGTCAGGCGCGCGAGGGCGACGTCTGCAAGATCGACTTCGAGGGCTCCATCGACGGCGTTGCCTTCCAGGGCGGCAAGGGCCAGGACGCCGAGTTCGAGATCGGGCAGGGGCGCTTCCTGCCGGACCTCGAGAACGGCGTGAAGGGCCACGCCAAGGGCGAGGGCTTCACCGTCGACGTGCAGTTCCCGGCCGACTATCGCGCCGAGCCGCTCAAGGGCAAGAAGGCCCAGTTCAAGGTCGAGCTCAAGGACGTGCAGGAGCCGAAGCTCCCCGAGGTCGATGCCGCCTTCCTGAAGGCCAATGGCGTCGAGGAAAGCCAGGGCGTCGAGGCGCTGCGTGCCAAGGTCAAGGCCGCGCTCGAGGCCGAGCGCGACAAGGCGGTCAAGGCGCGACTCAAGACGCAGGTGCTCGAGCAGCTGCTGACGGCCAACCAGATCCCCGTGCCGCAGGCGATGGTGGCGCAGGAGGTCGGGCGGCTGCGTGAGGAAGCTGCCGCGCGCTTCAACGCGGCGAAGATGAAGCCCGAGCAGCTGCAGCAGCTGTTCCCGGACCAGGCGCTCGAGCCCAACGCGCGCCGGCGCGTGTCGCTGGGCCTGCTGATCGGCGAGGTCATCAAGGAGCGCAAGATCGTGATGGAGGCGGCGCGCCAGGAGAAGCTGCTCGACACGATCGCCGGCGACTACCAGACGCCGGACCAGATCAAGCAGTTCTACCGCAGCCGGCCGGACCTGATGCAGGGCCTGCGGGCGATGGTCATGGAAGAGCAGGTGGTCGAGTCGCTGCTGTCCGGCGCCAAGTCGAAGGATGTGACCATGGGACTCGACGACCTCTTGAAACCGGCCGGGCAGGCCCAATAAATGTCATCCTGAGCCAAGCGAAGGATCTTTTAGGAGATTCCTCGCTGCGCTCGGAATGACACGACAGTCACAGGAACCAGAAATGACCGAAAAAGCCCAGCACCTCGTGCCGATGGTCGTCGAGCAGACGCCGCGCGGCGAACGCGCTTTCGACAGCTATTCGCGCCTGTTGAAGGAGCGCGTGGTGTTCGTGGTCGGCCCGATCGACGACTACATGGCCAACCTGGTTGTGGCCCAGCTGCTGTTCCTCGAGTCCGAGAACCCGGACAAGGACATCCACCTCTACATCAACTCGCCCGGCGGCGTCATCACCTCGGGCCTGTCGATCCTCGACACCATGCGCTTCATCAAGCCGGACGTGTCGACCCTGTGCATCGGCCAGGCGGCCAGCATGGGCGCGGTGCTGCTGGCGGCGGGCAAGAAGGGCAAGCGCCACGCGCTGCCGCATTCGCGCATCATGATCCACCAGCCGTCCGGCGGCGCGCAGGGCCAGGCCACCGACATCGAGATCCAGGCCCGGGAAATCCTTTACATGAGGGAGCGCCTGAACCAGGTCATGGCCGACAGCACCGGCCAGCCGGTCGACAAGGTCGCGCGTGACGTCGAGCGCGACCTGTTCATGAGCGCGGAACAGGCCAAGGACTACGGCATCATCGACGCCATTCTCGAGCGCCGCTTCCCGGTTGCGGCCTAAGTCACGGACGGGACTGGTAAAAGTCCCTTCAAGCGACGGCCTCACTGTGTTATAAAAAGGCTGAAGCGGAGGGCTGGACAGGGTCATGAGCACGGAATCGCGCAGCGGCAGTCACAACGGACGGGTGCTCTATTGCTCGTTCTGCGGCAAGAGCGAGCACGAAGTCCGCAAGCTGATCGCCGGCCCCTCGGTGTACATCTGCGACGAATGCGTCGATCTGTGCAACGACATCATCCGCGAGGAAGTCCACGCCAAGCCGGCGCAGAAAGGCCTGCCCAAGCCGCAGGAGATCCGCGCGGTCCTCGATGAGTACGTCATCGGCCAGGACCAGGCCAAGAAGATCCTGTCGGTCGCCGTCTACAACCACTACAAGCGCCTGCACACCAAGGGCGTGTCGGACGGCGTCGAGCTGTCCAAGTCGAACATCCTGCTGATCGGGCCGACCGGCTCGGGCAAGACGCTGCTGGCCGAGACGCTGGCGCGGCTGCTCGACGTGCCGTTCGCGATCGCCGACGCCACCACGCTGACCGAGGCGGGTTACGTCGGCGAGGACGTCGAGAACATCATCCAGCGCCTGCTGCAGAAGTGCGACTACGACATCGAGAAGGCGCAACGCGGCATCGTTTACATCGACGAGATCGACAAGATCTCGCGCAAGAGCGAGAACCCGTCCATCACGCGCGACGTCAGCGGCGAGGGCGTGCAGCAGGCCCTGCTCAAGCTGATCGAGGGCACCATGGCCTCGGTGCCGCCGCAGGGCGGCCGCAAGCATCCGCAGCAGGAGTTCCTGCAGGTCAACACGGCCGGCATCCTGTTCATCTGCGGCGGCGCGTTCTCCGGGCTCGAGAAAATCATCTCCAGCCGCACCCAGGATGTCGGCATCGGGTTTTCGGCTGAAGTGCGCTCCAAGTCCGACAGCCACCTGATGAGCCGGTTGCTGATCCAGGTCGAGCCCGAGGACCTGATCCGCTTCGGCCTGATCCCGGAGTTCGTCGGCCGCCTGCCGGTGGTCGCCGTACTCGAGGAGCTCGACGAGACGGCGCTGATGTCGATCCTGACGACGCCGAAGAACGCGCTGGTCAAGCAGTACGCCAAGCTGTTCCAGATGGAAGGCGTGCAGCTCGAGATCCGCGACGACGCGCTGCATGCGATCGCGAAAAAGGCCAAGGAACGCAAGACCGGCGCCCGCGGCCTGCGCACGATCCTCGAGAACATCCTGCTCGACGTGATGTACGACCTGCCGTCGATGGAGCACGTCTCCAAGGTGGCGGTGGACGAGGCCGTGGTGAAGTCGCAGGCCAAGCCGCGCATCGTCTACGAGAACACCGACGCGCCACGGCGCGACCTGAAGTCCTCGGCCTGATCGCCCGCGTGAACCTCCGGTTCGCGCCCTTGAAATACCACCCGTCGCCCCCATAAGGGGTAGGGCATACTATCTGTGGCGTCGCCAGGCGCCGGATCCGCGCGTTCAGGCCGGATTCAGCGCACCGGCGTCATGCTTTCAGTGTCGGAGTCCCTAGGAGCCGCATTTGGAAAACGACCGTCTGGCCCCCGTTCTCCCCCTGCGCGATGTGGTGGTCTACCCCCACATGGCGATCCCGCTGTTCGTGGGCCGGGAGAAGTCGATCAAGGCCCTGTCGGCGGCGATGCAGGACGACAAGAAGATCCTGCTGGTGGCCCAGCGCACGGCCGAGACCGACGACCCCCGCGAGAAGGACATCTATTCGATCGGCACGCTGGCCAGCATCCTGCAGCTGCTGAAGCTGCCGGACAACACGGTCAAGGTGCTGGTCGAAGGCGTGCAGCGCGCTCGCATCGTCAAGGTCGGCCCGGAGCAGGCCTATCTCGCCGCCGAGATCCAGGCCGTGGCGACCGAGGAGAGCGTGAGCGAGTCGCGCGAACTCGACGCGCTGATGCGTTCGACCATGGCGCTGTTCGAGCAGTACGTAAAACTCAACAAGAAGGTGCCGGCCGAGCTGCTGCCGTCGCTGGCGTCGATCGACGCCCCTGGCCGCCTGGCTGACACCGTTGCCGCGCACCTGGCGCTGAAGCTCGAGGACAAGCAGCGCGTACTCGAGATCCTCGAGCCGAAGGCGCGCCTCGAACACGTCATGAAGCAACTCGAGAGCGAGATCGACATCCTGCAGATCGAGAAGCGCATCCGCGGCCGCGTCAAGTCGCAGATGGAGAAGAGCCAGCGCGAGTACTACCTCAACGAGCAGATGAAGGCGATCCAGAAGGAGCTCGGTGAGCTCGAGGACGCCCCCAACGAGATGGAAGTGCTGCAGATCGAGAAGAAGATCCGCGGCCGCGTGAAGTCGCAGATGGAGAAAAGCCAGCGCGAGTACTACTTGAACGAGCAGATGAAGGCGATCCAGAAAGAGCTGGGCGACCTGGAAGATGCTCCGAACGAACTCGGCGACCTCGAGAAGCGCATCGCGAAAGCGGGCATGCCGAAAGAGGCGCGCGAGAAGGCGACGGCGGAGATGAGCAAGCTGAAGCTCATGTCCCCGATGTCGGCCGAGGCAACCGTCGTCCGCAATTACGTGGACTGGCTGGTCAAGGTGCCGTGGAAGAAGCGCACGAAAGTGACGCACGACATCGCAGCCGCACAGAAGGTCCTCGACGAGGACCATTTCGTAACCCGAAACCTTGGACCTTTTACTAATTATGTATAGCTCCACAGCAATGATGCTCCATAAAACTATCACTTTCTTCATG
>JANNKD010000264.1:0-6232 GCA_031396115.1 Gammaproteobacteria bacterium
GACCAGGCCGTGCTCGACGCCGAGGTCGATCAGCTCGCCCTCGTGCGAGATGCCTTCGCCGTACATGATCTCGAAGAACACGATCTTGAACGGCGGCGCCAGCTTGTTCTTGACCACCTTGACCTTGGTCTCGTTGCCGACCACTTCATCGCCCTTCTTCACCGCGCCGATGCGGCGGATGTCGAGGCGCACCGAGGCGTAGAACTTCAGGGCGTTGCCGCCCGTCGTGGTCTCGGGATTCTGGCCCGGCATCATGATGCCGATCTTGTAGCGCAACTGGTTGATGAAGATGACCAGCGTGTTGCTGCGCTTGATGTTGCCGGTGAGCTTGCGCAGCGCCTGCGACATCAGGCGGGCCTGCAGGCCCGGCAACTGGTCGCCCATCTCGCCCTCGATTTCGGCCTTGGGCGTCAGCGCCGCGACGGAGTCGATGACGACGATGTCGACGCCGCCCGAGCGCACCAGCATGTCGGCGACTTCCAGGCCCTGCTCGCCCGTGTCGGGCTGCGAGATCAACAGGTCGTCGATCTTGACGTTGAGCTTGGCGGCGTAAGTGGTGTCGAGCGCGTGCTCGGCGTCGATGAAGGCGGCGACGCCGCCGGCCTTCTGGATCTCGGCGACGACGTGCAGCGCAAGCGTGGTCTTGCCGGACGACTCCGGTCCGTAGATCTCGACCACGCGGCCGCGCGGCAGGCCGCCGATGCCGAGCGCGGCATCCAGGGAGAGCGAGCCGGTCGAGACCGTCTCGACGTCGCGGATGGCTTCGCCATCGCTCATGCGCATCACCGTGCCCTTGCCGAACTGGCGTTCGATCTGGGTCAGGGCGGCGTCCAGGGCCTTCTTGCGGTTGTCGTCGATCTTTCTGATGTCGTTCACTTCGGTCCCCTTGTTTGGAGTTGTTGTTGTTGTTTTTGTTATGTCGTGCAGCGTGGCCATTATTCAGTCCCTCCGGGTGCTTGAACAGTCTTGACGTTTGTCACGGAGGCAGTCTGCAGGGGCCACTGGCTCACCACGTGATACACCGGCTTGGCCCCCAGCTCGCTGTGGACCAGGGCGAACTGGCGCACGGGCCAGATGAGGGGGTCTACCGGCACGGGGCGGATGACGTGGCGGATGTCGCGCACGCAGGTCACGTGGGGCACCAGCCCCTTGCCGTCCGGCGCCAGGCCGACGCCCGCCATCGCCGCGCGCAGCGCCTGGCCAAGCTCGGCCAGCTTGCGTGGCACCGCGCTCGGCCCCAGCCAGAACGCTTTTGACCGGAAAAAGCAGCCTGCCTGGTCGAGCGTCAGGTCGAACGCCCGGCCCTCGACGCGGCCCGCGGCCGTCAGCAGGCGCTTCTCCGCCTCGGGCGCCACCTCGCCGAGGAACAGCAGCGTCAGGTGGAGGCGTTCCGCCGGGATAGCCCGGCCACCGATGGCCCGGACGCGCGCGATGCGCTCCGCGGTCGCGGCGATGCCCGCCTGCAGCGCCGGGTCGGGCCACAGGGCAAAGAACAACCGCCTTGCAGGAGCGCCTTCAGGCGCGACCGGCTTAGCCAAGGCGATCCAACAAGCCCTTCAGCGCCGCGTCCGCGGCGGCAGCGCGGATCTGTTCGCGGCTGCCGGCCAGCTGCAGGACGGAGGACTCGACCTTGCCGCCGCGCCGCTCCCACGCCAGCCACACCAGGCCCACCGGCTTCTCGGGCGAGCCGCCGCCGGGACCGGCGATGCCGGTGACCGCCACCGCCCAGTCGGCCGGCGTCATGACCAGCAGGCCGCGGGCCATGGCCTCGGCGCACTCACGGCTGACGGCGCCGAACTGCGCCAGCAGATCGGGCGAGATGCCGAGCAGGTCCTGCTTGGCCTGGTTCGAGTAGACCACGAGGCCGCGCTCGAACCAGCCGGAACTGCCGGCGACGTCGGTGATGCGCTTGGCGATGAGGCCGCCGGTGCAGGACTCGGCCGCGGCCAAAAAGGCCTTTTTTTGGGTCAGTCTGCGGCCCAGCTCCTCGGCTTGGGGGTCCACGCAAGCTCCTGTTCTTGCTGCCAGAAACCGGGCTGCCCGGGGTCCGCCAACTGTTCAAGGAAATGGTGACCACTCTATACTGTCGCGCGCGAAGGGCCGGCATGAAGCCCATCCTCGGGAGCAGATTGATGAGCAAAGAAGGGGTGGACGTCGGCCGCCGCCGATTTCTGACGCTGACCACGACGGCCGTGGGCGCGGTCGGCGCCGCATTCGCCGCCGTGCCGTTCCTCGCATCGCTCGCGCCCAGCGAACGGGCCAAGGCCCTCGGCGCGCCGGTCAACATCGACATCAGCAAGCTCGAGCCCGGACAGATGGTGATCGCGGTGTGGCGGCGCCAGCCGATCTGGGTCGTGCGGCGCACGCCGGAGATGCTGGCGACGCTCGACCAGGTCGCCTCCCAGCTGAGCGATCCGGATTCCGCAGTGAAGCAGCAGCCGGAGTACATCCAGAAGACCGGCGCCGCCCGCGCGCTCAAGCCCGAATACGTGGTGCTGCGGGGCATTTGCACGCACCTGGGCTGCTCGCCCAAATTCCGGCCCGAGGCGCCGGCCCCCGAGATTTCGGCCGACTGGCAGGGCGGCTTCTTCTGCCCGTGCCACGGCTCGCGCTTCGACTTGTCCGGGCGCGTCTTCGCCGGCGTGCCGGCGCCGACCAACCTGCAGGTGCCGCCGCACCGCTACGCGACCGACACGCTGCTCGTGATCGGCGAAGACCCGGCGGGAGTCGCGTAATGGCCATCATCCCGAATCCGCACAAGACCACCGGCTTCCTCGGCTGGATCGACGACCGCTTCCCGCTGACCAAGATCTGGAAGGACCACCTCAGCGAGTACTACGCCCCGAAGAACTTCAACTGGTGGTACACGTTCGGCGCGCTCGCGATGCTGGTGCTGGTCAACCAGTTGCTGACCGGCATCTGGCTGGCGATGCACTTCAAGCCGGACGAAACGCTCGCGTTCGACTCGGTCGAATACATCATGCGCGACGTGCCCTGGGGCAACGTCCTGCGCTACCTGCACTCGACCGGCGCCAGCGCGTTCTTCATCGTCGTCTACCTGCACATGTTCCGCGGCCTGATGTACGGCTCGCACCGCAAGCCGCGCGAGCTGATCTGGATCTTCGGCTGCCTGATCTACCTGGTGCTGATGGCCGAGGCCTTCTGCGGCTACGTGCTGCCGTGGGGCAACATGAGCTACTGGGGCGCGCAGGTGATCATCAACCTGTTCGGCACCATCCCGTGGGTCGGTCCCGACCTGGTGGTCTGGATCCAGGGCGATTACACGCCGGCCGACGCGACGCTCAACCGCCTGTTCTCGCTGCACGTGGTGGCGCTGCCGTTCGTGCTGGTCGGCCTGGTGATCGCGCACATCATGGCGTTGCACGAGGTCGGCTCGAACAATCCCGACGGCATCGAGATCAAGAAGCTGAAGGACCCGCAGACCGGCATCCCGCTCGACGGCATCCCCTTCCATCCGTACTACATCGTCAAGGACATGGTGTACGTCTGCGTGTTCCTGTTCGTGTTCTTCGCGATCGTGTTCTTCGCGCCGGAGGGCGGCGGCTACTTCCTCGAAAAGCCGAACTTCACGCCGGCCAACCCGCTGTCCACGCCCGATCACATCACGCCGGCGTGGTACTTCGGCGCCTTCTACGCGATGCTGCGCGCGGTGCCGGCGTTCTTCCAGACGCAGATCTGGGGCGTGATCGTGATGTTCGGTGCGGTGCTGATGTTCTTCTTCGTGCCGTGGCTCGACCGCAGCCCGGTCAAGTCGATCCGCTACCGCGGCCCGCTGTTCAAGATCGCCCTGACGCTGTTCGCGGTGGCTTTCGTTGGCCTGAACTGGCTCGGCATGCAGCCGACCACGGACTTGTACACCGTGCTGGCCCGCATCGGCACGTTCGTCTACTTCGCCTTCTTCCTGGCGATGCCGTGGTACACGACGATCGACCAGACCAAGCCGGTCCCGGAAAGGGTGACCTATGGGCACTGAGGCCTCGGTGAAGGGAGTGTTGGCCGCGGCGTTGATCGCGGTCGCGGTGCCGGCGTTCGCCGCCGGCGGCGGCGACCTGCCGTACAGCTTCAAGCCCAGCACCGGCAACCTCGCCTCGCTGCAGCGCGGTGCGCGCGACTTCATGAGCTATTGCTCGGGCTGCCACTCGCTCAAGTACCTGCGCTACAACCGCCTGGCCAGGGATCTCGGCATTCCCGACGACCTGCTGAAGGCGCACCTGATGTTCACCAGCGACAAGCCGGGCGACCCCATCCTGTCGAGCATGCCGAAGGCCTCGGGCGATCCGGCCAACCCGTCGGAGTCGGAGCAGTGGTTCGGCCGCTCGCCGCCGGACCTGACGCTGACCGCGCGTGAACGCGGCCCGGACTGGGTCTACAGCTACCTGATGACGTTCTACCTCGATCCTTCGCGTCCGACCGGCGTGAACAACCTGGTCCTGCCCGGCGCCTCGATGCCGCACGTGCTCGGCGACCTGCAGGGCTGGCAAACCGCGCACTTCGCCGAGGTGGAAGTGGACGGCAACACGGTGAAGCACTTCGAGAAGTTCGAGCAAGTCCAGAAGGGCGCGCTGTCGCCGAAGGAATACGAGGAGCGCGTCGGCAACCTGACCAACTTCCTGGTCTACGCCGCCGAGCCGGGCCGCAACCAGCGCCTCGCGCTGGGCGGGCCCGTGCTGCTGTTCGTGGTGATCTTCGGCATCCTGACCTATCTGCTCAAGGTCGAATACTGGAAGGACGTGCACTGAGCACCCCGAAGAAACCCGCGTCCGCCTCGCCGGCCCTCGTGCCCGGCGTGGGCATTGCGCCGCGCGGCGCCAAGGCCAAGCCGGTGATGCCCGCCGCCCTGACGCGGGCCGGCATGACCGTGTATTGCTACCCCGACGATCCCGCCAGCCACTGGGTGCGCATCGTCGCCGCGGAAAAGGACATCGACGGCCTGTACCTCGAGTTCCTCAAGCCCGGCGTCACGACCGAGGACCTGCTGGTGCTCGACCCGACGCACCAGGTGCCGACGCTGGCCGACCGCGAGGTCGTGCTGAATTCGCCGCGCATCATCGTCGAGTACCTCGACGAGCGTTATCCGCACCCGCCGCTGATGCCGGTCGAGCCGTCGGCGCGCGCGCGCCTGCGCCTGGCGCTGAGCCGCATCGAGCAGGACCTGTTCCCGCTGATCGAGCAGATCCGCACCGGCCCGGCCGGCGTGGCGCAGAAAGCGCGCAAGCAGTTGCAGGAGAGCCTGATCTCGGGCGCGCAGCTGTTCACCGCGCGCAACTACTTCCTGTCCGGCGACTTCTCCTGTGTCGACGCGCTGTGGGCCGCGATCCTGTGGCGCCTGCCGTCGCTCGGCGTGGAACTCGGCGCGTCCGGCAAGCTGCTGCAGCGCTACACCGAGCGCATCTTCAACCGCCACGCGTTCGCGCACAGCCTGACGCCCGCCGAGCGCGCGCTTCGCTGAGGCACCGGCTGCGATGGCGAAGTCCCGGCGTCCCTACCTGATCCGCGCGGTCTACGACTGGGCCGCCGACAACGGCTACACGCCGCACCTGCTGATCTCCGCCGACGCCGAGGGCGTCATCGTGCCGCGCGAATACGTCAGCGAGGGCCGCATCACGTTGAACATCAGCCCGCTGGCCGTGCAGAACCTAGACCTGCGCCACGATCCGATCCGCTTCTTCGCGCGCTTCGGCGGCCGGCCGTTCGAGGTGCAGGTGCCGGCCGGCGCGGTGCTCGCGGTGTTCGCGCGCGAGAACGGCGAGGGCCACGTGTTCGGCGAGATCGAGCCGACCGACCCGGCCGACAAGCCCGGCGCCGCGGGTCCGACGCCGCCGCCGAGCGGCAGGCCGAAGCTCAGGGTTGTGAAGTAGGCAGGAGCGCCTCCCCGGCGCGTTTGTAATGCTGTCGCGCCTGGGTGGCGCTCCTACACGCGACCGCTACGACGACCAGCCGCGCCACTGCTGCTTGCGGGCACGATCGGCCGCGACGAACGCGAGGACGCCAGGGGCGATCAGGATTGCGGTGAACAAGAGCAGTTCCATTTCCGATTCCGTGCAGCGCGCGTCAAGCAGGCGTTGACGGTGCGCGCCGCGACCGGGCGCCGTGGGGGGGGCATAGCACCCCACCCCATCGCCCGGCTGGGGGGGCGCGCGGCCCCGCGCAGGGCCCGCGCGGCGCGAAGGGGGGGCGGTGGAACCCGGGGGGCGGGGGGGGGGGGGTGGGG
>JANNKD010000283.1:0-6182 GCA_031396115.1 Gammaproteobacteria bacterium
GATTTCGAGCGCCAGTTCCACATCGACGTGGACGGCACGCCCGGCGACCAGTTCAACTTCGTGCAGGCCGACACGGTCGAGCAAATCACGCAGGAAGTCCGTCTGGCCGGCAGCTCCGGCTTGGGCGACTGGCTGGCTGGCGCGTTCTACGGCGAGGACACCATCGAAGTCGACACCGCGGGCCTCCACCAGGACAACCCGGCCCTGGCGGGCTTCGGGCTCAACTCGTCGATGATCACCGCCGACCAGGACAGTGAGTCGGCGGCGCTGTTCGCCAACATGGACTGGAAGCTCAGCGCGTTTGCGCCTGCGCTCGCCCCGTTCACGGTGACCACGGGCGTGCGCTATACGGACGAGACCCGCGACTACGTGGGTGGCACGACGTGGAGCCCCACGCCGCTCGTCACGTCGGAGGATTCCTCCATCACCGACAAGAACTGGTCGTGGAAGGCCGGCCTGAACTTCAAGCCGAGCAGCGCCCAGTTGCTCTACGCCAATGTCTCGAAGGGCGTGAAGAGCGGCGGCTATTTCTCCGGCATTACCCTCGACAACGAGCAGCTCACGCCGTACAAACCCGAGGAGCTACTCGCCTACGAGGTCGGTTACAAGCTCGGCGGGACCGTCGGTGTCAATGCCAGCGTGTTCTATTACGACTATCGCGACAAGCAGACCTTCGTGCGCGGCGCGGTGGCGCAGTACATCGGTAACGTTGACAAGGCCGAAACGCAGGGCCTGGACTTCGACGTCACCTGGCGCGCAATCGATGGCCTGACGCTCGCCGGCGGCTTCGGCCTGCTGCGCACAGAGCTCGGCGCCTTCGACGCGCCTGCCGGCCCTGTTCCGAAAGGCAACGAGCTGCCCAACTCGCCGGAACTGACATGGATGGCGAAGGCGCGCTACGAGCTGCCGCTGTTCGGCTTCCTCGCCGCGGCGCAGGCCGACGCGCACTACGCGGACGCGACGTTCAAGGAAGCGACCAACGATCCGTGGATCAAGTCGGACCAATACACGATCGTCAACGCGCGGGCGTCGTTCCTGGCGCCGGAGCGCACCTGGGAGTTCGCGCTGTGGGGCCGCAACCTGACCGACGAGCTGTACGTGTCGCAGGGGCTCGACATCGCCGCGTTCGGCCTCGGCAACCGCAACTACAACGCGCCGCGCACGTTCGGGGCGGAGCTGTCGTGGCGGTTCTGACCGGTCGCGCCTAGGAGGCGCTCCTACAACGTGATCACGGTCCTGTTTTATTGCACCGGCAAGCCGGGCCAGGAGGCGCCGCTGCGCGACCTGCTGGCGCGCATGCAGGGCGTCAGCCGTGATGAAGACGGCGCCGTGGCCTACACCTTCATGCAGGAGAAGGAGGCCCCGGCGCGCTGGGCGCTGTTCGAGCAGTGGCGCGACAAGGAACACCTCGGCGCGCACGTAGCCAACATGAAGAAGCACTTCGGCGATCCGCCGGCAGGCGCGAGCCTGCCGGCGCAGCTGCACGCGCTGGTCGAGCGCTCCGACTACACGTTCTACCGGGCACTGGGCTGACCGTGGCGGCGACCAACCGCCGCTGGGTGCTGCGCGAGCGGCCGCAGGGCATGCCGCGGAGCGCCGACTTCGAACTGCGCAAGGAGGCGCTGCCGGAGCCGGCCGACGGCCAGTTCATGGTGCGCAACCTGTACCTGTCGTGCGACCCGGCGCAGCGCAGCTGGCTCGCGCGCGACACCTACGTGCCGAAGATCGCCATCGGCGAGACCATGCGCGCCGGCGCCGCCGGCCAGGTGGTGGCCTCGCGCCACGCCCAGTTCAAGGAAGGCGACATCGTTTTCGGCATGTTCGGCTGGCAGGACTACGCCCTCAGCGACGGCCGCGGTTTCGTCGACGTGACGCGCCTGCCGCCCGGCGTGCCGATCCCTCTGTGCCTTTCGGCGCTCGGCCTGACCGGACTCACCGCCTATTACGGGATGATCGAGGTCGGCGCGGTGCAGGCGGGCCAGAACGTGCTGGTGTCCGGCGCGGCCGGCGCCACCGGTTCGGTGGCGGCGCAGATCGCGAAGATTCGCGGCGCGCGCGTGGTCGGCATCGCTGGCGGGGCGGCCAAGTGCGAGTTCCTGACGCGCGAGCTCGGGCTCGACGGGGCCATCGACTACCGCGCCGGTCCGCTCGGGTCGCGCCTGAAAGCGCTGTTCCCCAAGGGCGTGGACCTGTTCTTCGACAACGTCGGCGGGGCAACGCTGGATGACGCCTTGCTGTGCCTCGCCCCACGCGCGCGCGTGGTCATGTGCGGCGCCATCTCGGTCTATAACGACCTGGAGCACGCGCCGCCGCTGAAGAATCACAACCGCCTGATGGTGGTGCGCGCGCGCATGGAAGGCATCCTCATCACCGATTACGCGGCGCAGTTCCCGGCCGCGGCGCGCCAGCTGGGGCAGTGGGTGGCCGAGAGCCGGCTGCGCAGCGAAGTGGACATCGTCGAGGGGCTCGAACAGGCGCCCGCGGCGCTGGCGCGCCTGTTCACGGGCGCCAACGTCGGCAAGCAACTGGTGCGGCTGGCCGAGCCGGCCTGAGCCGCGGCGGCGGACGCTGCCGGCATCAACGCGGTTTATCCCGGCGCATTCGCCGGATTCATTTGAACTATGGGAGCGGCGGGACTACGCTGCCATCGCCGCTGCTAACCCAGCCAGCATTTCAGGAGAGAACATGAGCACCGCGCATTACGCCGTGAACGGCGCGACCGCCGTCATCACGCTGGACAATCCTCCCGTCAACGGCCTCGGCCTCGAGTTGCGCAGCGGCATCGTCGCCGGCCTCGACCGCGCCGCCGCCGACCCCAAGGTCAAGGCGGTGGTGCTGATCGGCACGCCCAGGGCGTTCTCCGGCGGCGCCGACATCCGCGAGTTCAACACGCCGAAGATGACGGCCGAGCCGAACCTGCACAACGTGATCCGCGCCCTCGAGGCGATGCGCAAGCCGGTGGTCGCGGCGATCTCCGGCAACTGCATGGGCGGCGGCCTCGAGCTCGCGCTCGGCTGCCACTTCCGCATTGCGGGCCCGGGGGCGCAGATCGGCCTGCCCGAGGTCAAGCTCGGCCTGCTGCCGGGCGCCGGCGGCACGCAGCGCCTGCCGCGCCTGGTCGGCCTGGAGCACGCGCTCAACATGATCGTGTCGGGCGCGCCGGTGCCGTCGGAGATGTTCAAGGGCACGCCGCTACTCGACGACTTCGTCACCGGAGACTTGCTCGAGGGTGCGCTCGCGTTCGCGCAGAAGGCGGTTGCCGACAAGCGCCCGCTCAAACGGGTGCGCGACCTCAAGGTGCGGCACGCCAACGTCGAGGGCTACATCCATTTCGCCCGCACCAGCGTCGGCGCCATGGCCGGCCCGTTCCCGGCGCCGCTGAAGTGCGTCGAGGCGGTGAATGCCGCGACGCTGCCGTTCGAGCAGGGCCTCGCGCGCGAGCGCGAACAGTTCGCCGAGCTGGTGATGACGCCGGAGTCGCGCGCGCTGCGTCACGCTTTCTTCGGCGAGCGCGCGGCGAGCAAGCTGCCGGACGTGCCGGAAGGCACGCCGACGCGCCCGATCCGGAAAGCCGCGGTCATCGGCGCCGGCACCATGGGCGGCGGCATCGCCATGAATTTCCTCAACGCCGGCATCCCGGTGACGGTGCTCGAGACGAAGCAGGAGGCGCTCGACAAGGGCCTCGGCATCATCCGCAAGAACTACGAGAGTACGGTGAAGAAGGGCAAGCTCAAGCCTGAAAAAATGGCCGAGCGCATGAAGCTGCTCACGCCGACGCTGAAGTACGAGGACCTCGGCGACGCCGACATCGTCATCGAGGCGGTGTTCGAGGACATGGCGGTCAAGAAGGCGGTGTTCGAGAAGCTCGACCAGGTCATGAAGAAGGGCGCCATCCTGGCGACCAATACCTCGACGCTCGACGTCGACCAGATCGCCGCGTTCACCAGGCGCCCGGCCGACGTCGTCGGCACGCATTTCTTCTCGCCGGCCAACGTCATGCGCCTGCTCGAGATCGTGCGCGGCAAGAAGACCGCCAAGGACGTGCTGGCGACCACGCTCGCGCTGGCCAAGACCATCAGGAAGGTGGCGGTGGTTTCCGGTGTGTGCGACGGCTTTATCGGTAACCGGATGATCCACCAGTACGGCCGCGAGTCGCAGGTGCTGATCATGGAAGGCGCGCTGCCGCAGCAGGTGGACAAGGCCATGGAGAAGTGGGGCATGGCGATGGGCCCCTTCCGCATGGGCGACCTCGCCGGCCTCGCCGTGGGCTGGTACATCCGCAAGCGCCACTACGCCGAGCATCCCGGGATGCCGCGCGCCGTCGTCGCCGACCGGATCTGCGAGCTCGGCCGCTTCGGCCAGAAAACCGGCAAGGGTTGGTATGCGTACAAAGCGGGCGACCGCACGGCGTATCCGGACGCGGAAGTCGACACGATCATCGACCAGGCGCGCAAGGCCGCCGGCATCACGCCGCGCAAGCTCACCGACGAGGAGATCGTCGAGCGCCTGGTGTTCGCGCTGGTCAACGAAGGCGCGCGCATCCTCGAGGAAGGCATCGCGCTGCGGGCCTCGGACGTGGACATGGTCTACCTCAACGGCTACGGCTTCCCGTTGCACCGCGGCGGGCCGATGCTCTACGCCGACAGCGCCGGCCTGTATCACGTCGTACGCCGCTGCGAGCAGTTCGCAAGTAATCCGCTGACCGACCGCGAGTTCTGGCAGCCCGCGAAATTGCTCGCGCAGCTCGCCGCCGGCGGCAAGTCGTTCGCCGCCTTCGACGCGGCCGGCGGCGCCGTGAAGCAGGCCGGCGCGAAACCCGTCAAAGCCAAACCCAAAGCCAAACCCAAACCCAAGGCCCAATCCAAAGCCAAGTCCCGTTCGCGGGCCGCGGCGTAAGAGGACTCCGTCATGACCGAAGCCGTCATCGTCTCCACTGCCCGCACCCCGCTCGCCAAGTCCTGGAAGGGCGCCTTCAACATGACGCACGGCGCCACGCTCGGCGGCCACGCCATCAAGCATGCGGTCGCGCGCGCCAAGGTCGATCCCGCCGAAGTCGAGGACGTGATCATGGGCTGCGCCAATCCCGAAGGCGCGACCGGCGCCAACATCGCGCGCCAGAGCGCGATCCGCGCGGGCCTGCCGGTGACGACGTCGGGCGTCACCGTCAACCGTTTTTGCTCTTCAGGCCTGCAGACCATCGCGATGGCGGCGCAACGCGTGATCGTCGACAAGGTGCCGGTGATGGTCGCCGGCGGCGTCGAGTCCATCTCGTGCGTCCAGAACGACGCCAACAAGCTGATGCTGCAGGAGAGCTGGCTCCAGGAGCACAAGCCCGAGCTCTACTGGCCGATGCTGCAGACCGCCGAGAACGTGGCCAGGCGCTACAACATTTCCAAGGAACGCCAGGACGAGTACGGCGTGCAGTCGCAACAGCGCGCCGCCGCGGCGCTGGCCGCCGGCAAGTTCAAGGACGAGATCGTGCCGATGACGGTCACGGCCGGCGTGGTCGACAGGAACACCGGCATGCTGGTCAGCAAGGAAGTGACCGCCAGCGTCGACGAGGGCATCCGCGCGGACACGACGCTCGAGGGCGTGTCGAAGATCCGCACCGCGATCCCGGGTGGCGTGATCACCGCGGGCAACGCCAGCCAGTTCTCGGATGGCGCCTCGGCCTGCGTAGTGATGGATGGGACGCTCGCGGAGAAACGCGGCATCCAGCCGCTCGGCATCTTCCGCGGCTTCACCGTCGCCGGCTGCGAGCCGGACGAGATGGGCATCGGCCCGGTGTTCGCGGTGCCGCGCCTGCTCGATCGCGCGGGGCTGCAGGTTGCGGATATCGGCCTGTGGGAGCTGAACGAGGCCTTCGCGGTGCAGGTGCTCTATTGCCGCGACAAGCTCGGCATCCCGAACGACCGGCTCAACGTCAACGGCGGCGCCATCGCCGTCGGCCATCCGTACGGTGTTTCCGGCGCGCGGCTGGTCGGCCACGCGCTGATCGAGGGCAAGCGCCGCGGCGCGAAGCACGTCGTCGTGACGATGTGCATCGGCGGCGGCATGGGCGCCGCGGGCCTGTTCGAGGTGGCGTGATGGGCGCTCGCGACCTCTTCGACCTGAAGGGCCAGGTGGCGCTGGTCACCGGCGGCTCGCGCGGGCTCGGCCTGCAGATCGCCGAGGGCCTGGGC
>JANNKD010000338.1:0-5162 GCA_031396115.1 Gammaproteobacteria bacterium
GGTTCTGCTGGTCCCAGAAGCGGCTGCCCGCGCCGCGCACCGGGATCAGGTCCGCCGGCTGGTAATTGGGGACCATCACTTCGTTGAACGTCTGCCGCGTCACATTGTCCATGCGCTCACCTTACCCCAGGCAAAAGGCCCACCTGTGAACATGGGCCCAAGGATGGATGGTGGAGCGGAAGGGGATCGAACCCTCGACCTCTGCATTGCGAACGCAGCGCTCTCCCAGCTGAGCTACCGCCCCACGAACCCCGCGAAACTGAACCTCGCGAGGGCGCGTATTCTAGGGGCTATGACCTCCAAACTCCATACGCCGAAGGGCCTTCTGGCGGCCCTGCTGGCCGCAATTTCTGCCGTGCCGGCCGCGTTCGCGGCCGCCCCGGTCAACCCCCCGGCCCCACTACCTCGAAGGCGAGGTGCTGGTGAGGTACCGCGCCGGGGTCTCGGGCGTCGAACGGCAGGCCTTGCACGGCAGGCTCGGCCTGCTCGCCAAGCGCAGCATCACCCGTGGCCGCATCGAATTGCTGCAACTGCCGCGCGTCACGACCACCGCCGCCGCGCTGGCGCTGCTGAAGAACGACCCAGCGGTCGACATCGTCGAGCCCAATTTCGTGCGCCGCCCGCGCATCGCCTGCCCGGACAACGCCGCCCTGTTCTGCCCGAACGACCTGCTGTTCACCCACCAGTGGGGCCTGCGCAGCACCGGCCAGGCCAATTTCGCTTCCACTGATCCGGCGCTGGCCAGCATTCCCGGCGCCGACATGGACATGCTCGCGGCCTGGGACCCGAACGGCGACGGCATCTTCGAGCGCGTCGGCAACCCGAGCGTGATCATCGCGATCATCGACGACGGCATCAGCCCGAACCACCCGGATCTCCTGGACAACCTGCTGCCGGGCTTCGACTTCTCCGGCAACAACGATAGCAACCCGATCCACGCCTCCGGCCAAGGGCACGGCACCCTCGTTGCCGGCGCGGCGGGCGCCAAGGGCAACAACGCCATAGGCGTCGCCGGCACCGCGTGGAACGCCAAGATCATGCCCCTGCGGTTCGACTTCGACACGGCCGCGCACCTGGAAGCGCTCGACTACGCGCGCGACAACGGCGCGCAGATCGTCAACGCCAGCTTCGGCGGGCCGTTCTTCTCGCAACTGGAGGCCGATGCCCTCGTCGACCTCGCCAACGACGACATCCTGTACGTCGCGTCCGCCGGCAACGACGACTCGAACACCGACGTCGCCGTACTGAATTACCCCGCCAACTACGACGCGCCCAACATCGTCTCGGTCGTCGCCACCAACCGGCAGGATGACATTGCCAGCTTCAGCCAGTACGGCGCGATCACGACCGACGTCGCGGCGCCCGGCCTGCAGATCGTCACGACCAGCACCCCCACCGGCTATTCGACGCCGACCGGCGTCAGCGGCACGTCGTTCTCCGCGCCCTACACCGCCGGCATCGCCGCGCTGATCCTGTCCGAGTACCCCACCGCCAGCGTGGCCGAGATCAAGGCGCGCCTGATCGAGGGCGCCGAGGACGGCAACGACGTCCAGTTGCGCACCGCGGGCGGCCGCGTCAACGCGGCGCAGTCGCTGGACCTGGCGCCGCGGCCCGCCCTGGTCATCACCGGCATCGACTGGCTCGACGCCAACGAGTCGCTCGACCCGGGCGAGACGCTGTCGGTGCAGATCACCATCGAGAACCTGTGGCAGGACGCCACCGCCGTCAGCGGCACCCTCAGCGCCGACAACGGCGTGTCCGTGACCAGCGGCGCCGTGATCTTCGGCACGGTCAACGGCGGCGCCACTGCCGCGGCGAACTTCACCATGAACGTCGCCGCCGGCATCACCGAGCACCGTTACGTCCACTTCACGCTGGCGCTCAGCGCCAACGCCGGGGCATACACGGCCACGCGCGGGTTCATCGGCGAGATTGGCCGGCTCGAGACCGACGTGCTGGTCACGCAGACCTTCGCCGCGCGCGCCGTGGACCTGTACGACGAGTTCCACGCCTGGCATTACGACTTCAACGGCACGCTGCCGGCCGGCCACACCCAGCTCGTGTTCGAGACCACCAGCACCGCGGCGGGCCTCAACAGCCCGGACATCGACCTGCTGGTCAAGCTCGCCACGCCACCGCGCTACAACATCACGGTCGGCATCGATCCCGAGTCGCCCACAGGGGGTTTCTTCTGCACCAGCGGCACCGCGGCGAACTGCCTGGATCCGGCCGTATTCATGAGCGCGGGCCCGAGCGGCGCCGAACTCTCCGTGGTCAACAATCCCACGGCAGGCACGTATCACGTGGTCATCGTCAACTTCGCCCAGCTCACCGACGGCATGACCTACACGCTGCGCGCCTACACGCGCGTGGCGCCGCCCCCCGTGCGCAGCGGCGGCGGCGGCGGCGGCCGCCTGCCGGCATCGGCGCTGGCCGTACTGCTGCTCGCGGCGCTGGCGCGCCGCTCCCTGCGCCTGGCGTGAGCGCCCGCCCGCGCGGGCGCATCCTCGTCTTCGCCCGCGCGCCCGTTCCGGGGCGCTGCAAGACCCGCCTGATCCCCGCTCTCGGCGCCCGCGGCGCCGCGGCGCTGCACCGCGCGCTGGTGCGCCGCACGCTGGCCGCCGCCCGCGCCAGCGGCGCGACGGTCGAGCTGTGGTGCGCACCGGACGCTTCGCACGGATTTTTCGCCGCCTGCCGGCGCGAGTTCGGCGCCCGGCTGCGGCGCCAGCCCGCCGGCGACCTCGGCCGCCGCATGGCGCTCGCGCTCGGCCGCGTGCTGCGCGAAGACGCCGGCGCGGCGGTACTGGTCGGCTCGGACTGCCCCGGCTTCACGCCGCGCGATTTCGCCGTTGCGCTTGCCGCACTGGCGACGCGCGATTGCGTGCTGCAAGCCTCGACCGACGGCGGCTACGTGCTGATCGGCGCGCGGCACATCGAGCGGCGCGCGCTCGCTGGCATTGCCTGGAGCTCAGGCCGCGAGCTGGATCAGACGCGGCGGCGAATGGGAATGCTGGGGCTTTCCTTCAGCGAGAAAGCGCCGCTGATGGACATCGATACACCGCAGGACTATCGCAAGGCCCGGCGGGGCGGGCTGCGCGGTGTCAGTCCTTTATCAGTTTCTTCATCAGCGGGGTGATCAGGTCCATCGGCAGCGGGAAGATGATGGTCGAGTTCTTCTCGCCCGCGATGTCCTTGAGCGTCTGCAGGTAGCGCAGCTGCATCGCCTGCGGTTCCTGCGACAGCATGCGGGCCGCGTCGCGCAGTTTTTCCGCCGCCTGCATCTCGCCTTCGGCATGGATGATCTTGGCGCGCCGCGTGCGTTCGGCCTCGGCCTGCTGCGCGATGGCGCGGATCATGGTCTCGTTGATGTCGACGTGCTTGATCTCGACGGTGCCGACCTTGATGCCCCAGGCGTCGGTCTGCTTGTCGAGGATCGCCTGGATGTCGCGGTTCAGCGCGTCGCGGTCGCTGAGCAGCGCGTCCAGCTCGTGCTTGCCCAGTACCGCGCGCAGCGTGGTCTGCGCCAGCTGGCTGGTGGCCTCGTAGAAATGCGCCACCTGGAGGATCGCCTTGTCGGGCTCGACCACGCGGAAATAGATCACGGCGTTGACCTTGACCGAGACGTTGTCGCGCGTGATGACATCCTGCGGCGGCACGTCCATCACCACGGTGCGCAGGTCCACGCGCATGATGCTCTGGATGATCGGGATCACGATCACCAGGCCCGGGCCCTTGATGCCGGTGTAGCGGCCCAGCGTGAAGGTCACGCCGCGCTCGTACTCGTTCAGCACCTTGATCGCGCTGAACAGGAAGGCGGCGGCGAGGAAAATCAGCACCGAGGCGAAACTGAACATGGTCAATCTCCTTTCTGTTCCGGTTCGACGATCAACGTCAGCCCGTCCATCCCGGTGACCTTGACGCGATCCCCGGTATTCAGCGCGACACGGCTGCGCACGAGCCAGCGCTCACCGGCGATCCAGCCCCAACCCTCGCTTTCGAGCGGCTCGAGGATTTCCACCGTGTGGCCAATCAGCGTCCGGTCGCCGGTCACCACCGGCGCCTGACGCGCGCGCCACAGCAGGTACAGCGTCAGGCCAAAGATGGCGCCGCCGCCGGCGGCGATGCCCAGGATGATGCCGCGATTCACGCCATAGCCCGGCACGTCGATGTCCATCAGCATGATCGAGCCGAACACGAACGCGACCAGCCCGCCGACGCCCAGCACGCCGAAGCTCGGCGCGAGCGCTTCCGCGATCATCAGCACGATGCCCAGCAGGACCAGCGCCAGGCCGACGTAGTTCACCGGCAGCATCTGGAACGCGAACATCGCCAGCAGCAGGCAGATGGCGCCGACCACGCCGGGCAGGATCGCGCCCGGGTGGTACCCCTCGAGCAGCAGGCCGTAGATGCCGATCAGTAACAGGATGTACGCCACGGTCGGGTTGGTGATGATGCCGAGGAACTTCATGCGCCAGTCCGGATCCAGCCTTTCCACCGCCAGGCCGGCGGTCTGCAGCGTGATCTCGCCCGTTGTCGTCGCGACCTTGCGGCCGTCGATCTTCTTCAGCAGGTCGTCGACGTCGTTGGCGATCAGGTCGATGACGTTCTGCTCGAGCGCGCGGTCGGCCGACAGCGACGCGCCCTCGCGCACCGCGCGCTCGGCCCAGTCGGCGTTGCGCCCGCGTTTCTCGGCCAGGCTGCGGATGTAGGCGACCGCGTCGTTGACGATCTTGGTCTGCATCGCGTCGGGCGCGGCCTTCGGCGCTTCCGCCTTGTCCTCGTCCTTGCCGTCCTTCTTCCCGGCTGCGTCCGGTTTCTCCGGCATGCCGGGCAGAGGCGTCGAGCCGCCGACCGGCACCGGCGTCGCCGCGCCGAGGTTGGTTGCCGGCGCCATCGCGGCGACGTGGCAGGCGTACAGGATGTACGTGCCGGCGCTGGCAGCGCGCGCCCCGCCCGGCGCCACGATGCAGGCCACCGGCACCGGCGAGTTGAGCACGGTCTTGATGATGTCGCGCATCGCCGAATCCAGCCCGCCCGGCGTATCGATCTGCAGGACGATCAGGCTCGCGCCGGATTCCACGGCGCGCCGGTGGGCCTTCTCGAAGTAGCCGCTGGTGGCCGGCCCGATGGCGTCCCGGATCGTGATCAGCGCCGCCTGGCCG
>JANNKD010000032.1:0-2188 GCA_031396115.1 Gammaproteobacteria bacterium
GCCGGCGTAGCGGTGAACTGCCCGGGCACGTCGACCGTGGACTGCAGGCGCGGCGTCGCGCATGCGCTCAAGGCGAGCGCCAGGGCTATCAGGGCGTTGGGGGCTGTTGGAGACATTGAGTACTCGCGTGTTGGGTGGGACCGATGGAGTTCAGCGTACGAGGGGTGTACGTGGGAGTGGTCAGGGAAGCGTTGAGCTTTGGTCGGAAATCAGTGAGGGCGAATCTGCGCCGGCGGCTGCGATATCGCCCGCGATCAGGCCGAGCAGGTCATCGGCCGACTCGAAATAGCGGTGCGTGCCGGCCACCAGGTTCTCGAGTCGGCCGCGCAGGGCGTCCGGCGTGGTGTCGCTGCTCAGTTTCACGACGTACGAGCGGTGGAGGGGAAACTTGGAATCGAATCTGAGGATCATGGGACGAACCGGGTTTGGAACTGACGCCAGCGTAGGTGCGGCGCAGGGGGAAGTGGTCAGCGAACCGTCGCCGTTTGGTCGGAATCAGCGAGGACCAAACCGTCACCGATTTCCCACCGTTTGCTGACCTCTTCGCGATGGGGGCCCCGTACGCTGTCCTGGCTCCGATCTGGAGTTTTCTCAGGACCTCAAGCCATGACAACGCACCTGCTTCCCCTGCTCGCACCCCTGGTCTTCCTCGCCGGCTGCACGACCGGCGTGAAGCCGGTTGACCCGGTGGTGTTGCGCGCCTGTCCGGTGCCGACGCACGTGGAAATTTCGAAAAGCTGCACGTCTGAGACCCGCTGGTCATTCCCGGTAAGGGCGGGAGATACCCCGGCCCAGGCGGGCGAGTACGCGGGTACGCTTACCGCAACGATCACGGCGCTCGATGTCGCGCGCGGCACGGCGACGTTCACCGGGCCGCAGGGACAACTGGCGGTCGTGAAAGCCCACAACTCCGCCGACCTCAGGCGCATCCGCGTCGGCGACCTCGTGGATATCACCTACAGCGAAGCGCTTTCGCTCGCCATGCTCGACCCGCGATAACGGAGAGTGCCCATGAATGGAACCCAGAAGCGCAGCATGACAATCCACTTCAACGATGGCTCGAAGAAGCTGTTCGAGTTCCCCACGCCCGTGTCCGACACCGACGCCAGCGTGGCCACCCGCCTCAAGGAAGCGTTGGACGCTCGGCACCTCGTGCTCGAGGCCGACGGGGCGCTGGTCGTGATCCCGGTGGAGAGCATCAAGTACCTCAAGTCCTTCCCGATGCCGAGGAAGCTGCCGACCTACGCGATCAGGGGCGGGAGCTTCAGCGACGCTTGACTCGCGCGTTCCCGGCCAGGCCACGTGCGCGGGCGAGCAGGCTCGTATCGCCCGCCTCGCCGAGGCGCTCAACGAGCGCGAGGAGCGCGCGTCGTTCGTCCGGCGTGGGCGTCGCGTGCTCGAAGAGCTCGGCGAGCGCGAGCAGCTCCAGCCACGGCGCGTTCTGGTCGCGCGCCTCTGTAATGGCGCGCCGGATCATCGCGCCCTCCGCGGCGGGGTCGCCGCCCAGTCGCTCGAGCGACGCCTGGATCAGCAGCAACTTCGACAGGTAGATCCGCTCCCCGTGGGTGCTGACGATGGCGAGCGCCTGATCCAGTTGCTCCTTCGCGCCCTCGTGGTCGCCGTGGAGCACCAGCGCCTCAGCGGCATAGCCGAGTGTCTCGCTGCCGCCGGAGATCATCCCGAGTGCGCGGTTCGCATCGTAGGCGTCACGAATCTGGCGAAACCCTTCCAGCGGCTTGCCGCGCTGGACGTCCGCCCAACCCTGAAACCAGCGGCAAGCCGTCGCGCCTTGGGCGAGGGAGAACTCATCAACGAGTGACTGCATCTCGCCAGCCAGCGCGGCCACGCGAGCGGCGTCGCCGCGCCGGATCGCGCATAGCGAGTCGAACCAGAGCGTCATCATCAGCGCCATCGGCTGCGCGAGCTGGCGGGCACGCGCGTAGGCCTGCTGCAGTCGCTCCTGCGCCTGGGTCAGGAGGCCCAACTGCGCGAGCGGCAAGCTCAGCAACGCCAGCACCGTCACCTGCGGATCGGCGATGAAGCCGATGAAGTCCTGCCTGGCGGTTGTACCCGCGCGCTCGAGCATAGGCAGTGCCTGCTCGAGTGCTTCGCGCGCAGCCAGAGGGTGGCCCTGCATCATGAGCGCCTGGCCCTGCACCATGCAGGCAGCCAGCGTCAGCAGGGGATC
>JANNKD010000071.1:0-1999 GCA_031396115.1 Gammaproteobacteria bacterium
CATTGCAGAAGCTCTGAGGTACGAGCGAACTTCGTCCGGCGTAAGCCACGGTGTCCCCTCATTAGGGCGATACGGCATGATGTTCTGGCAGGTAAACCCAGTCGAGATCAAGGCGGCGTGGCTCGCCCAATCTCCACCCGCCGGTTCTCCGCCGCCAGCGGATTGGCCGCGTTCTTCGGCTCCTTGGCGCCAGCACCAACCGTCGCGAGCATGGTTTCGTCGGCGCCGAGCGACACCAGATAGGCCTTCACCGCATCGGCGCGGCGCTGCGACAGCACCTCGTTGAACTCCGGTGCGCCGGACGCATCGGCATGGCCTTCGATGCGCACCACCTTGCCGCTGCCTTTGCGCGCCTTGAGGACTTCGGCGAACACGTCGAGTTGCTTCTTCAGCAGGTCGGGCAGTTCGGCCGATCCGATCTTGAACGACGTCGCCGGCAGCGAGTAGCGCACCGACGGTTTGAAGCCCTGGCACTTGAATCCCGCGGACTTGAGTTGTTCGCACTTCTCCTCGGGAAAGAGCCCCTCGCTGACGGCCTCGCTGTTCGGCACGCTGGAGCCGACATCGAGTGCGTCGGCGGCCCAGCCGTTGACGCCGGCGAGTAGCAGCATCAGACACAGCGGCCAGCGGTGAGCAAGGCTTCGGATGTTCACGTTCTTCTACCTTTGTTGTCGAGTCCGGGTTTCCTGCATCCGGTGCGGGGCACGGGCAGTGGCCGGCAGACTACCCGTTCGCACGGCAAATGCCCAGCCCTGGTAATTGGGGGTGGACGATACTGCGCCGGCGCACCGACTCGGGGTGGGCACACGCCGAGTGACGCCGGCAGCGCCGCCCTGTATGGTCCGGCGCGGCGGGGTTGGATCAGGAGCGGAAAGCGACAGATGACTTGGCACAACAAGGTCATGTGGACGGAGGGCATGTTCCTCCAGCCGCAGCACTATCAGCAGCAGGATCGCTACTCGGCGCGCCAACTCGATGGCCGCATTGGCGCCGGCCTGGCCTGGCCTTGGGGCTTCGTCGCGCTGCAACTCGACGAGCCCGCGCTGCTGCAAGGGCGGGTGATGTTGACGGCGGCGCGTGGCGTGCTGCCCGACGGCACGGCCTTCGCCGCTCCCGGTGACGACGCCGCCCCGGCGGCCTTCGAGGTGCCCGCCGATGCGCGCGATCAGCTGATCGTGCTGGCGGCCTCGATGTCGCGGCCCGGCGTGCCGGAAAGCGACGTCGAAGAGGCGTCGGTGTCGATGCCGCCGCGCTTTCGCGTCGCCGATGTCGACGTCGCCGATGTGCATGCCGCCAGCCTGCGCACCGCGCCGCTGCAGATCGGCCGCCTGAACCTGCGCCTGATGCTGGCCGCCGATGCCAACGAGGGCAGCACCTCGATCGGCATCGCGCGCCTGGTCGAGCGCCGCGCCGACGGCCGCGTCGTCCTCGACCCGACTTATGTGCCGCCGATGCTGCACGCCGCCGCTCATCCGGTGCTCGAAGGCTACGTGCGCGAGGTGCACGGCATGCTGCACCTGCGCGGCGACGTCATCGCCGGCCGCCTGGCGCAACCCGGCCGCGCCGGCATCGGCGAGATCGCCGACTTCCTGCTGCTGCAGGTGGTGAACCGGCAGGAGCCGCAGTTCGCGCATCTGCAACGCATGGCGGTGCTGCACCCCGAGCGCCTGTACTTCCAGTGCCTGGGGCTGGCGGGTGAGCTCGCCACGTTTCGCGACCCGCGGCGTCCTCCGGCCTACCCGGCCTACCGGCACGACGATCTCGCCGCCTGCTTCCACGCCGTAATGGTCGATCTGCGTCAGTCGCTGTCGATGGTGCTCGAACAGACCGCCATCCCGATCGAGCTGCAGCTGCGCAAGCACGGCGTGCGCGTGGCGGTGATCTCCGATGTCGAGTTGCAGCGCAACGCCAGCTTCGTGCTGGCGGTCAACTCGCAGATGCCGGGCGACGCCTTGCGCTCGCGCTTCCCGACGCAGGTCAAGATCGGCCCGGCCGAGCG
>JANNKD010000075.1:0-5791 GCA_031396115.1 Gammaproteobacteria bacterium
GTTGCCGACGGTGACCACACCGGGGAAGGTCGGGGTGGCCCCCGCGCCGAGGCCGGCATCGGCGACGCCGACGCCGACCAGCACGACCGACAACGAGATCAGGATGACGGCGAGGACTCCACGAAGCGCTTTCACCCGCCCGTTTCGGTGGCGATGCACGCTCCGACCGGCAGGGCGCCCGGTTGGCTACTCGAGTTCGTGCTTGCGCGCCACGACGCCGCAGCCGATGCGCCGGTAGTCGTCCATGGACAGGCCGAGGCTGATCGAATGCGCCCAGGCCACGTCCATGAGCCACTGCAGGTAGACGACGTTGTTGGTGTGCCCAAACTCGTCGATGTCGGCCGGCTGGACGGTGACTTTCTCGACGTACGGGCTGGCGACGTCCCAGCTCATCGTGTCATCCCGAGCGCAGCGAGGGATCTCGTTCTGGACGAGATCCCTCGGCCCTTCGGGCCTCGGGATGACACCTCATGCCGCGGGCTTGAAGCTGTGCGCGTCGGCCATTTTCCAGAAGGTGGCGTAGACCGGGTGGTCGGAGCGGTTCTCGAGCAGGTCGCCGGGCTTGAGGAACTTGATGACGTTCGACACCAGGCGCACTTCGTTGGGCGAGATGCGGCGCACGATGTGGTGCGGGCGCAGCTCGTTGGGGTGCGACAGGCCGGCCGCGCCGACCAGTTCGCCGAGGCCCTTGAGCGTGTTCTTGTGGAAGTGGTACACGCGCTCGGCCTTGTCCGCGGGCACCAGCGCGCGCTGGCGCAGCCAGTCCTGGGTGGTGACGCCGGTCGGGCAATGGCCGGTGTGGCAGGTCTGCGCCTGGATGCAGCCGAGCGCGAACATGAAGCCGCGCGCCGAATTGCACCAGTCGGCGCCCAGCGCCATGGTCCGCGCGATGTCGAAGCCGCTGATGATCTTGCCGCTCGCGCCGAGCCGGATCTTGGGCCGCAGGTTGAGGCCGACCAGCGTGTTGTGCACCAGCAGCAAGCCCTCCTGCAGCGGCGTGCCGACGTGGTCGGTGAACTCGATCGGCGCCGCGCCGGTGCCGCCCTCGCCGCCATCGACGACGATGAAGTCCGGGTGCTTGCCGGTCTCCAGCATCGCCTTGCAGATGGCGAAGAACTCCCAGGGATGGCCGAGGCAGAACTTGAAGCCGGTGGGCTTGCCGCCGGAGAGCGTGCGCAGCTGGTCCATGAATTCGAGCATGCCGATCGGCGTCGAGAACGCGGAGTGCGACGGCGGCGAGATGCAGTCCACGCCGGCCGGCACGTGGCGCGCCTCGGCAATTTCGGGCGTGACCTTGGCCCCCGGCAACACGCCACCGTGGCCGGGCTTGGCGCCCTGGCTGATCTTCAGCTCGATCATCTTCACCTGCGGGCTGACCGCGCTCTTGGTGAACTTGTCCGCGTTGAACGTGCCGTCGTCGTTGCGGCAGCCGAAGTAGCCGCTGCCGATTTCCCAGATCAGGTCGCCGCCGTTCTGCCGGTGGTAGCGGCTGATGCTGCCCTCGCCGGTGTCGTGGGCGAAATTGCCCTTCTTGGCGCCCGCGTTCAGCGCCAGCACCGCATTCTCACCGAGCGCGCCGAAGCTCATCGCCGAGATGTTGAAGATCGAGAGCGAATACGGCTGCTTGCAGGTGTTCTCGCCGATGGTCACGCGGAAGTCGGTGTTCTTGATGGGAGTCGGATTCAGCGAATGGTTGACCCACTCGTAATCGGTCTCGTAGACGTTGAGCTGCGTGCCGTACGGCCGCTTGTCGACCGTGTTCTTGGCGCGCTGGTACACCAGCGAGCGCTGCGCGCGCGAGAACGGGATCTTCTCGGTGTCGGTCTCGAGGAAGTACTGGCGGATCTCGGGCCGGACGAACTCCAGGAAGAACCGGAGGTGGGCCATGATCGGGTAATTGCGCCGGATCGCCTGCCGGCCCTGCACGACGTCGACCGTGCCGACGGCCGCGAGGAACCCGAACACCGCCGTGATGGCCCAGACCCACGGGTGGGCCATCACGAAGAACAGCGACGCCAGGAAAACGGCGACGGATCCCAAGTATGGGATGTAGCGTGACGGCAGCATCCTGAAATCCCCCGTTGGCCCCGGCGCCAGTCTACCCCGCCGTCATTCCCGCGTAAGCGGGAATCCAGTCTGGGTCCCCGCTTCCGCGGGGACGACGGATTAGGTCCGGATCTCGACCCCGTGCGCCAGGTCGTCCGTCAGGATCTCGAAGGCCGCGCGATGCCGCGTTTCCAGCGTTTCGTCCGGCAGGCCGTCGCGCTTTACCAGCAGCCGGCACGACGCCAGCTTGCTGTTGAGGCACCACTTCTCCCCGCCCGGCGGGTTGTAGTAGCGCAGACCGACGAAGGCGCTCTTCGGCGCGCTCATGCTGCCCTCGACCGTGATGCCGGTCGCGCGCGCCTGGAAACTCCAATGGAAATAACCGAAGCGCCCGCGCGCGCGCGCCACCGCCTGCCACAGTCCGCGCAGGGCGTATTCCTCGCCCTCGTGCCGCAGCACCAGCGGCGTCAGCTTTGGCGTCCACAGCGCGCCGATCTTGATCTGGCCGGTAGCGACTTCGAGGAAACTCTCCGGCGCGTTGTCGAAACCGGCGACCTGGCCCCAGGCGTAGCGGTCGGTGTGCTTGGTGCCCCAGTTGTGGTTCTGGCTGCCGGTCCAGCCCTCGATGTCCATGCGCGCGCCGTCCACGAAGATGGTGCCGTCGTAGCGCGCCATCGGCAGCCCGACCAGCGTCTTGGCTTTCGGGAACCCTTGCGAGTACAACCCCGGCGGCAGCAGGAACAGCGGCGGCGCGTCGCCGCTGAAGCTCAGGTCCCACTGGATGCGATGGCCGCGGCTTTCGGCCGCGCCATGCAAACCGCCCGGCTCGAGAATCGCCTCGCCGATGCGCGCGTTGAGCCCTTCGCGGCTGAACACGAACTGCCCCAGCGGCAATTCCGACTTCGCCACCGTGTGCGTGCCGCGCTCGCCGTCGAACCACACCGCCCACAGCTCGCCGATCGCGTCCTTCGGCCGGCCCTTGGGGCTGAAGATGGTGTAACGGATCCAGAACGCCAGCGGCCTGGTGGGGTGATTGGCGCGCTGGAAGTAGCTTTCGTAGAAGCCAGCCTCGGTGCCGGGCTGGTAGCGACTGCGGTTGAAATCCTGGTCGAGATTGGACATGCCGGCCGGAGTATGTGTCATCCCGAGCGCAGCGATGTGTCATCCCGAGCGCAGCGATGTGTCATTCCGAGCGCAGCGATGTGTCATCCCGAGCGCAGCGAGGGATCTCGTTCCGAACGCGATCCCTCGTCGCTACGCTCCTCGGGATGACACGGCAGTGTCATTCCGAGCGAAGCGAGGAATCTCGTTAGAAACGCGATCCCTCGTCGCCCGCTCCTCGGGATGACACGATTCGTGAGGGATAGCGCCTGCATGCCATGCTTCGCGCCCGCCTGCCGCCAACAAGAACAACATGAGCGAGCGCAGCTACTACGTTTACATCCTGACCAACCGCGCCGGCGTGCTTTACGTCGGCGTCACGAATGAACTCGAGCGCCGGATCCTCGAGCACCGCAGCGGGCTCATCGGAGGGTTCACCAGGAAATTCAACGTCACCCGCCTGGTCTACTTCGAAGACTGCGGTGAGGTTGAGGATGCGATCGCTCGCGAAAAGCAGATCAAGGGATGGCGGCGATCCAAAAAGCTCGCCCTGATTGAAGCCCTGAGTCCCCAGTGGGAGGACTTGTGTCATTCCGAGCGAAGCGAGGAATCTCGTTCGGAACGCGATCCCTCGGCCCTGCGGGCCTCGGGATGACACTGGACCTCTCAATCAGTACCATATTGGTCCTATATGCTGAAACTCGGAAAGCTCGCGGACTACGGCACCATGATCATGACGGTGCTGGCGGCGGAGCCTGAGCGCCTGTATCCGACCCAGGAGCTTGCCGACCGCACCCACGTCGCCGCACCGACCGTTGCCAAGTTGCTGAAGTTGCTGGCCAAAGCGGGTCTCGTCGAGTCGGTGCGCGGCGCGCACGGTGGTTACAGGCTGGCCCGCGCGGCCACCAGCATCACCGTGGCGGACGTCATTGCCGCCATCGACGGGCCGATCGGGCTGACGCAGTGCTCGGTACACAAGGGCGATTGCGCGGTCGAGTCGACCTGCGGCGTGCGCGGCAACTGGCGACTGATCAACACCGCGATCCAGCAGGCGCTGAAGGCCGTGAGCCTGGCGGATATGGCCAAGCCCCTGAGTCCGCACCAAAGCCGCGAAGCCATCCTCACGTTCCTTGGCGTGTCATCCCGAGGAGCCGCAGGCGACGAGGGATCTCGGTCCGAACGAGATTCCTCGCTTCGCTCGGAATGACACAGATCGGAATGACACCATGAGCTCCTCCACCCGCGACATCGACGCGCTGCTCAAGAAGAAGCCCTACACGGCCGGCTTCACGACGACGGTCGAATCCGACACGGCTCCACCGGGCCTGTCCGAGGACACCATCCGTTTCATCTCGCAGAAGAAGGGCGAGCCCGCCTGGCTGCTCGCGTGGCGGCTGAAGGCGTTCGAGCGCTGGAAGAAGATGACCCAGCCGCGCTGGGCGCACGTCGAGTATCCGCAGATCGATTACCAGGCGATCTCGTACTACTCGGCGCCCAAGTCGCTCAAGGACGGGCCGAAGTCCTTGGCCGAAGTCGATCCGAAACTGCTCGAGACCTACAAGAAGCTCGGCATCCCGCTGGCCGAGCAGGAGCGGCTGGCCGGCGTCGCCATGGACGTCGTGTTCGACTCGGTGTCGGTGGCGACCACGTTCAAGGCGAAGCTGCGCGAAGCGGGCGTGATCTTCTGCCCGATCTCCGAGGCCGTGCGCGAGCATCCGGAGTTGGTACAGAAATACCTCGGCACCGTGGTGCCGCAGGGCGACAATTTCTACGCCGCGCTGAACTCCGCCGTGTTCACCGACGGCTCGTTCGTCTACATCCCCAAGGGCGTGCGCTGCCCGATGGAGCTGTCCACGTATTTCCGCATCAACGAGCGCAACACCGGCCAGTTCGAGCGCACGCTGATCATCGCCGAGGAAGGCGCGTACGTCTCATATCTGGAAGGCTGCACCGCGCCGCAGCGTGACGAGCACCAACTGCACGCGGCGGTGGTGGAGCTGGTGGCGCTCGACAACGCCCAGATCAAGTACGCGACGGTGCAGAACTGGTATCCGGGCGACGAGCAGGGCAAGGGCGGCATCTACAACTTCGTGACCAAGCGCGGCGACTGCCGCGGCCGCGCCAGCAAGATCAGCTGGACCCAGGTCGAGACCGGCTCGGCCATCACCTGGAAGTACCCGAGCTGCATCCTGCGCGGCGACGATTCGGTCGGCGAGTTCTACTCGGTCGCCGTGACCAACAACCGCCAACAGGCCGACACCGGCACCAAGATGCTGCACATCGGCAAGAACACGCGCTCGACCATCGTGTCGAAGGGCATTTCCGCCGGCCACGGCCAGCAGTCGTACCGGGGCCTGGTGCGCATGCTGCCGGGCGCGACCAACGCGCGGAACTACACGCAGTGCGATTCGCTGCTGATCGGCGACCAGTGCGGCGCGCACACCTTCCCCTACACCGAAGTGCGCAATCCCACCGCGCACCTCGAGCACGAGGCCACCACCTCCAAGATCGGCGAGGACCAGCTGTTCTACTGCCGCTCGCGCGGCATTCCGGAAGAGGACGCGGTGTCGATGATCGTCAGCGGCTTCTGCAAGCAGGTGTTCAAGGAGCTGCCGATGGAGTTCGCGGTGGAAGCGCAGAAACT
>JANNKD010000140.1:0-20411 GCA_031396115.1 Gammaproteobacteria bacterium
GTGACCTTGAACACGGCCTGCGTCAGGTCGTGCTGGTCGTAGTTCAGGTTGCCGTCGTCGGCGTTCAGGTAGGCCTGGCCCGGCGCATTGGCCAGGGTGCGCGCCGGCGCGGTCTGGCTGGCGAACACGCCCTGGCAGGACTGCGCGACGCCGCCGCAGACATCGGGGTTCAGGTTGGCCTTGCCGACCAGGTCGGAGCTGCGGTTCTGCATGCGCATGCCGGCGCCGAGCGTGATCACGGTGTTGAGCGTGCCGGAGATGCCGTCGCCGACGTCCATCTCGAAAGTGATCGCGTGCGCGGTCGGCGCGGCCCCGGCCGCGCAAAGAACGGCGGCACACCACGCTGCGTGTTTCCCGGAACTCATCGGCAGGAACTTACCAGCCCGTCGCCGGAGGGCGCAACCGGGAAAAACCGCCCTACGCGAGGCGCGGGCGCAGGCTGACCCGTTCGCGCGTGTAGGGGTGCTGCGGCGCCGTCAGCAGCGTCGCCGCATCGCCCGCGTCCACCACGCGGCCGTGCTGCAGCACCAGCACGTGCCGGCACAACTGCGCGACGACGCCGAGGTCGTGGCTGATCAGCAGCAGCGCGAGGTTGAAGCGCTCGCGCAGTCCCGCGAGCAGGTGCAGCACCTGGGCCTGCACCGTCGCATCGAGCGCGGTGGTCGGCTCGTCCGCGATCAGCAGCGCCGGCTGGCAGGCCAGCGCCATCGCGATCTGCGCGCGCTGGCGCATGCCGCCGGAGCATTCGTGCGGATACTGGTGCAGGCGCTGCGCCGCGTCGGGGATGCGCACGGCCTCGAGCAGTTCCAGCGCCGCGGCCGCGGCCCGCTCGCGCGGCAGCTTGCGGTGCCACGCCAGCGCCTCGGCGACCTGCGCGCCGAGGGTCAGGTGCGGATTGAGGCTCGACAGCGCATCCTGGAACACCATGCCGATGCGCGCGCCACGCACGCGATTGAGGTCGGCTTCGCTGGCGCCGAGCAGTTCCTGGCCGGCGAACTTCACCGATCCGGTCACGCGCGCCTCGCGGCCGAGCAGCCCGAGCAGCGCCAGCGCGGTCTGCGTCTTGCCGGAGCCCGAGCCGCCGACCAGCGCCAGCGACTCGCCGGCACCGATCTCGAACGAGACGCCGTCGACGACGGTGGTGTCGCCGTAGGCGATGCGCAGGTCGTGCACTTGTAGGAGCGCCACCTTGGCGCGATCGCCGTCGCGCCTGGGAGGCGCTCCTACAACATCGGGCTCACCGTCCATGGGGATCCAGCGCTTCGCGCAAGCCGTCGCCGAGGAAGTTCAGGCACAGCAGGGTCACGGCGAGGAAACCGGCTGGGAACAGCAGCGCCCACGGCGCGGCCTCCATGTCGGCGGCGCCATCGTTGACCAGCACGCCCCAACTGGTCGCGGGCTCCTGCACGCCCAGGCCGAGGAAGCTCAGGAACGACTCGATCAGGATCACCTGCGGCACGGTCAGGGTGGCGCAGACGATCACCACGCCGAGCAGGTTCGGCACGATGTGGGCGCGGATGATGGCCAGCGGCGGCAGCCCGGCGAGGCGCGCGGCGTCGACGAATTCGCGCTGGCGCAGCGACAGCGTCTGGCCGCGCACGATGCGGGCCATGTCGAGCCAGTTGATCGCGCCGACGGCGACGAACACCAGCACGAAGTGCCGCCCGAACAGCACCATCAGCAGGATCACCAGGAACATGAACGGCAGCGCGTAGAGGATGTCCACCGCGCGCATCATCAGCGCATCCACGCGCCCGCCGAAGTAGCCGGCGACCGCGCCCCAGGCCACGCCGATGACCACGCTGACCAGCGTCGCCAGCAGCCCGACCAGCAGCGAGATGCGCCCGCCCTCGAGCGTGCGCGCGAACAGGTCGCGGCCGACGTTGTCGGTGCCGAACCAGTGCCCGCCGTCGAGCGCCGGCGGCGCGGCGATGCGCTCGAAGTCGAGCGCCTCGGCGCCGTGCGGCGCCAGCCACGGCCCGGCCACGCACAGCAGCGCGATCACCGCGAGCGCGAGCGCGCTGCCGCTGGCGAGGCGATCGCGCCGCAGCCGCGCCCCGGCACGCGTCCACAGCCCCCGTGATCTCGTCGGGGCGCTCATCGCGTGCGCACCCGCGGGTCGAGCGCGCCGTACAACAGGTCCACGGCGAGGTTGAACAGCACCACCAGCGCGCCGTAGAACATCACCACGCCCATCACCAGGGTGTAATCGCGGTTCAGCGCGCCCTGCACGAAGTGCCGGCCCAGGCCCGGGATCGAGAACACCTGCTCCACCACGACCGAGCCGGTCAGGATCTGCGCCGTGGCGGGCCCGAGATACGACAGCACCGGCAGCAGCGCCGGCTTGAGCGCGTGGCGCAGCACGATCCAGCGCTGCGGCAGGCCCTTGGCGCGCGCGGTGCGGATCCAGCTCTGCGCCAGCACCTCGACCATCGAGTCGCGCGTCAGGCGTGCGAGGTACGCGATCTGCGGCAAGGCCAGCGCGATCACGGGCAGCACCGCGCTGCGCCAGCTGTCCCAGCCGCCGGCCGGCAGCCAGCCCAGCGCCAGCGCGAACGCCAGGATCAGCAGCGGAGCGACGACGAAGTTCGGGATCGACACGCCGGTCAGCGCCAGCGCCATCAGGCCGCGATCGGCCAGGCTGCCGCGCCGCAGCGCCGCCACCACGCCGGCGCTGCAGCCGGCGAGCACCGCCAGCGCCATCGCCGCGAGGCCGAGTTGCAGCGAGACCGGGAAGCCTGCCGCGATCAGCTCGTTGACGCTGCGACCGGCGTACTGGAACGAAGGGCCGAGGTCGCCGCGCGCCAGGGCCGCAAGGTAGCGCGCGAACTGGCGCCACAGCGGCTCGTCGAGGTGGTAGACCGCCTCGATCTGCGCCTGCACTTCCGGCGCGAGCGCGCGCTCGCCATCGAACGGCCCGCCCGGCGCCGCGCGCAGCAGGAAGAACACCAGCGCCGCCAGCACCAGCAGCGTGGGCACGGTGTACAGCAGGCGCTTGAGGGTGAAATTCAGCATGGGACGATTTTGACGTCATTCCCGCGAAAGCGGGAATCCAGAAGTGCTGGATGCCCGCATACGCGGGCATGACGGGGGCTCAGCGCGTGATCCTGAAGTACCGCGAATAGTGATGGTCCATGATATTCGGCTGCCAGCCGGTGACGCCCGGCTTGACCAGGTGCTTCGACACGTAGAAGTACAGCGGCATGACGGGCAGATCTTCGAGCAGGATCCGCTCCGCCTGCTCCAGCGCGGCGCGACGGCGCGCGGGGTCGGCCTCGCCGGCCGCCTGCTGCACCCGCTTGTCGTAGTCCGGGTTGGCGTAGCCCGTGTCGTTGAGCCCCGAGCTGGACAGCATGCGCTCGGCAAAGGTCGCCGCGTCGTCGTAGTCGCCGATCCAGTCGGCGCGGAACAGCTGCGTCACGCGCCGCGCGCGGCGGTTCTGCAGGAACACCTTGTACTCCTCGTTGACCAGGCTCGTGCGCACGCCCAGCGCCTGGCGCCACATCCAGGACACGGCGAGCGCGACGCGCTTGTGGTTGTCGCCGGTGTTGTAGCGCAGCTCGAGCTCCAGCGGGTTCCCGGCCGAGTAGCCGGCCTGCGCGTACAGCCGGCGCGCCTCTTCGAGCCGCCGCGCCGCCGGCCAGTCGGCCCACTCGGGCCGCTGCGGCGTGTAGCCGGCGATGCCGGGCGGCACCCAGGTCGCCGCCGGCACCTCGCCCGTCGCCACGATGCGGGAGACCAGCGTCTCGCGGTCCACCGCCAGCGCCAGCGCGCGGCGCAGCGCGGGGTTGTCCTTGAACGGCGGGCGCGTGAGGTTGAAGCCGTAGAAATACACGCCCAGGTAAGGCGACACGTGCAGCTCGCGGGCCAGGTTCTCGCGCACCCAGCGCGCCTGGCCCACCGGGATGGTGTCGGTCCAGTCGAGTTCGCCGGCGCGATAGCGCTTGATTTCCGAGGCCGGGTTCTCGGTCGGATAGAACAGCACGCGGTCCACGCCGACGCTGGCCGCATCCCAGTACGCGGGATTGCGCTCCAGCGCGATGTGGGCGTGCGCGACCCAGTCCACCAGGCGGTAGGCGCCGTTGCCGACCAGCGTGCCGGGCGCGAACGGCGCGCCGGCGCGGTTGGAGGCGTGCACCGGAAAGGCGGCCGGATGGCTCAGCAGGCCCGGCAGGTGCGGCGTGGCCGTGCGCAGGCGCAAGCGCAGCGTGCGCGCGTCAGTGGCGTCCACGTGGTCGAGGGGCGCGAGGATCTGCGCGACCGGCGAGGCCGTCGCCGGCGCCAGCGCGCGCCGCAGCGACTCCGCAAAATCGGCGGCGGTCAGCGCCTCGCCGCTCGACCAGCGCGCGCCGGCGCGCAGGTGGAAGGTGTACTCGCGGCCATCGGCGCTGACGTCCCAGCGCTCGGCGACGCCGGGGATCACGGCGCCATCCGGCGCTTCGCGCGTCAGGCCCTCGTAGAGGTCGCGCAGCACGTTGGAGGCGCTGACGCCGCGGGCCTGGTGCGGATCGAGCGTCTCCGGCTCGACCGAGTTGCCGCGTCGCAGGACGGTTTCGGCCTGAGCCGCACCGGTTAGCAGCACCATCGTCATGCCCGCGAAAGCGGGCATCCAGCTCATTCGCATGACTCCACCGTAGCAAAACTGGATTCCCGCCTGCGCGGGAATGACGGCAGTGGGGGCTTGCGCGGGAATGACGGCCTAGTGCGGCTTGCGCGAGGCCCAGGTCACCAGCAGCACGCCGCCGAGGATGATCAGCGTGCCGACCACCTGCGTCTGGTTGAGGTGCTCGTCGAGCAGCCACCAGCCGAGCACGACCGCGACCGCGGGATTCACGTAGGCGTAGGTGCCCAGGCGCGCCGGAGGCACTTCATGCACCAGCCACAGGTAGGCGCCGTAGGCCAGGCAGGAGCCGAACAGGACGAGGTAGACCAGCGCCGCGAGCGCGGTCGGATCGTTGTGCCAGCGCGCCGGTTCGCCCAGCAGCAGGCCCGCCGCCGTCATGACCGCGCCCGCGATCAGCATCTGCAGCGCGGCCGTCATGACCGGCGGGCACGATACCGGCGCCCGGCGCGACCACACCGAACCCGCCGCCCAGGTCAGCGGCGCCAGGCTCAGCGCCGCGTACGCCAGCGCCGGCGCGGCCCGCAAGCTCAGGCCGCTGCCCACCAGTACCGCCACGCCGCCAAAACCCAGAGCCAGTCCGAGCACCGTCAGCCGGTTGAGACGCTCGCCGTGCGCGCCCCAGGTGCCGAGCCACGCAATCCACAACGCCGAGGTCGCGACGATCAGCGCGGCCTGGTTCGACTCGACCCACTGCTCGCTCCATGTCACCAGGCCGTTGCCGCCCACCAGCATCAGCAGCGAGGTCACGGTGATGTTGAGCCAGTCGCGGCGCGAGACCGGCAGCCGGGCGCCGCGCAGCCGCGCGTAGAGCAGCATGAGGAGGCCGGCAGCGATGAAGCGCACGCCGGCGAACAGCCAGGGCGGCAGGTGCTGCACGCCGACGCGGATGGCGAGATAGGTGGAGCCCCAGACCAGATAGACGATCGCGAAGGCGATCGCGATCTGGACGGTGCGGGACGGCGTCACCAAGTCAGTTCGTCTTGGTGTCGTCCGGCTTGTCGTCCGCAGCCTCGTCCGCAGCCTCGTTCGCGTTGATGTACGCGATCTCTTCCTGCAGGTGGTTGAGCCACTCGCCGGCCAGCTTGGCCGACTTCTCGTGCTGCATCGCCGCGCGCAGGGACTTCTCGGCGAGTTCGAACTGCTTGAGGTTGAAGGCCGCCACGCCGAGCAGGAACGCCGCTTCACCCGGGTCCTTGAGCCCGCCCTTCTGCTGCGCCTTCCTGAACGACTCCAGCGCACCCTTGTAGTTCTCGTTCGCGATCTGGATCTGGCCGAGGCGCTTGAACAGCTCGCCTTTGTCGGACGCCTGCGCCGCGCGCGCCATGGCCGACTCGGCCTTGTCGTACTCGCGCGCCATGATCCAGGCGTTGGCCAGCATCTCGAGGTTCTTCTCGGTGGCCGGCAACTGTTTCTGCGCGAAGCCACGCTCGAGCAGGTTGGCGGCTTTCAGCGGAATCTGCATGTACATGTACAGGTTGGCCAGGTTCTTGTACTCGCCTTCCTCGTCCACGAAGCCGCGGCGCTCGGCCAGGGACACCGCCGCCAGCGCCTCGGGATCCTTGCGGATTTCCAGCAGCATGCCGGACAGCTGCTTCCAGTACTCTTCCTTGATCGGGTTCAGCGCGATCATGTGGACCAGCACTTCCGCGCAGCGCGGGTATTCCTTGAGCTCGTAGTGCAGCGCCAGCTTCAGCTGCAGCCACGCCTCCTTCGGCGCCTTCGCCTTGACCAGCGCCAGGTCGATCTGTTTCAGCGAATCGCGCCACTGCTTCTTCTCGGCGTGGACGGCGGCGAGCTGCACGTGCGCATCGGCGATCGGGTTGCAGGATTCGGCCAGGTAGGTGCGCAGCCTGGCCATGCCCTCGTCGTACATGCCTTCCGCGAGGTAGAGCTGCGCGACGTTGAACATCATCTGCTCGTGCGTCTGCTGCGGCAGCGAGTTGGTCGCAATGGCCTGTTCGAAGGCCTTGATGCTCTGCCGCTCGCGCTTGGTGGACGCGTAGACGAACGCCAGCGTCTGCAGGACAACGGCCTTCTCGTACTCGCCCTTGGCCTCGGCGACCAGCTCGTTGAGCTTCGGCTCGGCCTCGGAGTATTTCTCCTTCGAGATCATGGCCATGATGCGCTCGAGGCGCCGATAGGTGAGCTCGCTGATCGTGCCGTTGGACTTGCGCGGCGGCCTCCTCGCCTCGCACGCCTTCGTCTGCGCCTGCAGCTCCTGCAGGCTCGGCGCGCCCGAGAACTTCAGGCCGCTGCCGAGATCCGGCTCGTCCTGGGCGGCCGCCGGCGCGGCCAGCGCGCACGCCGCCAGCATCGCGGCGATGCGCCAACGCTGCGCGGCCGTGATCATTCGTCCTCCAGCTTGAAGTCGATCTGCTGCGTGCCCCTGGACTCGATCGCCTTGCCGTCCTCGACCTTCGGCCTGAATTTCCACTTCAGGATGGCCTGCATCCCCGCGGCCTCGAACATGCCGCGCGGCTGCGCCTTGACCGCGCGCGCGGAGCGCACGGTGCCGTCCGGGTTGATGACGAGCTCGAACACGACGAACCCCGAGATGCCGTCGCGCGCGGCCTGGCGCGGATACTGCGGCGCGATGCGCATGACGGGAATCAGCTCGGAGTAACCGCTGCCGTCGCCGCCGGCGTAGGCGCCGAGGAACGGGCCGCCGCCGACGCTGGCGGACAGGTCCAGCTTCGGCATCCGGAACGGCGTCGGCTGCGCGTCGGGCGGCGGCGTGTCGACCTTCATCTTCGGCGGCGGCGGCGTCTTGGGCGGCTCCGGCTTGGGCGGCTTCTTGCGCTCGCGCTCCGTCAGGTCGGTGTCCTTCTTCAGGCGCATGAAATCGACCGTGGCCAGGGTCGCGCCTTCCTCGGCGATGTACTTGCCGCCCGCGATCAGCAGGTGCATGGACCAGAACATCCCGAACGTGAACCCGGCCGCGTAGAGGGTCGGGCGCACGAAGCGCTGCTCAAGGACGGCGGCCAGTTCCATGGCTCAGCTCGGCCCCAGCGCGGCGATGGACACGGTCTCGACCCCGGCCGCGCGCACCTGATCCATGACCTGGGTCAGCACGCCGGTCTGCGATTCCTTGTCGGCGATGATCACGACGGTGTCCTCGGGCCGCTCGATGTGGAAGCGCTCGATGATGTTGCGCACGTCGCGCAGATCCACCTGCTTGCGGTCGAGCCAGATGTCGCCGTTGGGGCGGATCGCGATCAGGATGTTGCCGTTGCGGTTGTACACGGCCGTCACGGCCTCCGGCTTGCGCACCTGGGTGCCGGACTCCTTGATGAACGAGGTCGTGATGATGAAGAAGATCAGCAGGTTCAGCACGAAGTCCAGCATCGGCGCGAGGTCGATGCCGGTGTGGCCGGAGAGCTCGTCGGTGTGCCGGGGTGCTCGCATTAGCCCCCCGTTGCCGCGATCGAGACGTTGTCGATGCCGCCCTGGCGCACCTGGTCCAGGACCTGCACCAGGATACCGCTCGGCGCTTCCTTCGCGGCGATCACTACCACCGGCGAATCGGGCGACTCGGCCGCGAAGCGCTCGATGTTGGCGCGCACCGCGCGCAGGTCGACGACGCGTTTGTCGATCCAGATCTCGCCGGTGGCCTGGATCGCGACCATGATGGTCTTGACCTTCTTCTGCTGCTCGGCGGCCTGCGGCTTGCTGCTCGGCCGGCTGACCGTGATGCCGATTTCCTTGACGAACACCGCCGTGATGATGAAGAAGATCAGCAGGTTCAGCACGAAGTCCAGCATCGGCGCGAGATCAATGCCGGTCTCGCTTTCATCGACGGGTGAGCGGTGGTGGCGCAGGCGCATGGGCGATCAGAACTGGAACTTGTCGGACAGCAACTCGGTCTCGTGCTTCGCTTTATGCGTGAACAGGAACACCGGGTAGATACCGGATACCGACACCGCCAGGCCGGTCATGGTGCACACCATGGCCTGGGACACGCCGCTGGCCATGGCGCGGGCGTCGGCGGAGCCGCGCGCCGCCATGGAATCGAACACCTCCAGCATGCCCGTGACCGTGCCGAGCAAGCCCAGCAGCGGGCACAGCGGCACCAGCACGCGCAGGATGCCGAGGTTGGCGTTCATCGCGACGTTGAGCCGCGAGATCATGGCGCGGCGGATCTGGTGGGCCGTCCAGGACTGGTGGTCGTGGCGCGCGTTCCATAGCGCCAGCATGCTGGCGGCCTCCCCCGGCAGCTTGTTCTTGAAATAGAACCAGCGCTCGATGGCGATCGTCCACATCAGCACGCTGGCGATGAAAATCCACTCGACCGCGACGCCACCCGACTTGACCAGGTCGCTGACGGCTTCGAACGGGGCCAGCAGGAAATCAAGCATGGCGCCCTCAGGCCCGCTTTATGCCCTTCTGCTTCTCGAGCCGCTCCGCCAGCAGGCCGGTGCTCTGCTCGTCGAGAACCTGCACGATCGCGCGCGACCGCGCGCGCAGCGCGGCGTTGGCGAACAGCAGCGGCACCGCGATGCCGAGGCCGAGCACCGTGGCAATCATGGCCTGGCCGATACCGGCTGCCATCAGCTTCGGATCGCCCGAGCCGGACTCGGTGATGCTCTGGAACGTGATGATCATGCCGATGACCGTGCCGACCAGGCCCAGCAGCGGACCGGCGGCGACGGCAAGGCTCAGGAACGACTGGTAGCGCTCCAGCTTCGGCACCTCGCGCAGCACCGCCTCGGAGATGCGCAGCTCGACCACTTCGGCGTTCTCCTCGATCTTGGCGGCGTCGCCCTTGAAGCTCGACAGCACGCGGCCCAGCGCGTTGTCCGGCGTCGGCCGGTCCACGTTCAGCAGCTGGCGCTTGACCGCCGCGCCCTCGCGCATCAGGAACACGAACTGCATCACCGCCAGCACCGCGCCGATCACGCCGACCACGATGATGACGTAACCGACGAACTCGCCTTGGTGGATGCGCTCCATGATCGTCGGCCGCTGCACGACCAGCGCCAGCAGCGCGCCGCGAGCCGGGTCGATGACCATGCGCTCGTAGCCGCTGCCGGCCTCGGCGTAGTCGTCGGCGAGGCCCGGGTACGGCGAGTCCGGCTGGCGCGTGTAGACGGTCAGCTGGTACTGGCTCGGCAGGTAGCTCAGGAAGTCGTCGCCTTCGATGGCGACGTACGGGCCGATGCGGACCACCTCGGCGGTGCGCGCCGTGCCATCCGGCTCGACCACCGACGCCTGGAACTTCGCGTTGCGGCCGGTTTCGGTCATCTCGCGCTGCATCTCGAACCACAGCTTTTCGAGCTTGTCGATCGACGGCAGAGCCTTGGAGGCTGCCAGCTCGGCGACGAACACCTCGCGCTTCGGGAACTGCGCCGAGATGATGGAGTTGTACAGCACGCTCTGCACGTCGCCGGCGACGATGCGCACCACGCCGAACAGCTCGCCAAGGTTGCCGCCCTTGGCATCGAGCACGGCCTGCATCTCGGTCAGCTTCTTCTCGTTGGCCTCGAACTGCGCGCTCAGCAACTTGCTGCGGTTCTCCTGCGCGTTGCGCTCGGCGCGCGCGTTGGCCAGCAGGCTGGCCTGCTTGTTGCGGTCGGCGAGGAACTGCTGCTCGCGCGAGGCGTTCTGCTGCGCTTCCTGCGCGCGAGCGTTGCGGGTCTGCTCGAGCAGCTCCTGCAGCGACTGCGCGGCGTTGACCTTCGGCGGAGTCGGGGCGGCGGCAGGCTTCGGCGCTTCCTGGGCCAGGACGGACGCGCCACCGAGGGCGGCCGCGACCAGGCCGAGCACCGCGATGCGGTTGATCAGGGCGTTCATGACTTGGCCTCCTGCGCGGCAGCGTCCGGCGCGCGCACGGGCACGATGATCAGGTCGGGCGCCTTCACTTTGCGGATCACCTTGAGCGCGTGCTCGACGTCGTCCCCGTAGTCGCTGTCTTCGACCCAGGCCTTCTGGTCGGCGTCCCAGTAGCCGGTCTCGTCGCCGTCCAGCGTCTGGTACATGAGCGCGGTGCGGCCGATGCGCAGGAAGTTGACGGTGCGGGCGGCGTCGCCCTCGCCCAGCTTGCCTTCGTAGGCGTCGGACGTGCGGCCGTACTCCATCTCGATGGTGTAGGCCTCCAGCAGGCGGCGGTACTTCTCGGCCGTGCTGACGTCGGCGCGGTTCACGGTTTCCTTGAGCGTGACGATGCGCTTGGCGCGCTCTTCCAGCAGGAACGGCAGGTCGAGCTTCACGAACTGCTCGAACGTCTCGATCATGCGCTGCATCAGGGGATAGATCTCGCGGTTGGTGCGGTCGATATCCTGGATCTGCTGCTGGATCGAGGCGACTTCCGCTTCCTGCGACTTGATCTGGACCTCGAGCTGCTCGTTGTAGCGGCGCAGGCTCTCGGTCTCGCGCAGCGTCGCGCGGTAGTCGTTGAGCATGGTCTGCGTCTCGTCATCGAGCTGGTTGACGCGGGTCTGTGAGGTCGCGGCCGCCTTGTTGGCGCCCTGCTGCTCGTTCACCGTGCTGGTGACGGCCTGTGCCGTGCCGCCCTGGGCGTAAGCCAGGGCCGTCAGCAGCGCGCAGGCCACGCCAAGGGTGCCCATCGCGGCGCGCTGGATCGAGTTCTTCATCCTTTTCTCCATAAGGTCTTACGGGCGTGCCCTGGTGCGGCGAGCCGCCACGGCTCTGTCAAAGTCTGTTGGTTCATCCCGGACTGGCGCCGGGAGTGGCGTATCCGCGAGGGCCGGAATTCTACACGGGAATCTCACGGCTTTCCGCCACCGATTCGATGATGCAGTGCAGCATCCGCACCGCGCTGCAGCAGGTGTGCAAAATGCATCCGTTCCGAGTGCCGAGGTCCGCATGTCTACCGTCATTTCGCTGCGCCGTCCGCCTTTGATGCACATCCGTATCAACCGGCCCGAGGCGCGCAACGCCGTGGACCGGCCGACCGCCGAGGCGCTCGCCGCGGCGTTCCGCACGTTCGAAGGTGACAACGAGCTGCGCGTCGCGGTTCTGGCGGGCGCAGGCGGCCATTTTTGCTCCGGCGCCGACCTCAAGGCCGTGGCCGGCGACCCGGCCCGCATGAACCGCCTGGAGGCCGAGGGCGACGGCCCCATGGGGCCGACGCGCATGCAGCTGACCAAGCCGGTGGTGGCCGCGGTGTCGGGGTACTGCGTCGCTGGCGGCCTCGAGCTCGCGCTGTGGTGCGACCTGCGGGTCGCCGACGAGACCGCCGTGTTCGGCGTGTTCTGCCGCCGCTTCGGCGTGCCGCTGATCGACGGCGGCACCGTGCGCCTGCCCCGGCTGATCGGCCAGGGCCGTGCGCTCGACATGATCCTGACCGGGCGTGGCGTCTCGGCGCGCGAGGCGCTCGAGTTCGGGCTGGTCAACCGGCTCGAGCCGGCGGCGGAGCTGGAACGCGCGGCCGAGGCACTGGCGCTGGAGATCGCGTCCCATCCGCAGGCCTGCATGCGCAACGACCGGCGCAGCGCCTACGAACAATGGGGGCTGGCCGAAGCCAAGGCGTTGCGCAACGAGTTCCGGCACGGCCTGCAGACGGTGTCGTCGGGCGAAACGGCGGCGGGCGCCGAACGGTTCCGCGCGGGCGCCGGTCGGCATGCCCGATTCGAGTAGCATGCGCGGCGCATGCTCGTCACCGACCGCTTCGTCTACATCCACCTGCACAAGTCCGGCGGCACGTTCCTCAACCGTTTCCTGAAGCAGCACTTCGGCGCGCGGCAGTTGGGAGCGCACCTGCCCTGCCGGCTGATTCCCTACGCGTTGCGCGGCCTGCCGGTGCTCGGCTTCGTGCGCAACCCGTGGAGCTATTACGTGGCCTGGTACGAGTTCCAGGCCTCCAAGCCGCGCGGCAATCCCGTGTTCCGGCACCTGAGCGACGACGGCGCGCTCGGCTTCAGGGAGGTGCTTGCGCGCCTGCTCGAACTCGGCACCGACGCTGCCGCGCTCGACCGCCTGCTGGCCGCGCTACCCGAGGCCTACGCGGAGAAGGGCCCCAACCTGCCGCGCGCCGCCTTCGAGGCGCTGCGCCGCAGCGGCTCGGGCTTCTACTCGCACCTGTACAACTACATGTACATGGGACATAGCGGCACGCTGCACCTGGGGCGCACCGACCGGCTGCCGCAGGAGTTCCTCGGCTTCCTCGATCGCTACGACATTCCCATCAGCGCGGAACTGCGGGAGCACGTCGGCGCGCAGCACGCCCCGTCGGTGGACTACACCGCCGCGTACGACGATGCCTTGCGCGATCGCGTCGCCGAACGCGACGCCGCGCTGATCCGCGCGTTTGACTACCGCTTCGGCGACTGAAGCTCGCGCAGCTGGGCCCAGGTTTCTTCGAGCACGGGCATCACGCGGTTGATCGCAGCCTCGTTCTTGCGCCACTTGTCGGGCTGCGGCCTGGTCTGCGTGTGGCGCGACAGCGGCAGCGGCGCGGCCACGCGCTGGCGCAGGGCGTCGTCGAACTGCCATCCGGTGAAGCGGCAGATCCGCTGCACCTCGGCGGACGGATCGCGCAGGAAGTCGTCGTAGTTCACCATCATCGAGCGCGCCGGCCCGAGCGCGGCGAGGTCGTCCGCGATGATCCGGTTGGCGGTGCGCCACTGGTACGCGGCGACTTCCTCGAGCGGCTTGCCGCGCAGATCGCGCCAGCCCGGCGGCAGCAGCATGGACCACGGGCCCTCCCAGCCTTCGAGCTGCCGGTAGGTCACCCAGCCCCCGGATTTCCAGGCTTCCATGATGCTGCTGATGTTCTGCCGCGGATCGCGCCACAGGAACACGAACAACGCGTCGGGGAACACCGCATTGAAGAACGGGATGCGCAGGGCGTTCTTCGGCGTCTTCTCGAGGAAGCGCAGCGCGCCGGCGAAGGACGCCGGCAGCGGCTCGCGCCCGGGTCCCTGCAGGCGTTCCAGGACGCGCGCCCTCACCGACTCGCGGATGGCCGGCGTCGCGTGCTGCGCTTCGACGCGGTTGCTGTCCACGCCCGGTGCGCCCGGGCAAAGCTCCGGGAAACCCTCGACCAGCCAGTGCGCCTCGCCACCCACGGTCCAGACCTGCGGCGTGCAGGCCAGTGTTTCGAACAGCAGCGTGCTGCCCGAGCGTGGCGCCGAGACGATGAAAACCGGGCGCTCGTAGCGCACCGCAGGCACGGCCGCGGCTGCCGCTGGCGCAGCCGCCGGGCGCGCGTCGTAGTCGTCCTCGGAGGGCGCCGGCTGGCCGGAGTCGCCAAGCGCGAACTGGACCCGGGCGCGCAGCACTTTCAGGGCGGCCAGCCGGTTGGTGCGCATGGCCAACCCCTCGGAGTGGGCGGCCGCTTGCGCCCGCAGCGCCTCCAGGGCGCCTTCGTAGGCCGGCATCCCCTCCGACGATTCGGCGTACAGCGACCAGAGCTGGCGCCAGTCGTGGCAGAACGCGGCGAGCAGCGCGCGGAAGCGCCGCACCGCGGGCGTCGGCGCGCCGTCGTCGGCGGCCCGTTCCACCAGCTCCTGCGACAGGTCACCGAGCAGGTGCTCCATTTCCGCCGGCGGCATCACCCGGAACACGTTGTGTCGCTCCAGCATCAGCTGCACGGGCCGCTCCGGCGCGAACGGCACCGTGCGCGCGGGCCGCTCGAGCAGGCCGGCCTCGACCAGTTGCCAGAACGCGGCGCTGCCCATGGTGTCGGCGACCAGGTGCACGCGCTCGCGCGGCGACCCGTTCTCGACGCGATGCAGGCGCCAGTTGTCGAAGATCCACGCCTCACCCGCGCCCATGTGGACCCCTTCGTCGCCGCAGTAGAACAGCACGCTTGGCTCGGTCTGCACCGGGACGTGGATGCGCACGCGCGTGAACCAGTGGTAGTTGACGTCGGCGTGCTGCGGCACGTTGGCGCCGGGGGCGAGCTTCATCAGGCGCGACCGGCTCCACACCACGCCGAAGCCGCTGAGGATCTGCTGGATGTACGGGCAGGCGCGCAGGTGCGGCGTCGCGCCCATGGCGCCGGCCACCGCATCGTTCTCGCCGCCGCCGACGCTGATCAGCCGCGCCGCGCTGTTGCCGGCAAACCCCGTGGGATGCCGCGCCCACGCCGACGCCGGCAGCGCGGCGACCTCCTGCGCCAGGCGCCCGGCGTCGAAGCGCAGCGGCAGCTTCACGAATGGACGGATGAGCTTCATGCGTCACGCATCGCCGGCAGCTCGGCGGCGGCCCGGAAATCGCCGATCACCTCGACCAGCGCCTGCACCGCGAGGCGCTCGGCCGGACGCAGGTCCGGATGCCACAGGTCGAAGATCAGCACGACGCGCCGCTGCGCGCTGCGGTTCCAGGCCTCGTGCAGGTAGGTGTCGTCGAACAGCACGGCGCGTCCCTCGGTCCAGCGGTACTCCTCGCCGGCGACGCGCAGCGCGCAGTCGTCCGAGATGATCAGCGCCAGGTGGCCGACGATCCGGGTGTTGGTGACCCCCGTGTGCGGCAGCAGGTGGGTGCCCGGGGTGAGCACCGAGAACAGCACTTCCGGGCCGTGCGCGCGGACCTTGCACAGCGGCAGCGCTTCCAGCGCGGCCGACGTCTGCGGGCAGGCCCGGTGGTTGTCCTCGCGCCGCTCGCCGTGGCGGTAGAAGTAGTAGCCGTTCCAGCCCGGCTCGCCGCGGTGTCCGGCGAGGTTGGCGCGCGCGACCTCGGGGTCGCCGAAGACCGCCTCGCGGCTCGCCGCGGCACCACCGTCGAGGACGTGCAGCAGTTCGGCGCGGATCGCGCCGGCCTGCGCCTCGAGCCCACGCAGCTCGGGCACCCGCGCGGTGTCGAGGAACGGCGTCCCCGGCAGGCCCGGGAACCACAGGAAGCGCGGCTGCTGGCGCGCGTCGGCCGGCTGCATCCGGCGCAGGCCGAGGTACACCTCGAGGCACTCGTCCACGCGCGTCAGCTCGTCGCGCCCGAAGCGCTGGCGCAGCGGCTCGAGCACGCCGTCGAACAGGCCGCGACGGCCGCTGTCGATCTGCCGCATGGCGTGCTCCACCAGCGGCTGCAGGGCGGACGGCGTCGAGTCACGCGAGCGCCAACGGCCTTCGGCCTGCGCGTCGGTCACCGCGCGGAAGTACTGCGGCAGCGCCTGGGCCGGGTTGCCGCGTTCCTCGATCAGGCGCGCCAGCGCCAGGCGGGCGACGTAGAGGTCGTCCTTGACCGCCAGCGCCTGGCGGTACGCCTCGATGGCGGCGGTGAGGTCGCCCTCGGCGTGGCGCGCCTGCGCGATGTTGTTCAGGGTCATGGCGTTGCGGGGCTCGGCGCGCAGGGCCTCGTCGAAATGCCGCATCGCCTCGGCGCGATTGCCGGCACGCAGCAGCCACAGGCCCACTGCATTGAGCGCCTCGACCTGGGCCGGCGCGCGCGCAAGCACGGCCCGGTAGGCCTTCACGGAGTCCTCGAGGCGACCCTGGCTCAGCAGCTGCCGGGCCTCGATCACCCCGGGCTCAGCGATATCCCGCGAATCCTGCTGGTTCATGCGCGCGCGTCGTCCCCATGCATAATTCTACCCATGGACCGCAGGGAGCTCCCCCACTTCGTCCGTACCTATGACGGCGACCTGGACGCCGCACTGTGCGAGTCGATGATCACGTCGTTCCGCGCCGCCGCGCAGGCCAGGCAGCCGGGCGGGCGCGGCACCCGCGCCGGCCTCGAGCAGAGCGCCTGGACCGAGGTCAACGTCACGCGCACGGCGGAGCCCGGCCTGCTGCGGTTCTTCCGCGGCAAGATGGACCTGGCGCTCGCCCGCTACAACCGCGAGGTGCCGCAGACGCTGGCGCTGCCGAGTTCGGCGAAGACCGCCGACCTGATCCTGAAGGAGTACCGGCCGGGGACGGGAGAGTCGTTCCAGGTGCATTTCGATTCGATCTACGAGGTGAGCAATCGCTATCTGGTGTTCCTGTGGTACCTCAACGACGTCGCCGAGGGCGGCGAAACCGAGTTCCCGGACCTTGGCCTGCGCGTGCAGGCCCGGCAGGGCCGCCTGCTGATGTTCCCGCCCTACTGGATGTTCCAGCACGCCGGCCTGCCGCCGCGCTCGGGTCCCAAGTACATCCTTTCGTCCTACCTGCTGTTCTGACGGCACCCGGACGCTCAGGCGTCGTAACCCCAGCGCTCCAGGTAGGGCCGCACTTCCGCCAGCACCGGCTCCATGGCGAAGGCGTAGCGCCGCCAGCGGCCCACCGCCTTGGTGTTGACCGGCTGCACGACCTGCGAGTAGCTCGGCGTGCTGATGTAGCCGCGGTCTTTGGCGTTTTTCGCCGGCTCGAGCATGGCGTCATCCCACGGCAGTTGCAGGAACTGCGCGACCGCGCGCGCCTGGGCGGCGAAGTCGCTGACGAAGGTCTCGTAGCGAACCTCGAGCACGTTGGCCTGCACGATGGCCTGCTGCTCGTACCAGTAGTCGAACGCCCGGCGCCAGCCGAGCGCCAGCGTCGGCAGGTCCCGGCACAACCGCACGAATTCCGGTGCGCGGAAGTGCTGGAAGAAGTTGCTGATGATGACGTCGCACGGATGGCGGATTGCCATCAGCACCGGCGAATTCGGGAACAGCCGCTTGATCGCCGGCAAACGCAGCATGTTCAGCGGATTCTTGTCGATCAGGCGCTGGCCCGGCTCGAGGCGGACCTTGCGGCGAACCTGCGCCCAGTAGAAGCCGCGGATGTCCGCGAGCTGCTCCGGCGTCGCGCCCTTCAGCGCGTGCGGATATTCGAGGCGGTGCTGGTTGAAGCGCAGCACGGCTTTCTGCAGGAACGGCTGCTCGTCCATCGTGCGCAGCTGCGGATGGGCATCGAGCATCAGCTCGAGCAGCGTCGTGCCGGAGCGCGGGAAGGCGACGATGAACACCGGGCTGTGCTCGATGGTCGGCGCGGTGGGCTCGCGCCACGCGCCGGCGTCCTCGGCCACGGCGCTGTACTGCGTGATCGGCATGATCGGCCGGTCTTCCTCGACCGGGTTGGCCGCGGTCCGGTCGGTCACCGCCACCTTGGCGTCGTGGGCATCCTGGACGGCCCGCAGCGCCGCCGGATAGTCGCCGAGCGAATCCAGCACTTTGGCCAGGGGGAACAGTACGCCCTGGCGCTGCTCGCGATCCGGGGTCTCGGCGAGCAGTTCCTCGTACAGCTGCCTGGCGAGCGCCAGGTCGTCGCGGCGCGTCGCCAGCTGGGCCTTGATGGCTTTCCAGCGCGAGCGCAGCTCGCGGGGGCGCGGCGGCGCCAGGGCGTCGAAACGGCGCTGCGCCTCCTCCAGCCGGTTCACGCGCTCCAGCATGCTGATCATGTGCATCGCGACTTCCGGGCCCCCGACGCCAGCCGCCTGGGCCCGCTGCATCAGCTCCATGGCGTCGTCCTGCTCCCCGGCCTGCAGCAGCAACGCGCCCAGGCTGGCGCACATCTCGGGCGTAAGGCCCTCCCAGGACCGCCAATCGGCAAGCGCCTCGGCGCTTGCGTCCGTATCCACCCCGGCGAAGCAGACCCGGGCGTGCTGGAAGCGGACCTCGGCGTCGCGCGGCGCCAGCTTCGCGGCGGCGTCCAGGTCGGTCCGGGCTGCCCGCACGTCGCCGAGATCCAGGTACAGCATCGCCGCATTGAAATGGAAATTCGCCGAGCGCTCGCCGAGCGCCCGCGCTCGCTCGTAGGCCTTCAGCGCGCCCTGGGGGTCCGGCTTCGAGCGCAGCGAGGTGCCCAGGTTCAGCCAGTGGTCGGGCACCTCCGGCTGCAGCTCACACAGGCGCGCGAAGGCCCGGGCCGCCTCGCCGTAGCGCCCGGCGGCGTCGAGCGCCGCCCCCTCGGCCCACAAGGTGTGGGGATCGTCAGGGAGGCTCATTCCGGCGGCCCAAAGAAAAGAGCCGCGCAACAAGTTGCGCGGCTCCGGAAAAACCCGACCGTCAGAAGTTCGCCGAGACGCGGACGAACATGAAGCGGCCGACCGTGTCATACGTCTCGACCACGGTGTTGGCGTTCAGCGCGTACTGGTAATACAGCGGCGGCTGCTTGTCGAAGGCGTTCTCGAGGCCCGCCAGCAGCTTGATGCCACCGCCGACCGGCAGTGTGTAGCCGAACGCGATGTCGTGGTACGTGACGCTGCCCTTATGTATCGGACCCGCGGCTGCCGGACGTCCCGAACCCGAGCCGAAGCTGTCGGCGATATCCACGTCGCCGATCAGGCGCGTGGTCCAGGAAGCATCGAACGGACCCATCGCCCAACCCACCAAGCCCGTGCCGCGCCATTCGGCGAACTGGCCGAACTGCGAGTCATAGGTCCCGACCGCGTCCACCTCCGGTGAAGTCGAGACGATCTGGTACTTGAACTCCATCGTGTGGGTCACGTCGAGGACGAAGCGCATGGTGCCGAACGGCAGGCCGGTCAGCTTGTACTTCGCGCCGAAATCGACGCCGCTGGTCGTGAACGTCGCCGTGTTGGCGGTCGGCGTCAGGATGCGGTCGATCTGGCCGTCGCTGAAGCGGAAGATCAGGTCGCAGTACGTCGGGTCGCCGGTCTGGACGCAGGCATCGGCGACGGTGTTGACGTCCGGCGCGATGATGGCGTCGTCGATCTCGTACCGCCAGTAGTCGAGCGAGGTCGAGAACTCCGGCAGCCAGCTCGGATCGTAGACCGCGCCCAGGGTCAGCACTTCGCCAGTCTCGGGATCGAGATCCGCGTTGCTGAGGATGAGCTGGTCGATCTGCTGCGTCGGCGCGCCCGCGAAGCTGCCGTCCTGCGGAACGTTCTCGCAGGCCTGCGCCAGGTTCGGGTTGGCGGCAACGTCAGCGGCCGTCAGGCCCACGCACGGATCGAAGAACAGCGGCGCACTGGACGCCGGCGCTCCGAAGCGGTCGAAGATCTGCGGCGCACGGAACACCTGCGCAAAGCTCACCCGTGCCAGCAGGTCCTCGATCGGCCGGTACTCGATCTTGGCCGAGGCGTTATCCGTGGTGCCGAAGCTGTCGTAGTCGGAATGACGCAGGCCGAGGGTCACGTTCAGCGTGTTGGCAATCACCGGCAGCAGCAGCTCGCCGTAGACCTCCCACAGCTCGTCCTTACCCTTGGTGTCGCCCGAACAGGTTTCGTTCGACAGCGCGCAGCCGGAGAACTCCGGCGCCGACGCCTCGGTCAGGCCGTCCACGTCCACCTGGAGGTTATCCTCTCGCAGGTTGATGCCCACGGCAGCCATCGCCGTGCCGCCCGGCATGGCGAAGGCATTGCCGCTGAAGTTCAGCTCGGCGATCTTGCTCGAGAAGAGGAGCTGGTTTTCGTAGCCCGTGCTCAGGCGGTCGAGTTCCGACACCGTGTTCGGATCCTCGGTGTTGAACAGGTTGATCGGCACGCAACCCGGGATGACGAATCCGGGAGCGCCGCACCGCACGACGTCGTTGGTCGGATCGGCGTCGCCCAGGTCATCATTGAACGAAGCCCCGAGCGCGTTCTGCAGGTCGGTCTGCCGGACGTAGCCGGAGACCATCGCAACCTGGTTGATGTGCTGGTAGGTAACACCCAAGTCCCAGCGCCACAGCGTATCGAGCAGGTCGCCGCGCAGGCCGACGGTAATCTGGTCCGTGTTGGTCTCGACCTCAGAGAAGCGGTTGCCGTTGGTGACAAACCGCGTCAGGAAGTTCGGGTTCAGCGGGGTGGCCGGGTTGTCCGCGCTGCCGCCAAAGTTGATGCCGAACGGGTTGTAGAAGCTATTCGTCGACAGAACCACGTTGTCGCTGCGCGCATCGAATGGCAGCGGCGCGATGGTGAAGCCCGACTGGGTGAAGTTATGGAACAGGTCGGTGAACAGCTCCACGTCGTCGTTGATCTTGTACGC
>JANNKD010000170.1:0-3269 GCA_031396115.1 Gammaproteobacteria bacterium
CGCCGGACGCCGGCCTCGACGACCGGCGCCTGCGCCTGCCGTCGAAGGATCCGGAGGTGCAGCTGCTCATCGTGCGGCCGGCCGACGTGCCCACCTATGTGGAGTACGGCGCGGCCGACTTCGGCATCGTCGGCAAGGACGTGCTGATGGAGCACGGCGGCGACTCGCTATACGAACCGCTCGACCTGGGCTTCGCGCAATGCCGGCTGGTGGTGGCAGCGCGCACAAAAGGGGACAGTCCCAATTTTTCTTCGAAAAATTTGGGACAGTCCCCTCGCCTGCGCGTGGCGACGAAGTATCCCGAGATCACGCGCCGGCACTTCGCCGAGAAGGGCCAGCAGGTCGAGATCATCAAGCTCTACGGCTCGATGGAACTCGCCCCCCTGGTGGGACTGTCGGACTGCATTGTCGACCTGGTCAATACCGGGAGCACGCTGCGCGCCAATGGCCTGAAGGAAGTCGAGACGATCGCGTCCATCAGCGCCCGCCTCATCGTCAACAAGGCGGCGATGAAGATGAAGCACGCCGCGATCCGGCGCTGGCTCGATCGCTTCTCGAAGAAATCATGAGCCGCCGCGAGCGCGGGCGGCCGCGCGGCCGCGGCGCGCGCGAGGGACGCGAGCCGCTGCTCGAGCTGCGCCGCCTCGACACGCGGAACGCCGGCTTCGACGCCGAGTTCGCGCGCCTGCTGGACCGCACGCCGGAAGCTAACCCGGAGATCGCGGCGAGCGTCGCCCACATCGTGGACGACGTGCGGCGCCGCGGCGACGCCGCCGTGCTCGAGTACACCGGCCGCTTCGACCACCACCCCGCCAAGTCCGTCCGCGAACTGGAGATCGGGCCCGAAAGCCGCGGCGGCGCCTGGCGCTCGCTACCGGCCGAGCTGCGCGGCGCGCTCGAAACCGCCGCCGCGCGCATCCGCGCCTACGCCGAGAAGCAGAAGATCGCCGAGTTCACGTTCGACGACGAATTCGGCAACAAACTGGGCCAGCGCGTGACGCCGCTCGACCGCGTCGGCATCTACGTGCCGGGCGGCAAGGCCTCCTATCCGTCCTCGGTGCTGATGAACGCCATCCCGGCCAAGGTCGCCGGCGTGCGCGAGATCATCATGTGCGTGCCCATGCCCAAGGGCGAGCGCAACCCGCTGGTGCTGGCCGCGGCGCACCTGGCCGGCGTCGATCGCATGTTCGCCATCGGCGGCGCCCAGGCCATCGCGGCGCTGGCCTACGGCACGGCGACCCTCCCGGCGGTGGACAAGATCGTCGGGCCCGGCAACGTCTACGTCGCTACGGCCAAGCGCCTGGTGTTCGGCCGCGTCGGCATCGACTCGATCGCCGGGCCGTCCGAGATCGTCGTGATCTGCGACGGCCAGACCGACCCGGGCTGGATCGCGATGGACCTGTTCTCGCAGGCCGAGCACGACGAGGACGCGCAGTCCATCCTGCTGTCGCCCGACGGCGCCTTCCTCGACACGGTGGCTGCCGCCATGCAGGAGCGCGTCAAGGCGCTGCCGCGGCGCAGGATCGTGGCCGAGTCGCTCAAGCGGCGCGGCGCGCTGATCCACACGCGCAGCCTGACCGAGGCGGTGCAGGTGTCCAACCGCATCGCGCCCGAGCACCTCGAGCTGTCGGTCGCGCAGCCGGACGTGCTGCTGAAGTCCGTGACGCATGCCGGGGCCGTGTTCCTCGGCCGCCATACGCTCGAGGCGCTCGGCGACTACGTCGTCGGTCCCAACCACGTGCTGCCGACCTCGCGCGCGGCGCGCTACGCCAATCCGCTGGGCGTGTACGAGTTCCAGAAGCGCACCAGCCTCGTCGGCTGCACGCCCGAGGGCGCGAAGAAACTCGCCGGCATCGCCGGCACGCTGGCCGACGCGGAAGGCCTGCAGGCGCACGCGCAGAGCGCGCGGGATCGCGGTTGATGCTGTTGTAGGAGCGCCTCTTAGGCGCGACCGCGGCCCATCGCGCCTAAGAGGCGCTCCTACAAATGTGCACGAGCGCGCGATACCCCTCCACCAGCCGCGGCCCCGGCCGGCCGAGAAATGCCTCGGTGACCGGATGGATGTGGCCGCGTTGCACCGCCGGCACTTCTGACCAGCCCGCGCGGCGCTCGACCACGTCGCGCCGGTACTTCTCCTGCTTCACGCCGCACCACGACATCACCACGGCGTCGGGCGCCGCGGCGAGTACGTCGGCATCGCTGAGCTGCGTGCTCTTGCCGTCGCGCGTCTCGAAGGGATTCACGCCGCCGGCCAGGCGCAGCAGTTCGTTGACCCAGGACAACCGCGCCGGTGCGATGACCGGCTTGGGCCACCACTCGACCAGCACTTTCGGCCGCGCCCCGGCGGCTTCGAGCGGCGGCATGTCGGCCTGCATCTGCGCGATCAGCGAACGGCCGCGCTTGAGGATGCCCAGCGCTTCGGCGACCTGCGCGATCGAGTCGTAGACCCCGTCCAGGCCGATCGGGTCGATCACCAGCACCGGCAGGCCGGCCTGCTTGAGTGTCTCGACGATGCGCTCGTGCCCCGGCACGGTGAGCGAGGTCAGCACCAGGTCGGGGCGCAGCGCCTCGACCTGCGCCACGTCGAGCTCGAGGTCGCGCCGCAATTTGGGGAGCGGCGCCACGGCCTCGGCCGGGTAGTCCGAATCGGTGTCCACGCCCACCAGCATGCGGCCGGCGCCGAGTGCGCAGACGATTTCCGTGTTCGAGCAGGTGTGGGAGACGATTCTCACGGCGCGACTCTACGGCATTCGTGTGTTAGTTTTCCCGCAGCCCAGTGCCTGGTATCAGCCTGTCGTGACCGACCACTCCGAAAGCGAATCCGCCTCCGAGCAGGTCAAGCGCATCCACGCCGCGCTGCAGGGCGGCCGCGCGCTGACCGTCAAGCGCTCGCTGCACGCGCTGCATCCTTCCGAGATCGCCCTGCTGGTCGAGTCGTTGCCGCGCAGCGAGCGCATGGTCATCTGGAACATGGTGGATCCGGAGGACCGCGGCGAGGCGCTGCTGCACCTGACCGAGGGCGTGCGCGAGGACCTCGTGCAGCACATGGAAGTGGCCGACCTGGTGGCCGCGGCCAAGGGCCTGCCGATCGACGACCTCGCCGATTTCGTCGAGAACCTGCCGGAGACCGTCACGCAGCAGGTGCTGCGGGCGATGGACGCGCGCGACCGCGACCGCCTCGAGCAGATGCTGGCCTACGAGCCCGACACGGCCGGCGGCCTGATGAGCCCGGACATCGTGACGGTGCGCCCCGACGTGACGCTCGACAC
>JANNKD010000174.1:0-5322 GCA_031396115.1 Gammaproteobacteria bacterium
GCGCACGAACGACTCGACTGCGCGGCGCAGGACCTGCGTGCGAGTGCCGGGCTCGCGCGCGATCTGCTGCAGGATGTCGATCTCGTGGCCCACGGCGTCGCCCAGCACCTCGATGAACAGGTCGGTCTGGGAAGGGAAGTACTTGTAGATGGCGCCGGTGGACAGGCCCGCGGCCGACGCCACCTCGGCCATCTGCGCCTCGCGCAGGCCGCCGCGCGCGATCAGCTGGCGCGCCCCCAGCACGATGCGCTCGCGGTTCTCGGCGAGGCGTTGCTTCACGCGTCGGGTACGGCGGTAGGCCATGGAGTGAATTGTGCTTCACTTTTTGCGCCGGAGCCACTAGACTGCCCGCTCTGTCCCTGAAGCGGGGAATGGGGTAATGCCGGTTATCGAAAGCAAAGTCGATACGAACAGCGCCCAGTTCAAGCAGAACCGCGAAGACCTGCTCGCGAAGATCGCCGAGTTCCGTGCGATCGAGGCCAAGGGGCGCGCGGAGGAGGAGAGCAAGCGCGAGAAATTCCACCAGCGCGGCCAACTGCTGCCGCGCGAGCGCGTGCACCTGATGATCGACCGCGGCTCGCCCTGGCTCGAGTTGCAGACGCTCGCCGGCTACAAGCACCACGACGACAAGGACGGTTCGCTCGCCGGCGGCAACACCATCATCGGCATCGGCTACGTCGAAGGCGTGCGCTGTATCGTCTCGGCCAGCAACTTCGCCATCAAGGGCGGCACGATGACGCCGTGGGGCGTGCAGAAGGGCCTGCGCATCCAGGAGATCGCGCTCGACCAGAAGCTGCCGACCGTGGCGATGATCGAGTCCGGCGGCGCCAACCTTCTCTACCAGGCCGAGGTGTTCATCCCCGGCGGGCGCACCTTCGCCAACCAGGCGCGCAAGTCCGCCGCCGGCCTGCCGCAGGTCACCGTGGTGCACGGCTCGTCCACCGCCGGCGGCGCCTACATGCCGGGCCTGTCGGACTACGTGATCATGGTGCGCAAGCGCGCCAAGGTGTTCCTTGCCGGTCCGCCGCTGCTGAAGGCCGCGACCGGCGAAGTCGCCAGCGACGAGGACCTGGGCGGCGCCGAGATGCACTCGCAGATCTCCGGCGTCAGCGAGTTCCTCGCCGAGAACGACTCCGACGCCATCCGCATCGCGCGCGAGATCGTCAAGTCGCTCGACTGGAATTCCGGGCGGCCGCGGCTCGAGCTGCTGCCGGTGCGCGCGCCGCTGTACGACATCGACGAGCTGTGCGGCATCGTGCCGGTGGACTACCGCAAGCCCTACGACTGCCGCGAGGTCATCGCGCGCATCGTCGACGGGTCTGAATTCCTCGACTTCAAGTACGAATACGACCAGCAAACCATTTGCGGACGCGCCGTCATCCACGGTCACCAGGTCGGCATCATCGGCAACAACGGCCCGATCACGGTGCGCGGCGCGACCAAGGCCGGCCAGTTCATCCAGCTGTGCTGCCAGGCCGACATCCCGCTGGTGTACCTGATGAACACCACCGGGTACATGGTGGGCACGGAAAGCGAGCAGGGCGGCATCGTCAAGCACGGCAGCAAGATGATCCAGGCGGTGGCCAACGCCACCGTGCCGCAGATCACCATGGTGATGGGCGCGAGCTTCGGCGCCGGCAACTACGGCATGTGCGGCCGCGGTTTCGGCCCCGAGTTCATCTTCGCCTGGCCCAACTCCCGCACGGCGGTCATGGGCGGCGAGCAGGCGGCCCGGGTCATGAGCATCGTCACGCGCGACAAGTGGGCCAAGGAAGGCAAGGTCATGGGCCCGGCCGACGAGAAGATGCTGGCGCTGATGGAGAAGAACATCATCGACCAGTTCGACCGCGAGTCCACCGCCTTCGCCGCCACCGCGCGGCTGTTCGACGACGGCCTGATCGACCCGCGCGACACGCGCAAGGTGCTGGGCCTGACGCTGTCCGTGTGCAAGGAAGCGCGCTTGCGCAAGGTTGTCCCCAATACTTTTGGAATCGCCCGACTGTAGGAGCGCCGTTAGGCGCGACTCTCAAAATGCAAATAACGCACGAACACCAGCAGATCTTCGACACCACGAAGCAGTTCGTGGAGAAGGAGATCAACCCGCACGCCGGCGAGTGGGAACGGCAGGGCATGTGGCCGGCGAAGGAAATCTTCCGCAAGATGGGCGCGCTCGGCCTGCTCGGCATCAACAAGCCCGAGGCGGTCGGCGGGCTGGGCCTCGACTACAGCTTCCAGGTGATGTTCGCGGAGGCGCTCGGCTACTGCAAAGTCGGCGGCATCCCGATGGCGATCGGCGTGCAGACCGACATGGCCACGCCGGCGCTGGCGCGCGTCGGCAACGATTACCTCAAGGACAACTACCTCAAGCCCGCGATCAAGGGTGAGCACGTCGCCTGCATCGCGGTCAGCGAGGCCGGGGCGGGCTCGGACGTCGCCGGCATCAAGACCACCGCGCGGCGCGAGGGTGGCGACTACGTCATCAACGGCCAGAAGATGTGGATCACCAACGGCGCGCAGGGCGACTGGGCCTGCCTGTTGGCCAATACCGGTGAAACGCCCGCCAACGGCGGCCGCCACTCGAACAAGTCACTGATCGTGGTGCCGCTCGACGCCAAGGGCGTCGATAGAAAGACAAAACTCGAAAAATTGGGACAGAGATCCAGCGACACGGCGATCATTTTTCTCGACAACGTGCGGGTGCCGGTGCGGCACCTGATCGGCGAGGAGGGCAAGGGCTTCACCTACCAGATGCAGCAGTTCCAGCACGAGCGGCTGTTCCTCTCCGCCAGCATCCTGGCCTCGATGGACAAGTGCATCGAGGAAACGGTGCGTTACACCGGCCAGCGCAACGCCTTCGGGGCGCCGATCCTGCACAACCAGTACGTGTATTTCCGGCTTGCCGAGCTCAAGACCGAGATCGAGGCCGCACGCTCGCTGGTCTATCGCGCCACCGAGGAGCTGCTCACCGGACGCGACGTGACGCTGCTGGCCTCGATGGCCAAGCTCAAAACCGCGCGCGTGGCGCGCGAGGTCACCGACGGCTGCCTGCAGTACTGGGGGGGCCAGGGCTTCATGTGGGACAACCCGATCTCGCAGTACTACCGCGACCTGCGCCTGCACTCGATCGGCGGCGGCGCCGACGAGATCATGATGAGCATCATCGCCAAGAACCTCGGCATGGTTCCCGGGAAAAAGAAATGAGCGAGAAATCAAGGAAACAAAAAAGGGGACGCACACAATTAATAATTGCGTGCGTCCCCTTTTCCTGGTGAGCCATGAACCTGCCTGACACGAAGAACCTGCTGCTGAAGCTCGACGGCGGCGTGCTGCACGTTACCTTCAACCGCCCGGACAACCGCAACGCGCTGTCGGTGGCGCTGCTCGGCGACATCGTCGCGACTTTCGACGCGGTGCGCGATTCGCGCGAGGTGCGCGCCATCGTGCTGCGCGGCGCCGGCGGCAACTTCTGCGCGGGCGGCGACATCAAGGACATGGCCAGCGTCCGGCTCGCCCAGGCCAAGGCCGGCGACGGCGACGATCCCGCCGCGGCCTATAACAGGAAGTTCGGCGCGTTCCTGCGCAAGATCAACGAGGCGCCGCAGGCCACCATCGCCATCTGCGAGGGCGCGGTGCTCGGCGGCGGTTTCGGCGTGGCCTGCGTGGCGGACGTCGCCTTCGCGCACGTGGACGCGAGCTTCGGCCTGCCGGAGACCGGGCTGGGCATCGTGCCGGCACAGATCGCGCCCTTCGTGGTCCAAAGGATCGGGCTGTCGCAGGCGCGGCGCCTCGGCGTGTGCGGCGGGCGTTTCAAGGGCGAGGAAGCCCGGCGCCTGGGCATCGTCCACGAGGTGTTCCGCGACGACGCCGGTCTCGAGGCGCTGCTCGCCGATACGCTCAAGCAGGTGATCCGCTGCGCGCCCAACGCCAATGCGGTGACCAAAGAGTTGATGCTGAAGGTCGGCCAGATGGAACTCGATCCGCTGCTCGACTACGCTGCCAGGCGCTTCTCCGAGGCGGTGCGCAGTGCGGAAGGCGCCGAGGGCACCGCGGCCTTCATCGAAAAACGCCTGCCCAAGTGGGCGAAATAAAGGAGAGTCCCTTGACCCAGCAGAACAAGACCCTCGCCATCGCCGCCGGCATCGTGATCGCCGCCTGGGCTGCCCTGTTCTTCTCGAACAAGGGTTTCCTGGTGTGGAGCGACAAGCCCGACGGCGACCGCAAGCTCGGCATGATGAAGTGCCAGTACTTCACCGGCGCCGGATTCGTCGAGAAGCAGTTCCTGTACTCCGAGGAAGGCTTCCTCGGCCGGCAGGCCTGTCCGCGGACGGTGGATTTGAAGTGAACGAGCCCCTCACCCCGCGCTTCGCGCCGACCTCTCCCCACTGCGGGGGGAGAGGTGAACGATCATGAATCGCTTCACCAAAGTCCTGGTCGCCAACCGCGGCGAGATCGCGGTGCGGGTGATCCGGGGGGCCAAGCGGCTCGGCTATCGCACCGTCGCCGTGTACAGCGACGCCGACGCCGACTCGATGCACGTGCACGAGGCCGACGAGGCGGTGCGCCTGGGCCCGCCGCCGGCGAAAGAGTCCTACCTGTCGATCGACAAGATCATTGCCGCGGCGAAAACCAGCGGCGCGCAGGCGATCCATCCGGGCTACGGCTTCCTCTCCGAGAACGCGTCGTTCTCCAAGGCCGTGAAAGACGCCGGCCTGATCTTCGTCGGCCCGGATGCCGGCTCGATCGAGGCGATGGGCAGCAAGAGCGCCGCCAAGGAGCGCATGCTCAAGGCGAAAGTCCCGTGCGTGCCCGGCTACCAGGGCGCCGAGCAATCCGACGAGCAGCTGCTCAAGCACTGCAAGAAGGTCGGCCTGCCCGTGATGATCAAGGCCGCTGCCGGCGGCGGCGGGCGCGGCATGCGCCTGGTCGAGGACGAGGGCAAGCTCGTCGAGGCGATCAAGTCCGCGCGCTCCGAGGCCGCCAACGCCTTCGGCTCCGGCGAGCTGCTGATCGAGAAGGCCGTGGTGGATGCGCGCCACGTCGAGATCCAGGTGTTCGGCGATCGCCACGGCAACGTGATCTTCCTGGGCGAGCGCGATTGCTCCATCCAGCGCCGCAACCAGAAAGTGGTCGAGGAGGCGCCGTCGCCGGCGGTGAACGACACGCTGCGCCGCGCCATGGGCGAGGCCGCGGTCGCGGCCGCCAGGGCGGTGAACTACGTCGGCGCCGGCACGGTGGAATTCCTGCTCGGCCGGGACCAGCAGTTCTACTTCCTCGAGATGAACACGCGCCTGCAGGTCGAGCACCCGGTCACCGAGCTGGTCT
>JANNKD010000177.1:0-2151 GCA_031396115.1 Gammaproteobacteria bacterium
GCAGGCCTGCGCACGCTCACCGTGCTCGGCGTCAAGCTCGACGGCGGAGACTTCTTCCGCGTGCTGGTCCTCGTCACCGCCGGCGTGCTGCTGCTGGTGCGCAACCTGTCGCAAAGCCGCATCGGGCGCGCGCTGTGTGCCATCCATCACAGCGAGTTCGCCGCCGGCAGCGTGGGCATCGCGCGGCGCCAGACACGCCAGTTCGCCTACGCGATGAGCGGCGGGCTGGCGGGGCTTGCCGGCGCGTTCTATGCCCACCTGGTGGGCTACATCGGGCCCGACAGCTTCGGCGTCTCGCGCTCGATCGAGGTTCTGGTGGTGTCCATCGTCGGCGGCATGGCCTCCAGCGCCGGACAGGTGGCGAGCGCGCTGTTCTTCGCCTTCCTGCCCGAGCGGCTGCAGGCCTTCGCCGAATACCAGTACATCGTCTACGGCGTGATCCTCGCGTTCTCGCTGATCGTGCTGCCCAAGGGCATCGGCGGCCTGCTGTTCGCGGCACCGCGTTTCGTGCGTCCCGGCGCGGCCCGGCGCTCGGCCGAGGTCCAGGGTGCTGCAGCCGAGGTCTTCGCGCAGCGCCCAAGCGGCAGCGCGCTGTCGGCGCGCGGCGTGACGATGCGCTTCGGCGGGCTGACGGCGCTGGACAACGTATCGCTCGAGATTGCCGCGGGCCGCATCATCGCGCTGGTCGGACCGAACGGCTCGGGCAAGAGCACGCTGGTCAACGTCATCAGCGGCGTCTACCAGCCGACCGACGGCCGCGTGCTGCTCGGCAAGCGCGACGTGACCGCGCTGGCCGACCACGAGATGGCGGCCACCGGCGTCGTTCGCACCTTCCAGGACCCGCGGCTGATCCCGCACTTCACGGTGCGCGAGAACCTGATGCTCGGCGCCCACCGCAGCCTCGGCTACACCTGGGTCGAGGCCGCGCTGTCGCTACCGCGCGCGCGCAATGCCGAGGCCCGCGCGCTGGCGCGCTGCGACGCGGTGCTGGCGCTGCTGGAGATGGCCGACATCGCCGATGCCGTGGTCGACAGTCTGCCCTACGGCCACCGCCGGATGGCCGAGCTCGGCCGCATGCTGCTCGCGCAGCCGCGCATCCTGCTGCTCGACGAGCCCGCGGCCGGCCTCACCGACGTCGAGATGGACCGCCTGGCGGCCGTGGTCGTGAAGCTCAAGGCGATGGGTCTGTCGATTCTGCTGATCGAGCACCACATGGACTTCCTGGCCAACCTGGTGGACGACGTCGTCGTCCTCGACTCCGGGCGCGTCATCTACCACGGCGACATGGCCGGCATGCGCCGCGACCCCGAGGTGATCGCTGCCTACCTGGGCGACGAGGTGGCCGGCCATGCTTGAAATCGACTCCCTGAGCCTGCGCTACGGCGCGATCGAGGCCTTGAACAAGGTCTCGCTGACGGTTCCCGCCAGCACCAAGGCCGCCATCCTGGGTGCCAACGGAGCCGGCAAGTCGTCGCTGCTGCGCGCGATCTCTGGTCTGGCGCCGACGAGTTCCGGCACCATCCGTTTCGACGGTGTGGACCTCGGCCGGCTCTCGGCCACCGAGCGCGCTCGTTTGGGCATCGCGCATGCAATGGAAGGGCGGCGGCTGTTCCGCCAGCTCAGCGTCGAGGAAAACCTCGAGCTGGCCTGGAGCTTCGGCGCCCGCACCCAGGCGCTGCGGCCGTCGCTGGACCAGGTCTACGCGCGTTTTCCGATCCTCGGCGAGCGCTCGCGCATCGCGTCGGGGCTGCTCAGCGGCGGGCAGCAGCAAATGCTGATCCTGTCATGCGCGACGATCCGCTCTCCGCGGCTGCTGCTGCTCGACGAACCGTCGCTCGGCCTGGCGCCGATCATCGTGACCCAGATCTACGCCTACATCGACGAGTTCGCGCGCAGTTCCGGCGTCACCGTGGTGCTGACCGAGCAGATGGCGATGCTGGCGCTGAAGGCATCGGACAATGCGTTCGTGCTGCGCCGCGGCGCCCTGGTCCTGCAGGGCTCGAGCCCTGACTTCATCGCGCGCGGCGTGGCCAGCGAACTGTCCGCCGCGTATCTATGAACTTTGATGAAACGCCGAATTTGTCGCCATTGGCGACCGTCACCACGAGCCGCCGAAAGTCGGAGTTGACCCACGAGCGGCTGATCCTGGCG
>JANNKD010000188.1:0-10649 GCA_031396115.1 Gammaproteobacteria bacterium
CGGGGCCTGCCAGCCGGCTCCGCCGGCTCGGCAGTTCCCCTGCGGCAGCCACCCGACCCGCTCTTGATCGGTCAGTGCCTCACGGGGCAAATACGAGGCAACGAATCAGGCGGACGTCGCGCGAATCCAGTCGATCGTGCGCTTCGCCAGCTCGGGGCCCTGGTCTTCCTGGATGAAATGGCCGCCCCACATGCGGTGGTGCGGCTGGCCTTTCGAGCCCGGCACATGCTCGAGCAGGAAGTTGTCGGCGCCGCCCAGGATCGGGTCGTTCTTGCCGAACAGGCACAGGAAGGGCTTGCGCCATTCGCCGAGACTGGCCCACGCCGCGCGATTGGCCGGCGCGGCCGGATCATCCGGCGTGATCGGCACGAGGCGCGGGAACTTGCGCGCGCCGGCCTTGTACTTCGACGACGGGAACGGTGCGTCGTAGGCCGCGATTTCTGCGGCCGACAGCTTGTTGACCACGCCGCTGTTGACGATGCGGCCGATCGGAAACCACGGCGAGTACGTGGCGAACGCGCGCCAGATGCGGAACGCCGCGTTCGAGCCGCGGTCGCCGGTCGGCAGGAAGCCGTTGGCGACGACGATGCGGTCGAAGCGCTCGGGGTGCTCGGCGGCGAGCCGCAAGCCGAGCAGCGAGCCCCAGTCCTGGCACACCAGCGTCAGGTGCCGCAGGTCGAGGGCTTCCATCCACTCGCGCAGCCAGTCCATGTGGCCCTGGTAGGTGTAGTCGGCCATCCGCGCCGGCTTGTCCGACTTGCCGAAACCGATCAGGTCGGGCACGAGCGCGCGCAGCCCGGCGGCCGCGAACAGCGGGATCATCTTGCGGTACAGGTAGCTCCACGACGGCTCGCCGTGCAGCATCAGCACGACGTGCGATTCCCCGCCCGCCGTGCCGCGCGGACCCTCGTCCACGTAATGCAGGCGCAAACCCGAGCGCAACTCGTGCCAATGCGGCGCGAACGGATAGCCCGGCAGGTTCTCGAAGCGCGAATCCGGCGTGCGTAGCGCGGCCATGGGAATCCATGCTACAAGACCCGCGATTTCAGGAGAGGGAGTGTCCATGCAGGTTCTCGGTCTGGACGTCGGCTTCGGCTTCACCAAGGCCACCAACGGCCGCGAAACGCAGATCTTCAAGTCCGTCGTCGGCGACGCCGCCGAGGCGACGTTCAACGACCAGCTGATGCCGTCGAAGGCTGCGCACGGCCGGCACCTGCAGATCAACGGCGAGACCTTTTACGTCGGCGAGCTGGCCGAGCAGCAGAGCCGCGGCCGCGGCTACACGCTCGACCCGACGCAGTTCCTCAACAAGTTCGCCAAGACGCTGGCCATCTCGGCCTGCGCGCCGCTGGCGGATGCGAGTCAGCCCGTGCGCATCGTCACCGGCCTGCCGATCAGCTTCTTCCGCAAGCACAAGGACACGCTGACGCAGCTGCTGCAGCAGCGCCACACCGCCACGCTGTTCAAGGCCAGTGGCGAGAAGGACGAGCGCGTGCTGAACGTGGACAAGGTGCGGGTGATCCCGCAGCCGTTCGGCGCGCTGTTCAACCTGATGCTGAACGACCTCGGCAAGCCGGTCAGCCAGCGCTTCATCACCGAGAAGATCGGCGTCATCGACGTCGGCTTCCGCACCGCGGACTACACCATCAGCGACAAGACGCGCTATTCGGAGCGCGGCAGCCAGTCCACCGACTCCGGCATCTCGATCGCGTTCCAGGCGCTGGCCAACGCGCTGCAGGAAAAGAGCGGCGTCGCCATCGAGCTGTTCCGCCTTTACGACGCCGTGCAGCGCGGCACCATCAAGATCCGCGGCAAGCGCTACGACATCACTGCGCTGGTCAAGCAGGCCTTCAGCGGGCTGGCCACGCGCGTCGCCACCGAAGCCAACCGGCTGTGGTCGGACGACTGGGACGTCGACGCGATCGTGATCAGCGGCGGCGGCGGCGCGGTGCTCGCGCCGTACCTGGCGCCGCTGCTGGAAGGCGAAGTGATCCCGGTGCCGCCCGAGCAGGACGCCCGCCTCAACAACGTGCAGGGGTACCAGAAGTACGGCTTGCACCTGTGGGCCGGCGGCAACTCAACCGCGTAGAGCGCTACCTTGGCGCGATCCGGTCGCGCCTGAGAGGCGCTCCTACACTGCCAACACTTTCTCGAGTTCCTCCAACGCCTCGCCGGTGTACACGGCGAGCCGCTGCATGTGCGGTAGCGTGTCGCGCGCGCCGGTGAAACCGAAGTTCAGCTTGCCGTCGTAGCTGACGCAGGTGATGTTCAGCGCGCCGCCGTGCGCCAGCAGCGAGAGCGGGTACATCGCCTCGAGCCTGGCGCCGTAGAAATAGAGCGGCTTCTCGGGCCCCGGCACGTTCGAGATGGTGACGTTGAACACCGGCCGCGTGCGCCCGCCGATGCCGGTCACCAGCGACAGGATGTACGGCGCCATCACCAGCAGCGTGTACTGGGTCAGCGCGCTGCGCGGCAGGCTCTGCAGGTGATCCTTGGCGACACGCGTCGAATGAGTGATCGCCTTCAAGCGCTTCTTCGGGTCGGCGATGTCGGTGCCGAGCAGGGCCATGATGAAACTGATCGCGGTGCCGTGGCCCTGGTCGTCGGCCGGCCGCACGTTGACCGGGATGCCGGTGGTCAGCGACTTGCCGGGCAGGTGGTGCGCTTCCTTCAGGAAACGGCGCAGCGCGGTGCCGCACAGCCACAGCACGATATCGTTCAGCGTCGCGTCGGCCTTCTTGGCCAGCGCCTTGAGCGTGGCCAGGTCGTACTGCTGCGTGGCGAAGCGGCGCGCGCCGGTGATGCGGTAGTTCAGCACCGACACCGGCGCCGCGAACGGCGCGATCAGGTCGTGGTGGTCGCCGCCACGCATCAGGCGTGACAGCCCGCGCGCCAGCTCCGGCATGGAGCGGGCCTGCTTCTTCAGGCCACTGACGACGCTGGCGAGCACACCCTCGGGAATCGGCGCCGGTTCGTCCTCGTCCCGCGCCTTCTTCTCCGGCGGCGGGTTGGCCCAGGGCGGCGGCTGCTTCTTCGAGGCCGCGGGCGTGTCGCCCAGCGCCCGCTGCAGCATGCGCATGCCGCTGATGCCGTCCACCAGCGAGTGATGCATCTTGGTGTAGAGGGCGATGCGGTTGCCCTCGAGGCCCTCGATCAGGGTCGACTCCCACAGCGGCCGCGTGAAATCGAGCTGGCGCCCGTGCAGGCGCGACACCAGCACGCCGAGCTCGCGCTCGCCGCCGGGCTTCGGCAGCGCCGAGTGCCGGACGTGGAAGTCCATGTCGATGTCGTCTTCCATGCTCCAGACCGGCAGCACGCGGCGCAAGGCCGGCGACTTCAGCTTGAAGTTCCAGGGCGGATGCGCCTCGGTGTGCGACTTGAGGTGCGCGAAGAGCTTGGCCGCGAAATCCGCGGGCGCGTCGTCCGGCACCTGGAAGATCAGCAGGCTGCCGACGTGCATCGGCGTGTCGATCGAGTCGACCGTGAGCCACGAGGCGTCGAGCGGATTGGGTCGCTTGGTGCCCGGCATGTTCTTTATTCCCCCGGTTGGGCCGCCAGTATACGCGGGGCTATACTCCGGCCCCTGTCGCCACCCCCACCCCCGGACCCCGCATGAGCACCGCCGTTTCCCACCTGCCAATCGCCTCCAACGCCCTCGAGGCTGAAATCCGGCGCGTGTTCGACCGCCAGCGCGAGACGGCGCTGCGCCTGCGCACGTCCAGCGCCGCCGAGCGCATCGCCAAGATCATGCGGCTGCACGACGCCGTGATGGCGCGCCGGCCGGAGTTCTACGAGGCGGCTTACCAGGACTTCAAGAAACCGCCCGCCGAAGTGGACCTGGCCGAGATTCTGCCGGTCATCAGCGAGGCCAAGCACGCCAAGCGCGCGCTGAAAGGCTGGATGAAGCCGCACGGCGTGTGGCCGACCAGCCTCACCATCGGCCTGAAGTCATGGATCCAGTACGAGCCCAAGGGCCGCTGCCTGATCGTCTCGCCCTGGAACTACAACGTGAATCTGTCATTCGGGCCGCTGGTGTCCGCGATCGCGGCCGGTAACACCGCGATCCTCAAGCCCTCCGAGATGACGCCGCACTTGTCGGCGGTCATGGTCAAGATCGTCAAGGAAATCTTCACCGAGGACGAAGTCGCGATCTTCGAGGGCGACGCCGCGGTGTCGACGCTGCTGCTGGCGCTGCCCTTCGACCACATCTTCTTCACCGGCTCGCCGGCGGTCGGCAAGGTCGTGATGGCCGCGGCGGCCAAGCACCTGACGTCCGTCACGCTCGAGCTCGGCGGCAAGTCACCGACGATCATCGACGAAACCGCCGACATCAAGATGGCTGCGAAAACGCTGATGTGGGGCAAGTACACCAACTGCGGGCAGACCTGCATCGCACCGGATTACATCTACGTGCATCCGTCGGTGAAGGACGCCTTCGTCAGCGAGTGCCGCGCGGTGCTGAAGGAATGCTACGGCGAGACCGCGGCCGAGCAGCTCGCCTCACCCAACCTGGCGCGCATCGTCAACGCGCGCCACACGCAACGCCTGGCCGGACTGCTCAGCGATGCGAAGCAGAGGGGCGCGAAGGTCACCCTCGGCGGCGAAGTCAGCGAGAAGGACAACTTCATCCAGCCGACGTTCCTCGAGAACATCCCGGCCGACGCGCGCATCCAGTCCGAGGAGGTCTTCGGGCCGCTGCTGCCGATCCTGACCTATACCGACCTCGACCAGGTCATCGCCCACATCAACAGCCAGCCCAAGCCGCTGTCGCTCTACATCTGGAGCCGCAGCGCGCGCAACATCGAGCGCGTGCTGAAGAACACCAGCGCCGGCGGCACCTGCATCAACCACTGCGTGGTGCAGTACGGCCACGGCAACCTGCCCTTCGGCGGCGTCAACAACTCCGGCATCGGCAGCGCGCACGGCATCTTCGGCTTCAAGGCGTTTTCGCACGAGCGTGCGGTGGTGCGCACGCGCTTCATGATGGCCAAGACCTTGTTCCCGCCGTACACGGCGTTCAAGGCCAAGCTGATGAACCTGATGTTGAAGACGCAGTAGCCTCACGCCACCTGCGCGCGGCGCGACGACAGGTCGACGACGTCGGCCTTCTCGGCGTAGTTGCCCAGGATGTAGCCGGCGGTGAAGTGATCGGTCTGGATCACGTCGAGCCGCGCCTTGTCGAACTCGGCAACGAGGTCGGCCTCCTCGCGCGTCAGCAGCTTGCGGTTGACCGCGTCGGCGAGGCGCCCGCCGGTGTCGTCGCCGGCCAGCTCGTCCTTCACCATCATCTTGTAGTACTTGAGGAACGCCGGCTCCGCTTTCTGCAGCAGGTTCCAGGCGTGCTCGATGCGGCCGATCGCGTCGTGCGGGCCGCCGTTCTTGAACACCAGCCATGAGACGCGGTCGCGCAAGCCGGTCTGCTCGAGCAACTGGTCGGCGACGCGCGCGTTGAGCGCGTCGGACACCGGCTGGTAATGGTTGCCGAGCGGGAACACCACCACGCGCATCACGCCGCGCGCCCACGCCGCCGGGAAGTTGCGCAGGAATTCCTCGAAGGCCCGGGCCATTTCGTTCAGGCAGTGGTCCATGGCCCACTGCATGTGCTGGACGTCCTCGTCCTTCTGGCCGTGGTGGATGAAGTACTTCAGCACCGCGCTGGCGATGTACAGCTGCGACAGCACGTCGCCGAGGCGCGCCGACAGGCGCTCCTTGAACTTGAGCTTGCCGCCGAGCACGCCCATGGTCAGGTCGGAGACGAACGCCAGCGACGCCGAAAAGCGCTCGAGCTGGCGGAAGTACGGCGCGGTGACCCCCGTGATCGGCGAGCCCGCCAGGCGCGAGCCGGTCAGGCCCAGCGTCAGGGCGCGCACCGCGCGGTTGATGGAGAAGCCGAGGTGGCCGAACAGGGCCTGGTCGAACGCCGGCAGGTCGTCCTGGCGTGCGGCTTCCATCTCGGGAAAGACGTACGGGTGGCAGCGGATGGCGCCCTGGCCGAAGATCATCAGGTTGCGCGTGAGGATGTTCGCGCCCTCGACGGTGATCGCCACCGGCGTCGCGCGATAGGCCATCGACAGCGTGTTGCGCGGCCCCTGCTGGATGCCGCGGCCGCTCAATACGTCCATCGAGTCGATGACGATGCGCCGCATCAGCTCGGTCATGTGGTACTTGGCGATCGCCGTGACCACGCTCGGCGCGCAGTGGTCCACCGCCGAGGCGGTCAGCACGCGCATCGCCTCGAGCGTGTAGGCATGCGCGGCGATGCGGCCGGTGGCCTCCTGCACGCCCTCGAACTTGCCGATGGCGACCTTGAACTGGCGGCGGATGCGCGCGTAGGCGCCCACCATCCGGTAGCTGGTCTGGCCGGCGGCCGTGGCCAGCGCCGGCAGCGAGATGCCGCGGCCCGCCGACAGGCACTCGACCAGCATGCGCCAGCCCTTCCCCGCCATCTCCGGCCCGCCGATGATCCAGTCCAGCGGGATGAACACGTCCTTGCCGAAGATCGGGCCGTTGTGGAACGCCGCGCCCGGATAGTGGCGCCGGCCGATGAGTACGCCGGGATGCTTTGCGGGAATCAGCGCGCAGGTGATGCCGTAATCCACCCGGGTCTTGTCGCCGAGCAGGCCGTCCGGATCGCGCAATTTGAAAGCCAGGCCGACGACGGTGGCGACCGGCGCCAGCGTGATGTAACGCTTCTCGAAGTTCAGGCGGATGCCGAGCGTCTTCTTGCCTTCGTGCTCGCCGTAGCCGACCACGCCGAGGTCCGGCATGGCGGTCGCGTCGGAGCCGGCCTCCGGGCCGGTCAGGCCGAAGCACGGCAGCTCGGTGCCCTTGATCAGTCCCGGCAGCCACTGCTTCTGCTGCTCTTTCGTGCCGTAGTACATCAGCAGCTCGCCTGGGCCGAGCGAGTTGGGCACCATCACGGTAACCGCGAGCGTGATCGACTTGGTGGCGAGCTTGGTGACCACGCACGACTGCGCGTAGGCCGAGAAGCCCAGGCCCCCGAACTCCTTCTTGATCAGCATCGCGAAGAAGCCCTTGTCCTTGAGGTACTGCCAGACCTCGGGCGTCAGGTCCTTGTCCTCGAACTCGCACTTCCAGTCGTCCACCCTCCTGCAGACTTCCTCACACTCGGTATCGAGGAAGGCCTGCTCGACGGGCGTGAGCTTGGTGTACGGAAAGTCGAGCAGCTTGTCCCACTCGGGCCGGCCGCGGAACATCTCGGCCTCCCACCAGACGTCGCCGGCCTCGAGCGCCTCGCGCTCGGTGGACGACATCTCCGGCAGCACCGCCTTGAAGGGCCCGAAGATGAAGCGGGTGATCAGCCCCTGGCGCACCGGCGGCAGGTTCAGCACCAGCGCCAGCGGCGCAAAGATCGCGAACGCGATGCCCAGCCCCATCAAGCCCAGCGCGCCGGTGCCGTACAACGCAGCGAGCGCGCCGCCGATGGCCAGCGTCCAGACGAACAGCGGCGCGCCGACGAAGGCCAGCAGCCAGGCGGCGGCGACGACGGCGGCGACGACGAGGGGGGTCAGCATGGCGGGCTCCGTCTATTGCGGGATCAGCGTGCGCAGCATGAGCTTGAAGTACTCGCGGAACTTCGGCCCTGCGGGGAACGTGTGCGGCGTGTCGCGATGCACCTGCTGGTTGCCGATGAAGGTGGCGTAGGCGAACGTGGCCCACAACGGCGCCTCCTCGGCGCCCATGCCGAGCGCGCGGTAGCACTTCTCGAGGTAGGCCAGGCGCCGCGCCGAGACGCGCTGCACCACTTCGTTCACGCGCACGTCGTCGGTCGCGGCGGCCAGCGCCAGGTACAGGCGGCCGGCCTTGTGGCTGGAGTTGGCGCGCTTGAACAGGTTGACGATGCGCTGGTACGGGTCCGGCTCCTGGTCGAGCCCCGAGACGACGTCCACGGTTTCGCGCTGCTCCCAGAGCGCCAGCGCGGCCTTGACCAGCGCCTCGCGGTTGGGGAAATGCCAGTAGAAGCTGCCCTTGGTGACGTTCAGCTTGCGCGCCAGCGGCTCGACCGCGACGGCCTCGAGCCCTCCCACGGCCATCACGTCGAGCGCCGCCGCGGCCCACGCTTCGGCCGTAAGCGATTGTTTGGAAGGGCCCGGCTCGTTGAGATCGTTGGGGCTCACGCGTGCTCCATACGCCAGCGTACTGGGCGGAGGAATGTATCAATACGCCAGCGTATGGGCAATTCCCCTCGGTGGCAGCCCACCGGAATCTGGACTATGTTTGTCGAGCCCCTTCCGGTGGAGTCCCCAACCATGAAGCGCATCCTCGTGCGTGCAGTCCTCGTCGCCGTTGCATTCTCCGTCACCGCCGTCCAGGCCAAGGTGACCCAACAGGAAGCCGATCAGTTGAAAGGCACCCTCACGCCGATGGGCGCCGAAAAAGCCGCGAGCAAGGATGGCGCGATTCCGGCGTGGAGCGGTGGCCTGACCACCTCGCCCGCCTGCTACAAGGGCGAGGGCACGCGCTACTGCGACCCGTTCCCGCAGGACAAGCCGCAGTTCACCATCACCCCGGCCAACGCGCAGCAGTACGCCGCACGCCTCTCGGTCGGCCAGATCGAGATGTTCAAGAAGTACCCGAGCTACAAGATGAACGTGTTCGCCTCGCGCCGCACGTTCGCGAACCCGCAGTTCATCTACGACGCCACCTACAAGAACGCGCTCAACGCTTCGCTCGGCGGCAACGGCGAAGCGCTCACCGGCGCCATCATCGGCGCGCCGTTCCCGATCCCGAAGGACGGTTACCAGCCGATCTGGAACCACAAGGTGCGCTATTTCGGCGCCAGTGTGCAGCGCTGGAACAACCAGTTCGCCGTGACCACGAACGGCAACTACAACCAGGTCAAGATCCGCGAGGACGTGATGTTCCCGTACATGCGCAAGGGCGCGACGCCGGAGAACATCAACAACGTCATCATCTACTTCCTGCAGATCGTCACGGCGCCCGCGCGCCTGGCCGGCACCATCACCTTGGTGCACGAGACCATGGACCAGATCAAGGAGCCGCGCCGCGCCTGGCAATACAACCCCGGCCAGCGCCGCCTGCGGCGCGCGCCGAACGTCGGCTACGACAATCCCGGCACCGCGTCGGACGGGCTGCGCACCAACGACCAGACCAACACCTTCAACGGCGCGATGGACCGCTACACCTGGAAGCTGGTCGGCAAGAAGGACCTGTACGTGCCGTACAACTCCTTCGTGCTGCACGACGGCAAGTACAAATTCTCGGACATCATGAAGAAGAGCCACATCAACCAGGACCTGCCGCGCTACGAGCTGCACCGCGTCTGGGTGGTGGACTCGACGACCAAGCCCGTCACGACGCACATCTACAAGCGCCGCACGTTCTACGTCGACGAGGACTCCTGGGCAATCCTGGTGGTGGACATCTACGACCGCCGCGACCAGCTGTGGCGCTTCCAGGAAGCGCACACCGCCATGGCCTACGACAAGCCGTTCCTCGCGCCGGTCGGCGAGACCATCTACGACCTGCAGTCGAACCGCTACCTGGCGCAGGCCTTCAACAACGAGGACCCGGAGAACATCGAGAAGGAGTTCGACGACGACTACTTCGCGCCGTCCAACGTCTCCAAGCAGGTCATCAAGTAATTCGCATTACCCGACGGGCCGCCCCGGGGCGGCCCGTTTTTTTTTGGGTGTAATCTTCGTGACACCCAGTGGGGGGCCACATGGACACGGATGACCAACACGCGCTGAACGCGGCTCTCGCGGTGGCGCTGCTCTGCTGCAGTCCGGCGCACGCCGCGCAGCAACCGCTCGAAATCGCGCAGCAGGACCTCACCGAGCTCACGCTGCGGGAACTGCTCGACGTGCAGGTCACTTCGGTGTCCAAGCACGCCGAGCCGTTGCGCGAGGCCGCCGCCGCGATCACGGTGGTCACCGGCGACGAACTGCGGCGCTCCGGCGCGCGCACGCTGGCGCAGGCCCTGCGCCTGGTGCCGGGCGTGCAGGTCTACCGCACCAACGCCCACAGCTACACGGTCACCTCGCGCGGCTTCTCCGGCGACAAGCTCGAGGTGCTGCTCGACGGCCGCAGCGTCTACTCGCCGCTGACCTCGACCGTGTTCTGGGACACGCTCGACACGTCCCTGAACGACGTCGACCGCATCGAGGTGACGCGCGGCCCCGGCGGCACGCTGTGGGGCGCCAACGCGGTCAACGGCGTCATCAACATCGTCACGCGCCACTCGAAGGACACCGTCGGCGACGTGTTGCGCGCCGGCGGCGGCATGGAGGAGCGCAATTACGCCTCGTTCCGCAGCGGTTCGAAGGTCGGCGACGCCGGCCACGCGCGCTTCTACGCCAAGGGCATCGAGCGGGACAACTCGACCCAGCGCAACGGCCAGGACACGTTCGACCACTACCGCATGGGCATGGCCGGCTTCCGCTCGGACTGGACGCTGGCGGGCGCGCACGAGCTGATGGTGTCCGGCGACTACCACCACGGCCGCGAGCAGTCCGAGGACATCGACCCGAACGTCTACGCGCGCGCCGGCGACACCGAGCTCAGCGGCGCCAGCGTGCTGACGCGCTGGACGCACCAGTCCTCGACAACCTCGGAAATCTCCGCGCAGGCGTATTACAACGGCTACCGCCGCATGCAGCCCGACG
>JANNKD010000204.1:0-7737 GCA_031396115.1 Gammaproteobacteria bacterium
CGCGACGGGCGATTTCTTCCAGCAGATCGTCAACGTCGTGCAGGGCCAGGGCGTGTTCGGCTTCGGTTTCGGGCGCTACGCCCAGTTCACGTTCATCAACGTGGCCACGAACACCGACGTCTGGCTCGGCGACACCCAGGCCGCGGGTCCGGGCGGGCCGGGGGGCTCCATGGTTGTGGTCAGCGCCGACCCGTCCGGCGACGACAAGTGGCTGATGTTCGGCGGCGACGACGGCGGCGGCGGTGGGGATCTCGACGGCGACGGATTGACCGACGCGCAGGAATCCACGCTCGGCACCAACCCGAACGATCCGGACACCGACGACGACGGGCTCACCGACTTCGACGAGGTGGACAATGACGGCGACCCGAACAACTACAGCATTGGCATCGATACCGATCCGCTCGCGTTCGACACGGACAACGACGGCCTCGGCGACGGGCAAGAGACCTTCCTGACCGGCACGGATCCGCTGAATCCCGACACCGACAGCGACGGCGTCGGCGACGGCGTGGAAGTCGCCAGCAGCAGCGACCCCTTCACCGGTAACCAGGTGCTGCACGTCCTGGCCTCCGGGGGCGACGACGCCAACTGCAACGGCTCTACTTGGGATCCGTATCCGGGCACGGGCGGGCCGGGGCTGTCGTGCGCGCTGGCCAGCAACACCGGCGTGCTGGCCTTCCTGCCGCCGCCGTCGCCCGACGCGGCCAGCACGGTGTTCGTGCTGTATGAGGAGTTCGGCAACTACGGGCGGCTCCCCCTGGCCAGCAGCCAGGCGCAGCAGTTCATCGCGTTCGTCGGGTCGACGGGGCCCGGCAAGCCGGTCCCGGCGCAGCCGGCCACCAGCACGTTCGACGGCGGCGCAGGTTCTGTCGTGGAGATCTCCAACGCGACCGACATAACGCTGCGCAACCTCCAGATCACCGGCGGCAGCGCGGGGAGCGGCGGGGGAGTGGTGGTCCATGACGTCCTGGGGCCGGCCACGGTGATCCTCGACTCCGTTCACGTGCACGGCAACCTCGCGGGCACCAACGGCGGCGGCGTGGCCGTGATCGGCGTTCCGCCCACGCGCTTGACCGTGCGTGATTCGCTGGTCGAGCAGAACACGGTCTCGGGCACTATCAACGCCCGCGGCGGCGGCGCGTACGCCAGCGGCACGAACCTCGACGTGTTCGACTCGATCCTCCGTGACAACACCGCCAGCGGTGCCTCGACGGCGGTCGGGCAGGGCGGCGGCCTGTACGCGGCTTCGAGCGCCACCGTCCTCGCGGAGCGGGTCAAGGTGCTCGACAACACGGCGTCCAGCGTGGGCTCGGGCAGCCGCGCCGGCGGCGTCTACGCCGGATTTGCCACGGTCCTCACGCTGCGCGACAGCGTGGTCGCCGGCAACCGCGTGCTGCCGGGCGGCACCGGCCAGGCCGACTTCGGCGGCGGCGGGCTGTGGGCCGGCCCCGGCGACAGCGTCACCATCGAGGGAACCGTCTTCGCGGACAACCACTCCCCCAACGGCCCGGGTGGCGGTGTGAACCTCTTCAACACGAACTTCGTGACGATCAAAGACTCCCGGTTCCTGTCAAACAGCTCGTCGGGATTCCCGGGTGCCGGCCTGCACCTGCACATCGGCGGCGGCAACACCTCGATCTTCAACAACCTGTTCACCGGCAACCACTCCGACGTGACCGACCCGAGCCGGCCGGGCGGCGGCGTCGAGATCGAGAACTTCCAGGCCGGTGCACTGCTGTTCTTCGAGTCCAACACGGTGGCCTACAACCAGATCCAGATTTCCGGGACCGGCGCGTCCGGCGGCCTCAACATTTCGGTAAGCACTCCCGGGAATAACGAACTGCGCAACAACATCATCTGGTTCAACGACAACGCCGACGTCGCGACGCCGCAGGCCGGCGACAACGTGATCGTCGACGACGGCGCGAGCCCGGTCGTGTTCGGCGTGCAAAGCGGCAACAACGTGAACGAGAGCGGGTTCGCCGGCAGCATCAACTCCGATCCGCTGTTCGAGAAAGGCTTTTACCTGCTCCAGTCCTCGAGCCCGTCCGTGAACGGCGGCGATGCGCTGTTCAGCGACGTGTTCGGCGCGGGCTCGGGGTTCACGACCGCCGCCGGCGGCGCTGAGGACGGCGGGCAGGTCGACGGCGGATACCATCACACGACGGCATCGGCCGGCAGCTTCAACTCCGTGATCGAAGAGCTGTCGAACTGCGGCGAGCACATCATCCGCCCGCAGTTCGCGAATGCCGCGAACGGTGCGCCCGGCCACCTCATCACCGTCCATCCGCAGACCGCGGCGAGCCTGGGCAGCTTGACGACGATCGACCCGGCGGGTCCGGGTGACATCATCGCCCGCGACCGGGGCGACGGTACCTACACCTTCTCGGCGAACGGCGTTGGCGCGAACGTCGACTTCGAGGTCTACGCCGACGACCAGCCCACGCCGCGCATCGTCACGATGTTCGTGGTGAACGGCTGCTGATCAACCCGCCGCGCGCACCCTCGGCTTCAGCGGGGTGACGTTGCCTGACGCAAACGCGTGCACGCCGCCCAGGAACAGGCGCGTGGCGAACGCCGCGGCCGCCGCCGGGTCTTTCTTCGGCGCCGCCGCCAGGATGCGCGCCATCTCGTAGCCCGCGCCGAAGAACGCCGCGGCAAGGTAGCCGGCGTCGAGCGCAGGCATGATGCCGCGCCGGATCGCATCCTCGATGTCGTCGCGCAGCGCCTGGGTCGAGACGCTCATGACAGTCTCGGAATACAGCGAGCGCACCGCGGCCTCGTTGCGCATCATCAGGTTGTAGAGGACTGGATCCTCGGCCACCGCGGTGAAGGCGGCGAGGTAGGCGCCGTTCACGAATTCGTCCAGCGAGCGGGCCGCGCCGCGCACGCGCCGCAGTTCCGCCGTCAGCGCCTGCACATGGTCCTCGATCAGCGCCCGCAGCACCGCTTCCTTGGTGCGGAAGTAGTTGTAGAACGTGCCGGAGGCCAGTTCGGTGCGGCGGATGACGTCGCGGATGGTGACGGCGTCGTAGCCGACCTCCAGGAACACCCGCTGCGCGGCTTCGAGGATGGCGGCGCGATTGGCCCGCTTGTTCTGCTCGCGCTTGCCGCGCTGGGGTTTGGCCATGTCAGGCGTACTTCTGCCAGGCGTCGGTCTGGTAGATGGACGCGTTCGCAGGCCGGTCGTGCGGCCGGCCGCCGCCCTTCCTGATCTCCGCGAACAGCTCCTTGCGGAAGTCGGCGTAGTCCACCTCGGTGGAGTGGCGCGCGGTCTGCACGAAGTTGAAGTGGGGATTGCGCCGCTCGTGCTCGATCGCAGCCTTGATGTCGGCCGGGCGGCGGTACTTGCCGTGGATTTCCAGGCAGGCGAGCAGGGCCTGGTAGTCGGCCAGCGGCCAGATGCAGCCTAGTGGCTGGAACAGGCCGATGAAGTACAGGTTTGGAATGTCGGCGTGGAACATGCGCCGCCACAGCGGCACGTGAGTGGCGTCCTCCCAGTTGACGAACGACTTGTCGAAGAACGGGAAGCTGATGCGGTAGCCGGTTGCGGCAATGATGACGTCGAAGTCTTCCTTGCTGCCGTCGGTAAAGTGAACCGTGTGCCCGTTGAGGCGCTCGACGCCGACCTTCGGCACGATCTCGCCGTGGCCGAGGAAGTACATCAGCTCGGAGTTCAGCGTCGGATGGCCCTCGAGCACGTCGTACTCGGGTTTCTGCAGCCCGAAACGCTCGTTCTTGCCGGCGACCATGAAGATCGACAGGCGCAGCAGCGGCTGGCGCAGCCAGCGCGGCATCCAGCCGGCGGTCTTCTCGTAGATCACGTCGCCCGGCCAGCCGAACATGAACTTCGGCAGGAACCAGTGGCCGCGGCGCATCGAGATGCAGCAGCGTGCGGCCACCCGCGAGCACTCCACGGCGACGTCGGCGGCCGAGTTGCCGCCGCCGAGCACCAGCACGCGCTTGCCGGCGTAGGGCTTGTTGCTCTTGAAGTCGTGCGAGTGCAGGTACTCGCCGGTGAAGGTGCCGGGATATTCGGGCAGGCGCGGGTTCCAGTGATGGCCGTTGGCCACCATCAGCACATCGAAGGTCTCGGTTCGCTCGCCGTCGGGCCCGCGCGTGCGCAGCGTCCAGAGCCCGTCAGCGCCACGCCCGGCTTTGAGCACTTCCGTATGGAAGCGGATCCTGGCGGTGACGCCGAATTGGTTGGCGTAATCCTGGAAGTACTGGCGCAGGTGCGTGTGGTGCGGATAATCCGGCGTGCCGGGCGGGAAGGGGAAGTCCTCGTACTCGGAGTAGTACTTGGAACTGATGATGTGGGTAGTTTCGTAGACGCTGGAGTGGCCGGACTTCTCACGGAACACCCAGTTGCCGCCCACCTGGTCGCTCTTTTCGAACACCACGAGCCCGTCGCCGAAGCCCTGCGCGATGCATTCCTTCGCGGCGGCGATGCCTGAGGGCCCCGCGCCGATGACAGCGATGCGCTTTGTGCTCACGACCCTCCCCAGAGAAAATGACGCACGCGTCATTTATGCTCCGGTTGGGGCCTGATGTCAATTCACTTGAATTTGGAGAAGTCCGGCTTGCGCTTCTGCATGAAGGCCGTCATCGCCTCGGTCGCTTCCGGATTGCCGCGGACCATGCGGTTGAGCTCAACAACTTCGCGATCGAACGCCGCCATCGCCGGCTGGTGCAGGCCTTCGCGCAGCAAGCGCTTGCAGGTGCGCAGCGCCGCGGGCGGTTGCTCGGCCAGGCGTTGCGCCTGCGCCAGCGTGTGTTCGAGCAGCTGCGCGTCGGGCACCACCGCGTTGACCAGCCCGCACTCGAGCGCCTTGTTCGCGTCGAACTTGTCGCTGGTGTAGAGCAGCTCGGCGGCGCGGCGGTGGCCGAGCATCGCCGGCAACAGGTAGCTCGAGCAGAACTCGGGCGCGATGCCGATGCCGACGAAGGGCATCTTGAAGGTCGCCGACTCACCCGCGTAGGCGAAGTCGCAGTGCAGCAGCAGGGTGGTGCCGATGCCGATCGCCATGCCGTTGACCGCGGCCAGCGCCGGCTTGCTGAAGTCGTACAGCTTGCGCATGAAATAGCACGCGCCGGTGGTCTCGAACGTGCCCTTCTGGTTCAGGAAATCCACCATGTCGTTGCCGGCCGAGAACGAGTCGCCGGTGCCGGTCAGCACCAGCGCGCGCACGGCGTCGTCGGAGTCGGCGGCCATGATGCGGTCGCCGAGCGCGCGATAGATCGCGTCGGTCAGCGCGTTCTTCTTCTCGGGCCGGTTGATGCGCACCAGCATCACCCGGTCCTTGACCTCGGTCACGACCTGTTCAGCGCTCACGGAAAACCTCGAAGGAGAACGTGCCAGCAGTGTAAGCGCCGCCCGTGGAAAGCGGGGTTTCCGGGTACGTCCGCTTGCCGTCAGAACATCTGGGACTTGTCGACGTCCTTCGCCGGCGCCGCTTCGCGGCTCGGGATGTGGTCGCCCGTGATCATCTCGGTGTAGGCCATGCCGGGGCCGACCATCGGGTAGACGCCCGCATCCGGGTCGATGATGACCTCGAGGAAGGCGGGGCCCTTGAACTCGACGAACGCCTTGACCGTCGCGGCGATGTCGGCCTTCTGGTCGAGCCGCCGGGCCCACTCGAAGCCGTCGGCCTGCGCCGCGCGCACGAAGTCTTTCTTGTGCAGCGACTTGTCCGAGCCCGACAGGCGGCCCTTGAAGAACAGCTTCTGCCACTGCTTGACCATGCCGTCGCCGAAGTTGTTCAGCACCACGACCTTCACCGGCAGCTTGTAGGTGGTGACGGTCTCGAGCTCACCGATGTTCATGCGGATGCTGGCGTCACCGTCGATGTCGATGACGATCCGGTTCGGTACGGCGAAGGCCGCGCCGATCGCCGCCGGCAGGCCGAAGCCCATCGTGCCCATCGAGCCGGAGGTCAGCCACAGCCGCGGATGGCGGAAGTCGAAATACTGCGCGGCCCACATCTGGTGCTGGCCGACGCCAGTCGAGATGATCGCTTCGCCCTTGGTGTGCCGGTTGATCTCCTCGATCACCTGGTAGGGCTGGATCAGGGGGCTGGCCTTGTCGTAGTTCATCGCGTACTTCTGCTTGAGCTCGGCGACGTGCTGGTGCCAGGCCGTGAGGTCCTTCCTGAACTCCTGCTTGCGGCCGAACCGGGTCAGCGCGGCGAGCGCCTCGTCGAGCAGGCCGACGTGATGCCACTGCACGCGCTTGACCTTGTTGATCTCGGCCGAGTCGACGTCGAGGTGGGCGATGAACTTGGCGCCGCGCGCGAACTTGGCCGGCACGCCGGCCACGCGGTCGTCGAAGCGCGCGCCGATCGCGATCAGGAAGTCGCAGTCGTCTACGGCGTAGTTGGCATAAGCCGCGCCGTGCATGCCGAGCATGTGCAGCGACAGGGGCTCGGTGGTGTCGTAGCTGCCGATGCCCATCAGCGTAGTCACCGCGGGGATCTGGAAGGCGTGCGCGAAGTCGCGCAGCGCCTCGGCGGCGTGGCCGTGGATCGCGCCGCCGCCGCAGTACAGCAGCGGCCGGCGCGCGCGCGACAGCATCTCGAAGAAGCGCTCGCACTGCTCCTCGGACAGCCGATTCTCCTCGAGCGCCCGCTGGCGCGCGCGGAAGCCCGGCACCGGCAGCACCCCGCGGCCCATGAACGGGATGTTGGCGTTCTGCACGTCCTTGGGGATGTCGATGACCACCGGGCCCGGGCGGCCGGTGCGGGCGATCTCGAACGCCGTGCGCACGGTGGCTTCGAGCCGCCGCGGATCGGTGACCAGGAACACGTGCTTGGCGCAGGCGCCGAAAATGTTCGACACCGGCGCTTCCTGGAAGGCGTCAGTGCCCATCGCCGCGGTCGGCACCTGGCCGCAGATCAGCACGATCGGGATCGAATCCGCCATGCAGTCGCGCACCGGCGTCACGCAGTTGGTCGCGCCGGGACCCGAGGTCACCAGCGCGACGCCGACCTTGCCCGAGGCACGCGCATAGCCCGCCGCCATGAAGCCGGCGCCCTGCTCGTTGGCGGGCACTACCAGCGGCATCTTGTCGCCGTGTTCCTTGTTGAAGCGGAAGATCGCGTCGTAGGTCGGCAGGATCGCGCCGCCCGAGTAGCCGAACACCGTGCCGACGCCTTCGTCCGCCAGGACCTGCACGACGATCTCCGCGCCGGTCAGGGTCTGGCCTGCGAGCGGATGCGTCTGGGTCGAAGCGGGAGCGTGGGTCATGGTCGGTTTACAGCGCGGCAAACGGCAAACGGGAAGGGGGAGCAAGACTGCCACGGTCCCTGTTGCGCTGCAACACAAACGCCGGTAACGTTCGACGCCCCATGAGACACATCATTTCGGTGCTGCTGCAGAACGAAGCTGGCGCGCTGGCGCGCCTGTCCGGCATGTTCTCCGCGCGCGGCTACAACATCGAGTCGCTGACGGTGGCGCCGACGCACGATCCGACCATGTCGCGCCTGACGCTGGTCACGACCGGCTCCGACGCGGTGATCGACCAGATCATCAAGCAGTCGCGCAAGCTGATCGACGTGGTCGAAGTGGCCGACCTGACCGGCCGCGAGCACGTCGAGATGGAGCTGCTGCTGATCAAGGTTGACGTCGCCGCCGCCTCGACCCGCGCCATCGTGGACTTGATCCGCCGCCATCGCGGCCAGTTGCTCGATGAGAGCAACAGCACGCGCACGGTGCAGGTCACCGGCACCGGCCTGG
>JANNKD010000318.1:0-16089 GCA_031396115.1 Gammaproteobacteria bacterium
GGCCGCTGCGCGGGAAAGCCACCGTGGCGGAGGCGTGGAAGCCGTTCTACGAGGGGCCGAAGGCGCCGTTTTCGTGGGAGCCCAAGCAGGTCGAGGTGCTCGACTCGGGCACGCTCGCGATCAGCTCGGGCCCGGTGTACGACCCCGACGGCAAGCGGGTCTCCTTGTTCACCTCGATCTGGCGGCTCGAGGCTCCGGGCCAGTGGCGCATCATTTTCGACAAGGGCGGCTGCCTGTGCGGTAACGAGAAGTGAACGCGCCGCAGGACGACAGCCACAGCCTGGTCATCGGCTACCTGCTGTGGATCTTCGGCTTCATGGGCGCGCACCGGTTCTACTACGGCCGCCCGGTCAGCGGCACGATCTGGTTCTTCACGCTCGGGCTGTTCTTCATCGGCTGGATCGTGGACCTGTTCCTGATCCCGTCGCTGGACCGCAGCGCCGACCGGAACTTCCCGGCGGGCGCCAAGAGCTACAACGTCACGTGGATCCTGCTGACGTTCCTGGGCGTGCTGGGTATCCACCGTTTCTACCTGGGCAAGTGGCTCACGGGCATCGTCTACCTGTGCACGTTCGGGCTCTTCATGGTGGGCATCATTTACGACTACTGGACGCTCAACGGCCAGATCCGGGAAGTGAATTCCATCACGCCCGCCTGACGCGAACCCACTACACTTAGGGCCCGATCCGCGGGGAACGACCCTGGCCCTCGACAAGTACCGGCGACAGCTGAAGCGTGGCGAAGCCCTGTTCCGCGAGGGCGACCACGGCGACTGTGCGTATGTCATCGAGAGCGGCCAGCTCGAGGTGTTCCGCTCGGGCAAGCGCGGACGCAAGGTGCTGGCGCTGCTCGGTCCGGGTGAAGTCATCGGCGAGATGGCCGTGATCGACCACGGCCCGCGCACCGCGTCCGCGGTGGCGAAGAAGCCCACGCGCCTGCGCCTGATCACGCGCGACCACCTCGAGAGCAAGGTCGACTCGGCCGATCCGCTGATCCGCGTCCTGCTGCGCCTGATCCTGCAGCGTTACCGCGCGGCCGTCGCCGGCAAGAAGGGCGGCGACAAGCGCGGCGACGCCGCCCGCAAGGCCGCGCTGTCGCGCCTGCGTTTCGCGCAGGAAATCGAGCAGGGCCTCGAGCGCGAACAGTTCTTGCTGCACTACCAGCCGATCGTGAGCCTCGACGGCATGCAGATCGCCGGCTTCGAGGCGCTGGTGCGCTGGAACCATCCGACCCGCGGCCTGGTGCCGCCATCGGAGTTCGTGCCGGTGATGGAAGAATCCGAGTTGATCCACCGCCTCGGGCGCTGGGTGCTGAAGAGCGCCTGTGCCGCGGTGCGGCGGCTGAGCGCGCGCGCCATCGCCGCTCCCCTGCACGTCTGCGTGAACCTGTCCGGGCGCGAGCTGGTGGACCCGGCCGTGATCGACAACATCCAGGAGGCGCTGCGCACGTCCGGCGTGCCGCCCGCGGCGCTGCGCATCGAGATCACCGAGAGCGCGCTGGTCAGCAACCTCGATTTCGCGGTCAACGTGATCAGCCGCTGCCGTGAGATGGGCGTGCAGATCGCGGTCGACGACTTCGGCACCGGCTACTCGTCGCTGAACTACCTGCGCCACTTCGCCGTGGACACGCTGAAGATCGACCGCTCGTTCGTGCGGCCGGTCCACACCGAAGAGGACAACCGCAAGATCCTGCGCACCATCCGCGACCTCGCCCATGCGCTGAACATGACCATCATCGCCGAGGGCGTCGAGGACCTCGGCCAGATGCGCATGCTGCGCGACCTCGGCCTGGAGTGCGCGCAGGGCTACCTCTTCTCGCGGCCGGCCGGCGAAACCGAGGCCGCCGTGATGCTCGAATCGCCGTGGCCGTGGTCGTTCGACCGCCGCCTGGTGCAGCGCCGCGACGTCGGCACGCGGCGCATCGACCCTGCCCCGACACCTACAATGGGGCGTGCCCGCTCCGATCCATGACGCCGTCACTGCCGTGCTGCTGCACGGCGACGATCTCTACCTCGTGCGCCGCCACCCGGCGATGCCGGCGTTCAGCGGTTACCACGCCTTCCCGGGCGGCAAGGTGGACCGCACCGATAGCGACGACCCGCTGGAGCATCCGCTGTTCGAGGGTCATGCGCCGCGCCTGATGCGCGCGCTGGCACGCGAGCTGCAGGAGGAACTCGGCTTCGACCTGCTCGGCGCCGCGGCGCGCGGCCAGGTCGCCGAGCTGTTCAACCTCGGCGAGATCACCACGCCCGCGTTCGTGCCGCTGCGCTTCCGCACTTTTTTCTTCAAGGTCGTGCTGCGCGAGCGTCCCGACTTCGTGCTCGACCTGGGCGAAGCGGTCGAGGCGGCGTGGCTGCCGGTCGCCGAGTGGGGCCGCCGTTACGCCAGCGGCCGGCTGCTGGTGGCGCCGCCGACGCGGCTCGCCATCGAGGCGCTCGGCGCGGACCTCGGGCTGCGCGAGCTGCCGCCGTTTGCGGCCGGCTTCGATGCCGAGCGCGACGTGCCGTGGGTCGAGCCCATGGCCGGCCTGCGCATCCTGCTGGTGCGCTCCAACACGCTGCCGCCGGCCCAGCACACCAACGTCTTCTGGCTCGGCGGCAAGGGCGGGCCTCGCGTGCTGATCGACCCCGCGCCGGCCGACCGCGCCGAATTCCAGCGCTTGTGCCGCAGCATCGACGCCTTCGGCCTGGACCTGGTGTTCCTGACGCACCATCACCCGGACCATCGCGAGTTCGCGGACGAAATCGCGCGCCGCTACCGCGTGCCGATCGGCGTATCGGCCGACAGCCACGAGCGCATCGCCGCCAAGGCCGGCCCGGGATTCTTCGAAGGCCTCGAGGTGCGGATCTTTGGCGAAGGCGACGAGCTGACGCGCTGGCAAGGCGAGCCGGTGCGCCTGTGGGCAGTGCCGGGGCACGACGAGGGCCAGCTCGCGCCAATGCCGGAGTCGCGCGCGTGGTGCATCGTCGGCGACCTGATCCAGGGCATCGGCACGGTGGTGATCGCGCCGCCCGAGGGCAACATGCGCAAGTACTTCGCCTCGCTCAAGCGCATCATCGCGCTCGACCCGGCCGTGATCATCCCCTCGCACGGCCTGGCGCTCGGCGGTACGCATTACCTGCAGGCGGCGCTGCGCCATCGCGAGGAGCGGGAGGCGCAGATCCGCGCGCGGCACGAGGCCGGGCTCGGCGAAGACCAGATCCTGGCGGAGATTTACCGCAGCATCGATCCGCGCCTGCTGCCGCTGGCGCGGCTCAACATCCGCAGCCACATGGACAAGCTGCGCGAGGAAGGCGTGATCGTGTAGGAGCGCCCCTTCGACAAGCTCAGGGCAGGCTTCAGGCGCGACCGGTTACCGCAACACCATCCGCAGCTCGACCCTGCCCTGCTTCAGCTGCTCCACGCGCACCGGCATGTAGTCGCGCTCGGGGGCCAGCCAGAATTTCGTGGTCTTCTTCGTGTCGACGCGCTGCACCAGCACCGCCTCGAAGCGCCCGGCCGGGACCTCGACCGTTTCCCGCCCGGCGATGACGAAGCGATAAGGCCTGATGCGATCGGCGTCCACCATCGCGAACTCGACGGTCTCGGCGCCTGGTTCGCTCTTGAGGTGCTCGAGCACCCACAGCCGCACCGCCTGCTGGATGCCGAAACGGTCCTGCGCGCCCGCGGGGATGTCGCGCACGTCCTGCTTGCCACCGCGCACCTTGCCGCCGGCGACGTCGAACTCGAGCGTGAAGTTGTCGCCCTCGCGTTTCGGGTTGTGGAACTCGAAGCGCTGCGGCACCACCTTGCCGGCGCGCAGGCAGAAATCGCTGGTCTCGCGCGGCTTGCCGTAGAACATGCGCACCATCCCCGACGGCTCGGACTGCGACTCGTAGCGGTAGCAGTCCGCCCCGCCTTGCGCCTTGAGCGTGATGACCGCCCTGCCCAGCCCCATGCCGCGCCAGGTGACCGCGTAGGTCAGGTTCAACTCGGGCAGCTTGGGCTCGGCGGCCATGGCCGGCGCGCCGGCCAGCGCCGCGGCGAGCAGCACGGCGGCGCGCATCAGCGCCCCGTTCATAGAAATTCCGGCTCGAGGTCGGCCAGCGTCAGCGGCGCGGCCAGCGGCCGGCCGCGGAAGCGCAGCGCGCCCGCGTCGTAGCGCAGCTCGCCGCGCGCCATCCAGGCCAGCGCCTGGGGATAGATCTTCACTTCGATTTCCTGCATGACCCGGTCTGCCACCGTCTGCTCATTATCCTGCGCCCGGAGCCTGAATTGTCCCTGAATCGCCACCGGCCCGCCGTCCAGCTCCTCGGTGACGTAGTGCACGCTGGCGCCGTGCTCCGCATCGCCGGCCTCCAGCGCGCGCCGGTGCGTGTGCAGGCCCCGGTACTTGGGCAGCAGGGACGGGTGAATGTTCACCATGCGGCCCTTCAGCGCGCGCGTCACGTCGTCGCCGAGCACGCGCATGAAGCCGGCCATCGCCACGATATCAGGCTTGAGGGTCTCCACCGCCTCGAGCAGCGCCGCGTCGAACGCCGCGCGCTCACCGTACTGCGCGTGCGGCACGACCACCGCGGGCACCGAGGCGGCGCGCGCGCGCTCGAGACCGGGCGCATCGGCGCGATTGCTGACCACGGCGGCCACGCTCGCCGGCAGCGTGCGCGCCGCGACCGCGTCGAGAATCGCCTGGAGGTTGCGTCCCTGCCCTGAGATCAGGACGACGATGCGGGCCAAACTCAAACGAGCGCTCTCAAACGTATTCGACCGCCTGCTGGCCGCGGGTGATTTCGCCGAGCCGCCACGGGGCAAGTCCCTGGCGCCGCAGCTGCTCCAGCGCGCGGCCGGCATCGGCGGGGCTGACGACGGCGACGAAGCCCACGCCGCAGTTGAACGTGCGCCGCATCTCGGCCTCCGCCACGCCGCCTTCCTGCTGCAGCCAGTCGAAGATCGCCGGGCGCTGCCAGCTCGCGGTGTCGACCCGCGCCCCGCGGCCGTCCGGCAGTACGCGCGGCAGGTTCTCGGTGATGCCGCCCCCGGTGATGTGGGCCATGCCCTTGACCGGCACCGCGCGCATCAACTCGAGCATCGGCTTGACGTAGATGCGCGTCGGCGCGAGCAGCGCGTCGCCGAGCGTGCCCGTGCCGACCTTGCGGCCGAGCTGGTGCCGGCCACGCGTGACGATCTTGCGGATCAGCGAGTAGCCGTTCGAGTGCGGGCCCGAGGACGGCAGCCCGATCAGCACGTCGCCGGGCGCGATGCGGCGTCCGTCGATGATCGCGCTCTCCTCGACCACGCCGACGGCGAAGCCGGCCAGGTCGAAGTCGCCCTTCGCGTACATGCCGGGCATCTCGGCGGTCTCGCCGCCGACCAGCGCACAGCCGGCCTGGCGGCAGCCTTCGGCGATGCCGCGGATCACCGCAGCGGCGACCTTGGTGTCGAGCTTGCCGGTGGCGTAGTAGTCGAGGAAGAACAGCGGCTCGGCGCCCGACACCAGGATGTCGTTGACGCACATCGCCACCAGGTCGATGCCCAGGCCGTCGTAACGCTTCGCGTCGATCGCCAGCTTCAGCTTGGTGCCGACGCCGTCGGTGCCGGAGACCAGGATCGGTGTCTTGTATCCGGCCGGGATGCGCACCAGCGCGCCGAACCCGCCGACGCCGCCGATCACTTCAGGCCGCATCGTCGGCTTGACGATGGCGCCGATGTCGTCCACCAGCGCGTCGCCGGCGTCGATGTCCACGCCGGCATCGCGATAGGTGAGCGGCTTGGGCTTTTTCTTGCTGGCCATGGCTGGGGCGGTCGCGAAGGAGCGCTATGGTATCGTAGCCGCCGTCGAAAAACTCCCAACTTTTCATGCGCCTATCACCCGCCCTGGCCCTTGCCGCCGCGCTGCTCGGTAGCGCGCTGCCGGCCGCGGCCGTGCCGGTGCGCGGCCTCTACGAAGCCACCGTGCCGGTGCGCAGCCAGGGCCCGGAGACACGCGATCCGGCGCTGCGCCAGGCGCTCGAGCAGGTGCTGGTGCGCGTGGTCGGCACGCGCGAGTTGCCGCCGGCCGCGCTCGACCTGGTGCCGCGCGCCTCGAGCTTCGTACAGGGCTACGGCTACGAGTCGACCGGCACTGGCCGCGAGTTGCGCCTGCACGCGCAGTTCGACGCGCGCGCGATCGAGGCCGCGCTGCGGGCGCAGGGACTGCTGGTGTGGGGCGTGAACCGGCCCGCGCACATCGCCTGGATCGCACTGCGCGACGACAGCACGCAGCGCGTGGTGCTCGATGCGTCCTCGGCCGAGACGCGCGCGCCCGCAGTCCAGGCCACCGCCGAGGCGCGCGGCCTGCCGCTGCAGTTCCCGAGCATGGACGCCACCGACCGCCGCCTGGTCACCTTCAACGAGCTGTGGAACGGCCAGTACGGCGCCATCGAGGGCGCCTCCAACCGTTACAACGCACGCATGGTCGTGATCGGCCGCATCGGCCGCGAAGGCGGCCAGTGGCTCGGCCGCTGGACGCTGCTGTCCGGCGAGGGCGCCAGCGAGGACTGGGTCAGCATGGGCGCGACGCTCGACCAGGCGCTGAGCACAGGCATCCACGACCTCGCCGACCGCCAGGCGCGGCGCTTCGCCGTGCAGACCGGCTCGGCCCGCGAGGTGCAGCTGCGCGTCTACAACGTCGAATCGCTCAACGACTATGGCCGCGCCCTGAATTACCTGCGCGGCCTCGGCCCGGTGCGCAACGCGCAAGTGGACACCGTGGCGCCCGGCGAGCTGACCTTGCGCCTGCGCGTCGAGGGCGACCCCGACACGCTGTCGCGCGCCATTGCCGCCGGCCGCGTGCTGCGCCAGCGCACCGACGACCGCTTCACGCTGAGCTATGACCTGGTCCACTAAAGTTGCGCTGGCGGGCCTCGCCGCCCTGCTGGTCCTTCTGTATTTCCTGGGGCCGGTGCTGATGCCGTTCGCGGTCTCCGCCGCTTTTGCCTACGTCGCCGATCCGCTGGTGGACCGCCTGGAACAGCGCCTGTCGCGCACGCTCGCCGTGACGCTGGTGTTCGTCACGCTCACGGCGGTGATGCTGCCGGTGCTGATCCTGCTGGTGCCGCTGCTGGTGGACCAGGTGCGCGAATTCATCTCGCACATTCCCGACTATCTGGACTGGATCCAGCAGAAAGGCCTGCCCGCGCTGGGCATTCACCTGCCGGCGGAATTGCGCCTCGACTACGAAAACGTGAAACGTGTCGTCTCGGAAAACCTGCCGCAGGCCGGCGGCGTCGCGCGAGATCTGCTCGGCGGCCTGTCGCGCTCGGGCGGTGCGTTCCTGGTCTTCATCGCGAGTCTGCTGCTGATTCCGGTCGTGACCTTCTACCTGCTGCGCGACTGGGACCGGCTCATCGCCTGGATCGACAACGCCCTGCCCGTGCGGCACCGCGACACGGTCCGTGCCCTCGCCCGCGAGTCCGACCTGGTGCTCTCGGGCTTCCTGCGCGGCCAGTTGCTGGTGATGCTCGCGCTGGCCTTCCTGTACAGCTTCGGGCTGTGGCTCGCCGGCGTGAAGCTGGCCCTGCTGATTGGCCTTGGCGCGGGCCTGGTCAGCTTCGTGCCGTACCTGGGCTTCATCGTCGGCCTGCTCGCCGCGGGCATCGCGGCGCTGGCGCAGATGGAGGGATTCACGCCCCTGCTCTACGTCCTGGCCGTGTTCACCATCGGCCAGATGATCGAGAGCATGCTGCTGACGCCGTGGCTGGTCGGCGACCGCACCGGGCTGCACCCCGTGACCGTGATCTTCGCGGTGATGGCGGGGGGCCAGCTGTTCGGCTTCGTCGGCGTATTGCTGGCGCTGCCGGCCGCTGCCGTGCTGGCGGTGCTGCTGCGCCACGGGATGGCGCGCTGGCGCGAGAGCGACCTGTACGGCCAGCCGTGAAGGGCCTGCAACTCCCGCTCGGCGTCCAGCTCCCCGACACCGCCAGCTTCGAGACGTACTACGCCGGCCCCAATGCCGAGGCCGTGGCCGCGTTGCGTGCAGTCGCAGCGGCCGGCGCTGCGCCGCTGTTGCTGCTGTACGGCCCCGCCGGCACCGGCAAATCGCACTTGCTGCAGGCGCTGACGCGAGTCGCGGCGCGCAGCGAAGCGTGCGCCTACGTGCCGCTGCGCGAGCTGCGCGCCGACGGCGCCGCGCCGGCCGACACGCTCGACGGGCTCGAGCGCGCGCAATTGGTGTGCCTCGACGACATCGATGCGGTGCTCGCCCAATCCGACTGGGCCCTGGCGCTGCTGCGCCTGCTCGATGCGTTGCGCGCGCAGGGCGGCCGCGCCGTGATCTCGGCGCCGGCGGCGCCGGAGCGCCTCGCGCTCGAATTGCCCGACCTGCGCACGCGCCTGGCGCAAGCCGCCGTGTACGGGCTCAAGCCGCTGTCGGACCATGACCGCACCGGCCTGCTGCTCGAGCGCGCGCGCGCCCGCGGGCTGGAGCTGCCGGAGGACGCGGCGCGACACCTGCTCTCGCGCCTGCCGCGCGATCCGGGCAGCCTGGTCGCCGCCATCGACCGCCTCGACCGCGCGCTGCTCAGCGCGCAGCGCAAGCTCACGCTGACTTTTGTGCAGCAGTGGCTGAAGGATTCCGCGTAGCTTCCACCGAGCGCGCGCGCACGTAGAGCAGCAGCGCGCAGAACTCCAGCGTGGCAACCCCGGCCAGCGCCAGCGCCAGCGGGCGGCGCGCGGCGTGCGTCGAGGCTTCCATCAGGAAAGCGCCGACGTAGAACAGCACCAGCAGGCTGCACCAGGCGTAGGTATACGGCCGGCCGAGCCAGAGGCCGCGCGCCGGCGCCAGCAGCGGCAGCGCGAGCAGTCCGCCGGCAAGTCCCGCGGCCACCGGCAGCGCCGCCAGCAGCAGCGCATGGCACGCGAGCACGGCAGCGCGCAGGCGCGCGCTGAGCGGGACAGCGTCGGTCATGGCAGCATTGTGCCCATGTTCGATCCCCACGCGCTGCTGCTGTTCGTCGCCGCCGGACTGGTGCTGAACTTCACGCCGGGTCCCGACCTGCTCTACATCACCGCGCGCAGCCTCGGCCAGGGCTGGCGCGCCGGCGCCGCGTCCTCGCTCGGCATCGGCGCCGGTTGCCTGGTGCACACCGCCGCGGCGGCGCTGGGCATCAGCGTGCTGCTGCGCGCCTCGCCCGTCACCTACGACGTCATACGCCTGGCGGGCGCGGCTTATCTCGTTTACCTCGGCGTGCAGGCGCTGCGCCAGCGCGCCAGCGTGGCCGACGTCACCGCCCTGCCCGCCGATCCGCTGCGCACCGTGTTCTGGCAGGGCTTCGTGACCAACGTGCTGAACCCGAAGGTCGCGCTGTTCTTCCTCGCCTTCCTGCCGCAGTTCGCCGACCCGGCGCGCGGCGCCTTCGAACTGCAGGTGCTGCTGCTCGGCCTGATCTTCATCGTCAATGGCCTGTGGGTGTGCCTGCTGGTGGCGCGCTCGGCCGCGGCCATGGCCGACTGGGCGCGCCGGAGCACAGGCGCGATGAGCTGGATCCAGCGCGGCAGTGGCGCCCTGCTGGTGGCACTGGGCTTGCATCTGGCCGTCAACGGGAGACAGGCATGAACGTCAATTCAAATGAAGAGACCCTCCGTCGCTTCTACACGGCTTTCCAAAAACGCGACGCCGCGACCATGGCCGCCTGCTACGCGCCGGACGTGCAGTTCTCCGACCCGGTGTTCACCGACCTGCGTGGCGCCGCGGCCGGCACCATGTGGAAGATGCTGTGCGAGCGCGGCAAGGATTTGAAGATCGAGTTCCGCGACGTGCGCGCCGACGCGACCACCGGCTCGGCGCACTGGGAAGCCTGGTACACGTTCAGCGCCAGCGGGCGCAAGGTGCACAACATCATCGACGCGACCTTCGAGTTCCGTGACGGGATGATCGTCAGGCACACCGACCGCTTTGACCTGCACCGCTGGGCCGGCCTGGCGCTGGGCTTGCCGGGCATGCTGCTGGGCTGGACGCCCCTGCTGCAGAACAAGATCCGCGCGATGGCGAAGAAAGGCCTCGACGACTACCAGGCGAAGCGCTAGCGCCTTACCAGCGGACCAGCAGGCCAAGCGAGCCGATCCAGCGCTCGTAGGAAAACTCGCCGACGGTGGTCTCGGCGCGCAACGCCTGCAGGTCGAGCGACAGGTCGGGCGTCAGCGCCACATTGAGCCCCGCCGTGCCGATCCGGGCACGGCCTTCGACCCGGAATGCCCACCAGTCGTTGCCGAATGCGGGGTCGGCCTCGATCACGTCGGCGATCGGCTCCAGATAACGGTGCTGGCGCTTGGGACTGATGTCGCCATCACCGTACGCCGTGATCACGAAGTCCCCGTCATCCTGGCGCATGCCGCCGTAAAGGGTCAGCCGCGGCGTCAGCAGCCAGTCCAGGTCCAGCGCATAGGACGTCGTATCAAGGTCGAAGGCCCGGCCATCCGCTACGCGCCGGGTTCGTGCCGCCTCGGCGCGCCATTGCACGGCGGTGGTCAGCGGAGCGGCCAGCGAAAATCCCGCGCGCAGGTCGCTGCCATCGCGAATGGCGCTGCCGTACTCCCGCAGGCCCGCCGCCAAGGATGCGGCGAGCACCGGCGTGTAGAAGCTCTTGCCCGGCTTGTGCAGCACCCGCAGCCGCAACGCTCCCCGCACGTTCGACAGGTCGGCAATGTCGTCCAACTGGTCGCTGGCGAGGTTCGCGCGCACCTGCAGCGCGCTGTACCGGCCGTAGCGCTGCTGCCAGGTGGCGCTCGCCCCGGCGAACGCCACGACGCTGTCACGCGTGTCGTGATCGTCACCGGAGTTGCCGAGATTGCTGTCGTAGCCGGCGCCCAGTTCGCCGCCATAGGTCCAGGTGCCGGCGGAAGCACCCAGCGGCGCCGCCAGCGCCAGCGCCGCGAACCACGCGGCGCCGCTCCTCACTCGGGCGCGCCCTCGAGGATCCAGTTCAGGAACAGGTCGTAGTTGCTGCGATCGCCGCCGAGATCGAGGTCGAAGCCGGTGAGGGTGCCGCCGGCATGGTGGAAGCCCGACGGCTTGGTCAGCAGGCGGCTGTTCACCGGATCGTCGAAATTCACCAGCGAGCGCACCGTCGTGTAGACGTCGCGGTTAGCGCCGGGCGTGTAGAGCACGGGCGGCAGCGGGTTGCCGCCGTCGGTGTGGCAACTCGTGCAGCCGGCGCTGGTCAGCACCGGCTCGATGTGCGCGGTGAACCTGAGTGCGGACGGGGCCGGGCTCATGGCCGAGTTCACGGTCACGGTGACCGTGTCGGGGTCACTCTGGGTCGAGCCGAGCGACACGACGAGTTGCAGCACATACGGTCCGTTGATGCCGGCGTTGGTCAGCGTCGCGCGCACAGTGTCGGCGCCGGCCAGCGTCGCGTTCGCGCCGACCGGCTGCGACACGATCGTCCACGCGTAGGTTTCCGCGAACACGCTCGCGGCGCCCGAGACGTCGACCGGCGAAGGACTCGCGCGATCGGGCCCAGCCTTCGCGATCGGCCGGCCCGGCAGCAGCAGCGCGCCATTGGTGTCGTAGCGGCTGAAGTCCGGCAGGAACGAGGCGAGCATTTCCGCCAGGAAGCCGGAGTCGTGGAACAGGTCGAAGGTCAGCGTCGCCAGCGGCATCAGGCCCTCGTCGAACACCAGCTCCTCGATGCGCGCGTCGAAGCCGATGAACTTGTCCCAGCTGGTGAAATCGATGTCGCTCTGGTGCTGCGAGCCGCGCAGCAGGTGGCAGGTGCGGCAGTTGGTCGACAGCATGTCGCGGTAGAGGTCGTCGGCGCCGGCCGGCGGCGAACCGTCGCTCGGGTCGGGCTGCCAACCCACCGGCACGTAGTCGTCGTCGAACGCGCCCGGCAGCCCGGCGCCGCCATACCAGGCCTCCAGCATCTCGATGGCCATCGAGGAATCCCACTGCCCGAGCGGCGGATTGTCGAGCGCCGCGTAGGAGTCGTAGACCGCGGTGTTGATCGCCTTGAGCCCGACCTCGACTTCGGCCCGCGTCCAGGGCGAGGCGTCGGCGTACTCAAACGTGCCAACGTCGAGCGGCTGCAGCTGCGAGAAGGTGTCGCCGCTGCGCGGGAACGAGCCGTCCGGCAGCAGCGGATCGGCGCGGCCGCCGTGGCAGACGATGCACGGCACCGGCATGGCTTTCTCGCCCTTGCCGTCCAGATCAACCGTGTCGCGCCGCTCGTAGGGCGGCGTCGACGAGAAGTTGTAGAAGCGTGGGAAATAGTCTGCGGCATCGAACGTGCCGTCGCCGTTGATGTCGTCGCCGCCGGGGACGCCGTCCACGTCGATCGGGCCGTACTCGATGGCGTTGGTGCCGAGGTGGTAGCGCTTGACCTGCGCGATCGCGGCGTCCAGGTTCAGCGGACCGTAGGTCTGGCCCGGCAGGTCGGTCACCACGAAATTGTTCACGTAGAACGCGCAGGTGCCATCGGCGTTGTCGTGGAAGTACATGTCACGGCCGTAGCCGAGGTCCTTGGTGTCGCGGAAGATCACGTGCGTGTCGCCCGCGCCGAAATTGTTGACCGCCTGGAACCCGGCCAGCGTGTCGCGCGCCCCGGTCGGGTCGATGGTCGCGTAGTACGCCGCGGCGTAGCTGGCGTCGTTGGTCTTCGACGCGGGCAGGTCGAGCGACGGCGCGCTATCGCCGGCATCGCAGTCACCGTCGGCGGCGTCGGCGTCGCCCTCGCGGAACAGCACCGCGCCGCCGACGAGCAGGTACAGGCAGGCGGCGCCTGAGCCGGTCATCGCCGCGGTGAGGCCGCCGGCCCGCGGCAGCACGACCTGCATGCTGCCGGTCGTGGTCACACCGGCCGTGTCCGCCGAGCCGCTGAGCGTGCTCGCGGTGCCATCGTCCAGCGTGACCTGGATCGTGAAGCTCACCGTGCCCGTGGCGGCGCGGACGCTGAACGCGTAATCGCCCGCGGCCAGACTCGGCTGCTGGTCCAGGTACTGCAGGAAGTGGTTGCCGGCGAACTTCTCGGTGATCTCCGGCGCCGCGGTCTCGGCCGCGTCGTCACCGCGCGAGCAGGCCGCCAGCAGCGCCGCCGTGCACAGCACGAACACGATGCGTTTCATGCTCAGAACTTCGCCAGCAGGCTGATCACGCCGACCATCTTTTCGTACTCGATGCCGAAGTCGGCGCTGGTCGTGATGTACTGGGCTTGCGCGTCGACCGACAGCTGGCGCGAGAGCGCCTGGTTGTAGCCGAGCGTCACGATGTGCGCGGTGGCGTCGAGGCGATAGGCGCGCAGCCCGCCGGCGAGACCGCCGAAGGCATCGTCCGGCTCGATCGCCTCTGCGGCGAGGCCGATGGCCAGCGAGGGCGTGGCGGTCGAGGTCACGCCGCCGTCGTAGTACTGGTAGCCGGTGTAAACGGTCGCGCGCGGCACCGGAATCCAGTCGACGTTCAGCGCGGCCGAATAACCCGACAGGTCGAAGACCGCGCCGTCCGACTCGCGCTGGTTGGCCATCAGGGCGAAGCGCCCGGTGACCTGCGTGGTCAGTTGCTCGAGCGCAAACACGCCGATGCGGTACTCGTTGCTGTCGCGGATCGCACTGTCGAACTCCGAGACCGACGCCGACAGCCACGCCGCCAGCGTCGGCGTGAAGAAATCGCCATTGGCGCGGTACAGAAGGCGCGCCATGCCGACGGCTTTGCCGTTATTGAGGCCGTCGAAGCTGTTCCAGTACTCGCCCTGCAGGCTGCCGCGCAGCTGCAGCGTGGTGAACAGGTTCAACTGCCGGAAGTAGTCCACGTTGCCGCCGGCGCTGGCGAAGCCGCTTTCCCTGATATCGGCGTCGTTCTGGGCGGTGGTGACGTTGTTGTCGAAGCCGCTGGCCAGGTCGCCGCTGTAGTGAATGCGGATGTGGTGCTCGGCCTGCGCCGGCGCAGGCCCGAGCAGGGCCGCGAGCGCCAGCAGCGCCGCCGCCGCGCGGCGCCGCAGCCTCAGCAGCGCCGCCAGTGGCAGCAGGAACGCAAGGAAAGCGCCGCTGCTGACGGACGCCGTGTCGTCGCCGGCCGCAGCGACCGTGACGGCCACGCCACCGGGGTCACGGATGACGCCGTCGGCGACGGCGTCGGCATCGTTGGGGCCGCCATCATTGAGCGTCAGGCGCACGCAGTCGGCGAACGGCTGCAGGCCGTCTGCGTAGTCGTCGCTGGCGGGACCCGGGCACTGGCCGAGGGCCGAGAAGGCACTGGCCACGCTGTTGTTCGCGTTCTCCACGAAGTCGTGCCAGCCGGCAACCGGATTGAACTTGCGGTACACGGCGCCCGCGCGGATCGCCGTCTGCAGCGGCAGCACGACGCGTGCGGTGTCGCCTGGGTTCAGATCGTGAATCTCGAAGTCGAAGATACCGCCGATATGGTCGAAGCTGTCAGCCCCGAGTGGCAGCCCGCCGCCGCCGACGCCGAAGGCGACGATGTCGGACATCGCGATCAGCGCGCCGGTGCGGCCGGCCGCGAGCGAAGTGCGGCCGCGGCGCAGGCTGTGCTGCGGATCGGTCTCGAGCCGCGCCTCCGTCGCGAGGTCCCCGGCCTGGTCGGCGAGCACAGCGGCGTAGGTGCTCACGGAGTCGACGCTGTCCGGGATGCCGTCGGAGTCGGAATCGAAGTCGGAGGAGGTCCCGGTCGCGACGACGAACAGGATGCTCGCCGCGGTCGTGCCGCCGTTGCCGTCGGACACTTGCACGCGAGCCGTATACGCCCCCGGCGCGATGCCGGACGGATCGAAGCTCGCGGTCGGCGTCGTCACCGCGTCGATCCCGAGCGCGTTGTCCGAACCGCTCCAGTTGTACGTCAGCGTATCGCCGTTGCCGTCGAACGCAGCGCCGTCCACTACGTACGTGCCGTCGGCCGTATACGCCGTGAGTCGCGTCAGTCCGTTCTGCATTCCAAACATGCTGAAGATCTGCGGCGGGACGTTGCCGGCGCCGATCGGGATCGTCACGCTCGCGTGGACGCCCAGGACCGCGTTGGTGGCGCTGGTGGCTGTGATCACCAGCGTTTCAGCCGGCTCCGGGATGCCGTCGTCCGTGATCGAAATGAGCAGGAACCCGACATCTCCGCCGTTGATCGTGATCGTGCCGGCCACGGCATCACTGTCCGCGGGGCCGGCCGTACCACCGACGGTGTAGGGAATCTGGACCGGATACTCCGGCGCATCGCCGTTCATGCGGGCCAGCACCGCCGCCGGGCCGCCCTCGCCGGCCACGGCCGGCAGGCCCTGCAACTCGATGAGCGGCAGCACGTCCACCTGCTGCGTGTCGGTGCCGACGTTGCCGTTCGCATCCTGGGCGGTCCACGTCACGACGTACCGACCCGGCCGCAGCGCGGTGGACACAAGGTCCGAGGTCGCGGTCAGCGCGCCGTCGAGCCCGTCCGTAGCGGTCGCCGCGCCGATGTCGACCACGGTGATGTAGCCCGTCGATGGGATGACGCGATCGGCCGGCGCGGTCACGAAGGGTGCGATGTCGTCCACCGTCGGGTCCGAGCCGTCCAGGTACTCGTCGAGGTTGCTGACGCCGTCGCCGTCGGCGTCCTCCGCGGCGTCACTCGGGTCGTTCGGGTCGAAACCGTGCAGGGTCTCGAAACTGTCCGGCATGCCGTCGCCGTCGGTGTCCGGCGCCGTGACCGTCAGCACGAACAGGTCGTTGGCCGAGGCGGCCGCGCCGTCGGTCACCGTGACGGTGATGTTGAAAGTGCCGGCGGTTCCGATCGGCGGCGTGCCGCTGATGAGGCCGCCCGACGAGATGCCAAGCCAGGCTGGGGCTCCGGACAAGCCGTAGCTCTTCGAATCGCCCGGATCGGCATCGCTGACGACCGTCTGGAAGGAGAACAGCGCGAAATCGGTGGCGCCTTGGTCGGGAATCGGCGTCAGCACCGGCGCATCGTTGACCGCGTTCACGGTCAGCAGGAACGGCTCCTGCGCCAAGCCGCCGTCCGGATCGGTCACGGTCAGCGTGATCGTTGCGCTGCCGAACTGGTTCGCCGCAGGGGTCACGGTCTCGGTGCGGCTGGCGCCGCTGCCGCCGAACACGATGTTGGCGGTCTGCACGAGCGTCGTGTTGGTCGAGGTGCCGGCCATGG